>MIBD01000141.1:27952-31002 GCA_001829395.1 Spirochaetes bacterium GWF1_49_6 | reverse complement strand
GTTCAGATACGGGCATTCGATGCCAATGCATGGAACAACGCCGGATACGGGGATACCGTGTCAGGGTTCAGCGAAATCAGGGTGAACGGTAAAAACGACTTTGTGACTCTGATCTTTCCCGACGGCAGCGAAGCGCTGATAGAAGGCCTCGCGATGATACGGATCGAAGATATCAATACGAAAGATAAGAACGGGATACATTTCAGTAAAATGGAAATATACTCGGGAAAAATCAAGCTCCTCCCGAAGGACTCCCAGATACATTACTTCGTAGTGAAAACACAATCGGCCAATATGGAAGTGAAAAATAAAAGCCAGGTAGGCGCTGACGGGAAAATCCAGGCACTCGAGACCGAGGCGGGAGTAAAGCCGCCGATCATCTTCCTGACCGCCGAGGTGAACGTCGGGGTCGACAAGGTCCTGAAAGCCGGCGAAGAAGGGGAAATCCTCCTCCAGATCGAGAATCGAGGCAAGGGCGACGCGTCGGGAGTATGGATCGAACTCCAGCCTATCTCCGGGACGAACGGTATCACGTTTACTCTCCCCGGCACTATCGATATCCCCGCGTCATCCAGCAAGACGGTCAGCGTGAAAATAGCCGCGTTGAAGACACTACTGAGCGGATTCGCGCAGTTCCGTGTCACAGTTAAGGAACCGTTCTTCAAGAAGGACTCTGACCCCATCAACATTCAGATAGAGACCCAGGAATTCCTCTACCCGCAGTTTAATATTATCGACTGGGGTATCGACGACGACAAGGAAGGCGACAGCTACGGCAATAATAACCATAGCGCCGAAGAGGGCGAGAATGTCGAACTCGAAGTCATCATCGGGAATACAGGCGAGGGCAGGGCGCTCGGGGTATTCCTGAACGCGACCATTATCGGGAATAACGGCGTCGTGCTGATCAGCGACCTCCCGTACTTCAACCTCGGCGATATCGCCCCCGGGGACTACCGGAAAGTACTCATCCCGTTATCGATAGGGAAGAACCTCCAGCAGAAGGATGTCAAGATTCAACTGGATATCAAGGAAACGAAGGGGAGTCTTTCCCTGACGGAGTTTATCGAATGTAAAATCGGGAAGCCCAAGGCCGCCGCGAAGGATATAGTAGTCGGGAAACCGGGTTCGCTCAACGCCAAGTCGGCGAAGGTAGATGTGGATATCAAGATACCCGCCGGGAAGACTCCGTATAAGAATCCCATCGCGGTGATTATCGGGAATAAGGACTATATCAACGATATTAAGAACGTCGAGTTCGCGGTGCATGACGCGGAAACGGTGAAGAAGTACTTTATTAAAACGTTCGGCATCCCTGAGAAAAATATCCTGTATAAGGAGAATGCCGACGGGGCGGTGTTTACCGATATATTCGGACAGAAGGACGGCGTGAAAAAAAGCCGCCTCTATCAGCTCACGGTGAAGCAGAAGCCGGACGCGGTGTATATTTTCTACAGCGGGCACGGCATACCCGGACTGAGCGATAAGAAGGGGTATTTCGCCCCGGTGAACGTGATCAAGGATAACGCGGAATCCACGGGATACTCCATCGACGTGTTTTACAATAATCTGAAGGAACTCAAGTCGCTGGGGGTAAAAAAGATAGTCGTGATCATCGACGCGTGTTTCTCTGGCGATTCGGATGTGGGGATGATTATCGAGGACGTCTCGCCTATCTACGCGAAGGTCGACAACCAGCTTGTAGCGGACGAATCGGGGGTAGTCTTTACCGCGACCAGCGGTTCGGACTACGCGACATGGTTCCGCGAGAAGTTTCACGGCCTCTTTACCTATTACTTCCTCAAGGGGATCGGGGGTGACGCGGACAAGAACGCCGATAAGAAGGTGACTGTCGGCGAGATGCGGGATTATCTGCTTGCGACTGTGCCCGATGAGGCGATGTTCATCAAGGGGATTGCGCAGACACCGCAGGTACGCGGCGACGATAGCGAGGTGATTGTCACGTTAGATTAGGGGTTATTTATCCTTGGCGCGTTTCAACTGGAGCAGGCGCACAAAATGCGCGCGCTCCTCGTCGATGATCTCGTCGATAAAATTCTGCTCGGAGGAGTCGACTATAACGCGAACCTCGCTGTAAAAAAGCACGTGATCCAACTCTAAACTCATAGCGAATTCGAAAATGCCTTCCATATCTCTCAGGCGGCGCAGTTTCTCATTGAGAATATCTTTCGAGAAAAGTTTGGCGCTGAAATAATAAAGCAGGGATTTCAGGTTGATATCCAATGCGGGAATATCCGATTCCGCGCGGATTTCAGATAGACGCTGGGAAAATTTAATACGGTGCTTGTCTTCGGAGTCCGCCAATATTTTAAAGAGATTCTTGATATCTGCATCCTTTGCCATTATAGCGATTTTATCATAAAGGTCGCGCGTGGTTTTTTCCGATTCGACCGCGAAACGGTAAACGTCCTGCGCGGAGATATTACTGATATTTCCAAAATCCATTTCATTCCCCAAATATATATCTATCATATTATTGAATGATAAACTAAATGTCAAGCGGGGAATTGCTTGAAAAGTCCATCCTATCGCGATATAATAAAGAAGAATATACGGGCGTGTTGACGAGGAAAGAATTTTGCGTCACTGCGAGACGTGAAGCGCGAAGCAGTCTGTATAACTCCTTTTGAGTTATTAAAATAGATTGTTTCTACCGTGCTTCAAATGCTGATTGTAGCGCGGCATCGCCTGTCTACCTTCGTAGAAGGCAGGCAATGACAAACCGGGTTCGTCAACACGCCCATACGGAGAGGGCCTATGAAAATAAAACTTCTGCTTATCGGCGTTTCGATGCTTCTGATCTGCGGATGCTCCCTGATCCTCGAATCCCTGTTAGCGGGGGAATTGACGGTATATATCCACGAGCCGGGCGAATACAACCAGAAAACCTCGTCCTTTTATCTCTCCGGTACCGTGTACACCAAGGAATCCGAAGTGGAAAGTATCTCGGTGCACGTATCGCCAGGCGATTATACGAATACGGTCAGCGCCAGCGAAGGAAGCTGGAGTATCTGGGTTGAATTGACTGA
>MIBD01000141.1:27402-27881 GCA_001829395.1 Spirochaetes bacterium GWF1_49_6 | reverse complement strand
ATTTTGTCGATACCGCGAAGCCCCTGATAACCTTTACATCAAATTTCAATGGGAAAGTTTACTTTACTATAAATCCCGTAACCTTCAGCGGGACTATCTATGAGGCGAATAGCCTGGAGTATTTTGTCTACGAATGCAGTTCGGGAATGTCAGGAAGTTTCCCGAAGACGAACGGGAATTGGAGCGTGACTATAACCAATCTTCAATTTAACACGAATTATATTTTTGAAATGATAGCCGAGGATTTAGTGGGCTGGAAGAACAAGACAAATTTTAACTTTCGGGTGACCAATACGAATATCTAGGTGGGACGGTAATTATTCCGCCCGAGGATACGCGCGACCCGCAACAGCAGGTCTTCCCGTTTGAACGGTTTGACCACATATCCGCCGATACCGAGTTCGACGAGGGCCCGTACAGCCCGTTCGTCGGTAACACTGGTAACCATAATCACCTTCACCTGCGGATTAACCTTCTTG
>MIBD01000141.1:22255-27386 GCA_001829395.1 Spirochaetes bacterium GWF1_49_6 | reverse complement strand
CGATCCCGTTCATCTCGGGCATCTCGACGTCGAGAAAAACAAAATCGGGCTTTTTATCGAGGGCGGTATATAGTTCCAGACCGGAACGCCCGCTGTCCGCCTCGGCGATCATTTCGAAACCCTCGCCGCGCAGGATTTGGATGAGCAGCTTCCGCATCATCATGGAATCGTCAATCGTCATCGCCGTGAACGGGAATCCGTTAGTCGTGCGAATACCTAAAGGGATTCTGTGTTCTTCAGGGGGATTCATAGCATCCTCGTTGGAAAGTATTTAAAAATGACGGCGCTCCTGAGAGCGCCGTCCGGATATTTACTTTTTTAATAACGCGATAATTTCCGGGGCTTTTCCGGCGCTTCCGAGAACATCTTTATTCTTGCGCATATACATTTCTTTCAGCGCGTCGCGGGCAGGGCCGAGGTACTTACGGGGATCGAACTCTTCCGGCTTGGTCGCGAATACCTCGCGGATCTTCGCGGTCATCACGAGGCGCCCGTCGGAATCGATATTCACCTTACATACCGCGGACTTGGCGGCCTCGCGGATCTGATCCTCGGGGATACCGATCGCTTCCTGCATCTTTCCGCCGTACTTATTGATAGTCGCCACCGCGTCCTGCGGAACCGACGACGAACCGTGCATCACGATCGGGAAACCGGGTAGACGCTTGACGATCTCGGTGAGGATGTCCAGACGAATCAGGGGTTTGGTGCCCGGTTTGAATTTATACGCGCCGTGCGAGGTGCCGATAGCGATCGCAAGCGAATCGCACCCGGTCTTGGAGACAAAGTCCTCGACCTCTTCGGGACGGGTGTAAACATGCTCGGCGGCGGACACTTCGTCCTCGACGCCGGCAAGCACTCCGAGTTCTCCCTCGACAGTCACATCATGCTTATGGGCGTATTCCACGACTTTTTTAGTCATCGCGACATTATCTTCATAGGAAAGGTGGGAGCCGTCTATCATCACCGACGAGAACCCTGTCTCGATACAGGATACGCAGAGTTCGTAAGTATCGCCGTGATCGAGATGGAGACAGATGGGTATCTCGCCCAAACCCTTCTCTTTGGAGATTTCCTTCGCCATTTCAACCGCGCCCTGCCCCATCCAGCGAAGGAGGGTCTGGTTCGCGTACTTACGTGCGCCCGAGGATACCTGAAGAATAACGGGGGACTGGGTGTCCACACAGGCGGCGATAATCGCCTGAATCTGCTCCATATTATTAAAATTATAAGCCGGTACCGCGAAGGCGCTGTCGACCGCGCGGGTGAACATCGCACGCGTATTTACGAATCCGAGTTCCTTATAACTGACTGCCATACTCTACTCCTTAATTTAATTCGATATATCCTAATTAGAACGGCCCTAAAAGTCAATTTTAGACGAAATCGATTTATTTAAGCCGGTACGGATTTTGATTAAGCTATTGACATTTTAATTTTCTTGTAATACAATTTTACCGGGTTTGGCAGATTCGTTTTCGGAGGTAAAACATGAATCAGATGAGAGCCGCATTCGATATTCTCGCTATCCTGTCGGGGAATGACGACGACATTATTATTACGGACGTCAACCAGATCATGGACTTCCTGCAGGAGCATTTCGACGGGGAGTTAGACGAGGACGATGAGATGGAAAATCTGGGAGAGCTCCCGCAGAGCGAGATCGCGGAACGTTTCAAGAAGGCGGCGGATTCCTTTAAGGCCGAAAGTACCGACGAGGAGACGGAGGTCATGCTGGAATATATCCGGGGGAATATTGTAAACGATAACGATATCCCGGATTCGAAATACAATCTGATGCTGGAACTGAGCGCGGCGTGGGAGTTCGATATCGACGAAATTATCGAGGAGCGTTTCAGTGAAATAGACGAATATGATGTCGAGAAGGATACCGAATGGGACGACGATTTTCTGGAAGAAGAGGACGATGATGATGCTGACGACCTGTTCGAGGATGAAGACGAATATGACGGCGATTTTGAGGAAGAGGAGATGGAAGAGGATTTCGACGACCGTTAAATAATGGGCACTTCTAATAATCACCGATTCTCGGTGGCAAGCCTCCGCGCTTCGCGCGAAGATAAAGAAGTGACCATTGGGCGTATTTTAAAGATATATCATTATTAATGTTAATAGTTTTTAGAACCGCCCTAATAAAAATATTTCAGGAAAATTTCCGTTTTCGGGGCATCCTCCGGTAATATATATAGGATGCGTTCATAGGGTTGGGAAATAACTGTAGATGATTTGGAGACGGGGCTGTCCGGTAAGGGCAGTCCCGTTCTTTTTTAGGAAGCATAGTACGGGACTACAGGCAGTCCGGTTCTTTAGTATGAGAGGAAGGTACGGGACTACAAGCAGTCCCGTTCTTTTTTAGGAAGCATAGTACGGGACTACAAGCAGTCCCGTTCTTTAGTATGAGAGGAAGGTACGGGACTACAGGCAGTCTCCGGCGTTTTTATTTCCCTTTGTTATTGACTTTATTTGATTTCGTATGTAAAATTGTAGATATCCTAAAGGAGGAAAAATATGGTTCTAGTTCGGATTATAGCCCTTTTTGCAGGCGGAGTTTTAGCGTTATCGACATTTATCGCGAAAAAAAATCCTAAAGCCGGAGAATTAGTCGAGAAATTGGTGCCTTTTCAGACGTATATCGGGATAGGTTTATTCATCTGGGGTGTTATCGATCTTATTCGTTTCCTGATATTTTCTACCGGGGTTTTCGCTTATAATTTCTGGGCCGGATTGCTGTTTGTCATAGCAATCATTGATGAAATCGTTTTGGGTGTTGTTCTTGCGATGAACTTCCTGAAAGGGAGAAAAGAACTTCCCGCTGAGAAGATGGAGAAATTGGATAAAATTCTCACCCCTTTCCAGATTCCTTTGGGATTTATCGCGGTAGGTTTGAGTATCTATATTCTTCTGTTCAGCATCATTAATTCCGCATTCTAAAATATCATATAATCCCCGTCTGAGAAGGCGGGGATTTTTTTACCCTCCTTTTGACTCCCGCCTTGATTCTTATTATAATATTGCAGGGATGTTCCCCCTTGGCGGGGATTTCAACTTGTCACTTTTTTACTTTCTACTTTTCACTTTTCACTTTATAAGGAGAAAACTATGGCTGAAGCGACCTATCTGGTTACCCTCGAACAGGCGGGATTCGATATCCTCTACGCGCTGATGGCGGGCGACGGGCATATCGACGACAGGGAGATCGACGTTATCAAGGAATTCCTGCATTCCGAACGGGTCAAGCATAGCGCGTTATTCAACTACGAGAAGCCTTACTACGGCGAATGCAATTATCTCAAGGAGCGGGATTACCTGAAGGAACTGGAACCGCGTTGGCTGAGACGGCGTTTCGAGAAGGCGGTGAAGGTGATGGGGGGATGGCTGGAGAGCGGCCCCGATGCGGAGGGGTTCGAGAAGGATTTGGTCGAATTCTCGGTGAAACTGATTAAGGCCGACGGGATAATCACCCCGGAGGAAAAAGAGATGATCGAGTTTCTCGCGCGGGAATGGCGTCTGGACGCGGCCGAACTCCTCAGAATGTCATAGTCTGAACTGTCCTACTATTTCCGAAAGTTCTCTGCCCTTCATTTCCAACTGCTCGGCGAGCGCCGAAAGTTCTTCCGATGATTGTACGTTTTCCTCGCCGTTACGGACAATTTCCTGGATACTGTCCACAATCTGGTTCGCCCCCTTGGACTGTTCCTCGATAGCGGTGCGGATACTCAACGAGATCGCGCTGAGTTTCTCGCTGTTGCGGAAAACATCCTGCACCATATTTTCCTGATCGCCCGTGATGAGGGTGATTTCCTGGAACATCTTATTACTTCCCTCAATATTCTGCACGATAGTTTTTAACGATTCGCTCGCCTCGCGGTTCAGGAGTTCCGACTCCTGCCATTCCTTATGCCCCGCGTCGGAAAGATTCACCGCCTCGTCGACGCTGGTCTTAATGGAGTAGATCAGCTTCTCGATGTCCTGCACGGATTCGGATGTGCGTTCCGCGAGATTGCGGATTTCCGCGGCGACTATAGCGAAACCCTGCCCCATCGCGCCCGCGTGAGCGGCCTCGATAGCCGCGTTCATCGAGAGGATCGTCGTGCTCTCGGCAATCGCTTCGATCGATTCGAGAATTTCGTCGATATGGCGGGTCTGCTCCCCGGCGTTGCGGGTTTTTTCAGACACCTCGCGGATATTTTCCATGATCTTCGCGGTACGGTCGATAGAGATATTCACCTTATCGATACCCTTCTCGGCGGAATTTATGTTCTCCGATGCTTTCCGGTTGATATCCTTCGAGTTATTGATGATCGTCCTGATCGCCCCTGAAAGCTGTTCGACCGCTCTATTCGTGCCGTCCATGATTTCCGTCTGGTTATTGACATCGGTCGTGATACTGTCCATCGTCATGGAAAACTCTTCCATCGCCGAGAGGATTTCCTCGGTATTCGACGACTGGTCGTTGACATTTTCACTGACCGTGTGGGACGACCCCGCTACGGCCTGGGAACTGCTGTCGATTTCCCCGGAGATGACCTTGATCTTGCTGAAATTATCGTGCAGTTTGCGGCTGAAAAGATTCACCCGGTGGACAATATCGCCGATCTCGTCGAAATGGGTTAGGATGACCCGTTTGCTCAGGTCGGCTTCCTTCCCGGCGGCGAGTTCGTCCAGTTTCTCGTTGAGGGTGGCAAGCTGTTTCTTGCTTTCGAGCGTGGAGATAAAATAAAGCCCGTAGCAGATGACAAAAAAGATAAATCCGATGATCCCGATCCGCAGATAAACCGCATCGAGAGAGTCGAAATAGTCCTTACGGACGTAGTTGACGAAAATAAAATACGCCAGGTGAGTCACCATGAAAAACAGGATGGATATCATCACGATAGAATTCTTGTTGCGGTAGAAAATGTCGTTTTCGCCCGGCCGTATATCGGTCATATTCAGCAGAAGTTTGTAATTGAAAAGCAGACGGTTGACGAGAAATATGGAATACAGGGATGCCATCAATCCGGAGGCATACTTGAGTATCAACGTCCAGAAAAACGGCATCGGCGCTTTCCATGCCGAAATCGCGTAAAACAAGATAATGCCGAGTGTCCAGAACACCATATTCATGACG
>MIBD01000141.1:20150-22188 GCA_001829395.1 Spirochaetes bacterium GWF1_49_6 | reverse complement strand
ATCTGAAAAGCGGTTTTAAGAAGCTGAGAATGACGAATACGAAGGCAATCGCGAACACGAGATATAAGGCGTAGGGAATCGGGGCGAAGGCCTTCATAATCTGGGTGGCAGTTTCGTTCGGAACCGTCACATGATAGAACGAGATATACAGTTCGCCTAACGCCAGAAATGCCAAAGGTATCAAAATAAAAGATAGCGCCAGTTTCAGTTTTAACCATCGAATCGCGCTGAGAGTACGAGTAGCTCTGTTCATGGGACCGCCTTGATTTGCAATGCAATATTGTAATATTATTGCCATATAATAATCAAGTTTTCAGTATTAAAGCGCGTCCTCTCCTTGTTCTCCTGTTCGTATGCGGATGACCTCCCCGATAGGATAGATAAATATTTTCCCGTCGCCGGCTTCGCCTGTATAACAAACCTCCTTGATCTTCCCGACAATATTCGGAGCCATACCGTCCGTTGTGACCAGAACGATCATCAGTTTTGGAATCAGTTCGACCTCGTACTCCCCGCCCCGGAACAATTCCTTATGCCCTCTCTGCCGTCCGAATCCCCCGGCCTCCAGAATAGTCATCCCGTGCACCCCGAGCAGCGAGAGAGCATCTTTTAATGCCGTCAGCCGCGACGGCCGGATAATCGCTTCGATTTTTATCATTGTGTTCCTCCTGACCTATTATTACAATATTCGTGCCAATTCAGAAAATATATAGGATAGTTATGTTATTATTCTATATAGAGATAATAGAATGATATGATTCGGACGAATAAATATTGTGCTATAGACAGATTAATAATAGTGCAGGCGGCTGGAAAATGGTTATTTTATATGCCGTTTCAACTACTGGAGCCATATCAACAGGTTTACCCCGATAACAAGGGTGACCAGAATAAAAATGATGACGATGAGGAGGGCTTGCCCCCTCAGCTCGGAGACCAGGTATTGCAGGAAATAGCGGGTTCCCGCTTTCGCGATATATTTCCGCGAGCTTGCCGGTAATGAACGGAAAACCTTGTAATAGGGATTGACGATTTTATAGGACTGTACAAACGTTATGATAAACATTCCCGCGAGAAGCGCCCAATAAAAGATACGGTACGCGATAAAAAAGACGTCCCCCGCCATCAGATTACCTTGAAATAGAATTTCAAGAGCAGGGTGATTAATGCCGCTATCAGCGCCCCGGAGAGGCTGATAATCACGATAAGCAGGTGCTTCTTGATATCGTTGTCCATTTTACCCTGCGCTTGGTTCTTTCCCCCCACGAGGCCCATGAGCTGATCGTGGCGGAGGTCTTTCCGCAGTTCCGTCGTCTTCAATGTATTCCTCACAATATCCGGGAGCGCCATTTCCTTCTCACGGCTCGATAATTTCGATATAATCGCCCCGGCGACCATCCCGAGGATAGCGATATCGTCTACATAGCCCAGTATGGGGATGACGTCCGGGATAAAATCGAGGGGAGAGATAAAATAGACCAGCGCGGCGACCGTGTAAATCTTACTCCCGATATCGCCGTCCTTGCCGAACAGGTAATCGATGAGGATTTTCACTTTATCGCCGGCTTGTTTGACGACTTCCCCAAGCTTATCCGCCTGATCCTTCACATGGCCGAGAAAGTTCTTATCGTTTACTTCAATCTCCGCTTTCTCTTTATACTTGGAGTGCGCGAAACGCTCGAAGAGGCGGAGTTTCTTCTTTTTCTCTTTATCGTCGATAACTACGGCCTGCGCCGGTTCTTTCTTTTTCAATAGTTTCCTCTCTAATAGGTCAGCGAATAAATGACTATATTGACGCCCATCCTGAACGCGGCTTCGCGTTTATCGGCGGAATCGTTATGAACCTCGGGGTAGTCCCATCCGTCTGCGATATCGCTTTCGAACGCGTAAAAAATCGCGAGCCGCCCGCCGACGAACAACCCCCATCCCTCGGGCGGGGCGCCGTCATGCTCGTGTATCTTCGGCAGGCCTTCCTTGAACTCGTAGAAGCAATGGTAGACCGGGTGGTCGAACGCCACCTTCTCGAATTTGTACTCCG
>MIBD01000141.1:17482-20142 GCA_001829395.1 Spirochaetes bacterium GWF1_49_6 | reverse complement strand
TCCGCGATTACCTTGCGGAACGACTCGTCCAGCCCGTAATCGTCGTTCACGAACACGAATCCCCCGTTCAGCACGAACTTCCGCAGGTTGGCCTTCTCCTTCTCGTCCAGTATGACCGGGACATGCCCGTTCAGAAAAAGGAACTGGTGCTCGAATATCCGTTCGTCGTCGAGGCCGAGTTCGATAGGTTCGGGGAGGGTATCGACAGTCGTCCGCCCGGAAAGTTCGCGCAGGAAATTCTTTACCCCGTCGAACGCGTTATACCAGTCCCCGGAGCGGTACTTCAGGATAACGAAGTCGAACGGCCATAGCAGAACGGGTAATAGGATTAAGAGCGATAATAAAAATCTTTTCATGCGGGACTCCGGGAATATTATAGCATGGTTTCCTAATTTTTAAAAATATACGGGTGATAGTTGAAAGTTAAGGGATTCCATTTTATTTCGGAAGAGCGCGATTATGACGACGATAACAAAGATGAATTTAATAAAAGCGAAAATTATTTCCTATTTAAGCCGCAATCCCGGTATTATATATAGATTGTTTATATTGAGCGGGGAGATATCCGGCGTATCCGGGATGGTTTTTACCGGCGGGAACGGATGTAAATAATAAATTGGTAATTTAAAATAAATTGAGTGATATACTTGAAAATTAAATAATTCTATGTTAACCTATAAGAATTGTAGTCATTAAACAAATTGGAGGTTGTAATGATTCGTAAGATTTTTGCGATTTTCGGCGTTATCACCGTGTCGTTTTTCCTGTCGTTCTGCGCCGGGGTAATTGATACCCCCGCGGACGATATGCCGTCCGGTATCTGGATGACCGTGCCGTCCACGCTGGATGACGGCGGGAGCGGGATGAGTCCGTCAGTAGTAGATAACACCACCAACGAAGGTCCTGCCTACGAGCATATCAAGTCTTATGTCCGCGCCGCGAAGATTCTCTGCGCATACGGCGACCAGATAGTTACCGCCCTGCGCGATAATTGGACGTTTATGAAGAATAATAAGGGGACATTGGTAGCGATTAATTCGAATGAGTGGGTATTTATGAACGATCAGGCGGGCGGGGGTTATTTCCTTTACTACGGTACCAATTCCGCGGAGACCAACATCTATTTCGACTGGACCGGTACGGCCGGGGCGTATAAGGGTAAATTAGTGCTGTTCCTCGACGGGACGAACGATACTCCGATTCAGGCGGTAGGGTATTATGACCAGACCCTCGCGGATCGCCAACTGGAAATCTACGCGAAGTACGACGGTAACGGCGTATGGCATATCACCAACGTCTATGTAAAACTGATCGAGGTATCGCCCGGTGAAATTAAGGTACAGGCGATGGCCGAGTACGACAGGCCTTACCCGATGGCGTGGCAGTTACAGGGCTACGGTAAAATAAACAGTGACGGCGGCGCTATCGCGTTCGCTACGGGATTATCGAATAATGGCTCATATTATGGGACGAACTATATTTATCAGGAATATTTCGACAGCCTTGGATATACCACATGGAAAATGGGTAATTACGATTTGTATACTAACACGGGTGTTTTGTTAATCGCGGGCGTGACAAATGCCCCCGATACTTACACTGGTGGGACTAAACCCGCGAATATAGAAGGTATTATTACCAACATTGCGCGTTTGACAGATAGCGATTATCCTGTCCTGAACTTACCGTAAAATAAGATATATTTTTAATAGCGGGGCTGTCTTCGGGCGGCCCCGTTTTTATTTGTGGGCACTTCTAATAACCACCGATTCTCGGTGGCAAGGAAGTGGCCATTGGGCGTATTTTATAAAGCTATAAAGCCATTTGTTATAAATGTTAATAGTTTTTAGAACCGCCCTTGTAATATTTTGGAAAGCAATGTGAGGAGTCTTTTACCGTCACTGCGATACCACGCTACAATAATTTTTGAAGCGCGGCAGAAGCAGTCTGTTTTATTCCTTATATGGTATTAAAATAGATTGCTTCGGCTCAGGCCTCGCAATGACAAACACTGTTTGCCAACTCGCTCCATGCAGCCCCTTTTTTATAAGATGGTGAGTAGGGGCCATCTTGGGACAGCCCCTTTTTTATTGATAATTCCATCGTTATCAGGTAAAATATCCCATCGCTTTATCCGGGAAACGCAATGCAGGAACAATCGAAGAAACTTCGTCCGCCGCTCGATGTATGGAAGGAATCGCTTCTCAAGGTAAAATTCAATATTTGCAGGCTGGACTGTGAACGCTTCTGGAAATCCGCGCCCGGCAAAACACATGCTGCGAATAAAAGCGAGATGCCTGTATCGAGCAGCGCCGGGATGCCTGTATCGAGCAATGTCGAGATGCTGTCCGGCTTCGAACGGGAGTTTTACCTCAGGCAGGCGTACGGTAAGGGCAAAATCGGCTGGATGAAACGGAGACGTTTTGAGTCGGACTTTAAACATCATCGCCGGAAATACCCGCCGCTAATCAAGACGGAAAGTCTTCAGATTGAAAATCTTAGCCCCGCCGCGCCGGGCAATCCTCTCGATAAGACGCTGATTCCCGGGTACTTCCGCGAACTGAAAACGCCGGACGGCGCGTACTTTATCAACGTCTTCGGCGTGCCGGTCGAGCCGGTTACCCCGCTGCTGCAGGAGATTGTCAACGAGCTCAAGCGTC
>MIBD01000141.1:16960-17440 GCA_001829395.1 Spirochaetes bacterium GWF1_49_6 | reverse complement strand
TGACGCTCTACCTGCAGGATACGAAATGGATCGGGGAGATCGCGCAATTTCTGAGAAAAATATACGCTTACGCCGAACAGAACCGTTTCGCGCACCTGAAGTCCGGCCACCTTGTCGCGTTCATGTGCGGCGCGCGGATGTTCGCGGACGACCTGCTCGCCGAGCTTCGCGAGATGGGGTTCGCGGCGGTCAGTGTGCAAAGCCCGTTACCGCTGTACACCCTCGTGGATACGTTCGCGAAACGCGCCGGGGGGATTCTGAACGATATCCTGATCGATCTCATCATGCCGCTTGCCGAGGGCGCGGGATGGAAGGTATCGGTCGAGAAGGGACGGACGGTGTTCGACGAGCCGGAAATGATAGAACGCGGGTTCTTTTCGTCGGTCGTGGACTTTTTCCTGCACCTTTTCGGAAGGGATAAAAATAAAGAAATCACGTCCGTATCGAATATACCGGATTCTAAAAAGGACGCCCCTGTAA
>MIBD01000141.1:14576-16924 GCA_001829395.1 Spirochaetes bacterium GWF1_49_6 | reverse complement strand
GCGGGCTTTTTTCCGATCTCGCGGAGATGCTCGATAAATTCACCGACGAACTTCACGGCGATCTCGCGCCGGAGGTGAACGAGAAGGGGGAAGTGACCGATTATCATGCGATGTTCGACCAGATGGACACTCCGGCGGCCGAACGCAAGATCGAGCTTAGCGCGCATATCCTGCGCGGACGGATGCCCGGCGTCGATCCTCTCGACCCTCACTATAAAGACCAGATCATCGTCTTATCGACCTACTGGCTCTACGACAGGATAAATAATATCCTCGGGCCGTACCATATCGGGAGCGAGGGTATCCCTATCGACGATGCGCGGCGTTTTTCCGATTCGGTACGCGACCTGTTTCTTACCCCGCGTCACGAACTGAACGAAGCGCTGCAGTACGGGAATTTTCCGCAGTTCCGTATCAATATACGCCGCCTGTTTTCCTCGAACACCCAGCATGATAAATACTTCGGCCTGATCAAGCAGTTATCCGAACAGTTGGATAAGGCGCGCCAATATCTCCTGAGCGAGGAGAAAAAGAATGCATCTCATAAAAATAGCAAATCCTGACATCGGCATTATCGTAAGTATTGACGACGGCAAGATTACACGTATCGAGACCGGCGGCGGAGGGTTTCCCGACGAGTTCGGCCCGCCGGACGAAACGGTCTACCGGCAGTTCAGGGATTACCTCGACAGGAAAAAATTCACCTTCGACCTGATGTACGACGAGCGGGGGTTGACCGAATTCCAGAAAACGGTGTACCGCGAACTGGAGAAAATTCCCGCCGGGCGGACTGTTACCTATTCCGGGCTGGCCGAACGTATCGGCGGAAAGAACCGCACCCGCGCAGTCGCGCGCGCCCTCGCTTCGAACCCGTTCCCGGTAGCGGTGCCGTGCCATAGGGTCGTCGGAATGCACGGCCTCGGCGGATACTCCGGCGGGTTCGATCCCGACAGCGGCCCGGCCGGGGGGCTTGTTTATAAGGTGCGCCTGCTTCGCCATGAAGGGGTCGAACTCCCCGGATTTTCGGCCTACGCCCGGTGAGCGGCGAACTCTATACCGGGCTAAACGGGTTTCTGCACGGGCGTTTCGGCGAACGGGTGTACCGGGTATCGGTGGACGCGGGGTTTACATGCCCGAACCGTGACGGGACGAAGGGCAGGGGCGGATGCGCCTACTGTAACGAGTCCGGGTCGCGGGCGGCGTATGTCGAGCCGAAAGTCCCGGTCGCGGAACAGCTCCGCCGGGGGAAGGAAATAATCGCCCGGATGTACGGCGTCCGGAAATTCATCGCGTACTTCCAGCCCTACTCGAACACCTACGGCGTACCCGTCGAAACCCTCGAACATCTCTATAGAAGCGCGCTCGAGGAGCCGGATATCGCCGGTATCGCGATCGGGACTCGCCCCGATGCGGTCAGTCCCGCGATTATCGAACTTCTCGCGGATATCGCGCGGGAACGGCTCGTCATCCTCGAGTACGGCGCGCAGTCGATGCGAGACGATGTGCTGGAACGGATCACCCGGGGGCATACGGCCGCGGATACGGAGGCGGCGTTCGGGATGTCGCGCGGGAAGGGAATCCATCTCGCGGCGCACCTGATATTCGGACTGCCTGGCGAAACACCCGACGATATGATCGCGGGCGCGATCCGGCTAGTCGAACTGGGCGCCGACGGGTTTAAATTCCATCACCTGTATATAGAGAAGAATACCCGCGCGGAACGGATGTACGCCGCCGGGGAAATAGGCGTGCTGAGCAGGGACGAGTATATCGAAATCCTGTGCGGGGTGATCCCCCGTCTGCCGGAGCGGATAGTCCTGCACCGCCTGTTCGGGCAATGCGCCCCGGAGACGCTGGCCGCCCCGGAATGGACGCTCGATAAGAACGGAAATCTCGACCTTCTGCGGAAAGTTTTGCGGGAACGGGGTATCCGTCAGGGAATGAACGTCTAGAAATATACCACCGCAATATCCATGAAGATCGCCACCATCCCGTGAAGAAGCATTCCGTACCAGAAAGTGCGGGTCTCGAGCGAAAGTACGCTCAGGAAAATACCCGCGATAAACGATCCGGCGACCTCGGGAAGGGGCTTACCGTAGTGCATCAGCACGAACGGGAGTAAGCCGATGAGGATAGCGCCGGGTTTACCGAATTTCTCCTCATAGGGGAAGACAAGGAAGGAATGATAGAAAAATTCCCACCCGATAAAGTAGCTGAAGTAGGCCAGTTCAAATATTACAAAGACGCGGAGGTTGGTGGCGGCGTATTTCGCGAACGGGTAGTACTGCTTGAAGTCGGGGAACAGTTTGACCGCGATAGTGATGACGACGGCCATCAGGACGAACGCC
>MIBD01000141.1:7624-14548 GCA_001829395.1 Spirochaetes bacterium GWF1_49_6 | reverse complement strand
GTTTATTGAACTTGAGGCCGAATTTTTTAAATACGTTCTTCCCCTCGATAATCAGCCCGCCGATGAACGGGATCAGAAACAGATACGCGAACGATGAGATAAACCACATCATATAACGCCAGTAATCGGACTCGCCCGGAGTGGCGGGAGTGACGCCGAATACATTTTTCAGTAAGAGCATATGAGCGTTTTCATCGAACGAAAGGAACTTATAAATAATGATAGCGAGAACGGCGATAGTCATATAAAGGAGTTCTTTTGTCAGATAGGGTTTGATGAAAGACAGTTTAGAAATGAGTTTTTTCATATACCGCTCCGTTGAGAAAGTAGTTAATTATAAAACAATTATGTATTCTTGTAAACTAAAATATTTGCGGAAATAAAGATATAATATTTGACAATACCGGGAATTAAAATTACAATAAGCCGAATATTTGTTTTTCAAAACCGTTCCCGTGGTGCGCGTACTTGGTGCAGCTTCTTTTGCGCCGGTCTTTGAATGGAAATGTAGGGGCCGTTTTTATATATAAAAGTTAATTATTTCTATTCATAGTATGGAGGATGAAATGGCGAGAGTCCTAATCATTGAGGAAGATAAGAACTCCGCGATGGCGATCAAGGACAGTCTGGAATTCGAAGGATTTGAGGCTATCATATCCCTGACCGGAAAAGACGGATTGAACCGTTCCCTGAACGAAACCTACGACTTGATCATGATGGAAATCCTGCTGCCTGAAATTGACGGGTATGAGGTTATTCGAGAACTGCGGAAGGTAAAGAAGGATATCCCCGTGATTATCCTTTCCGCTAAGAACAACGATGAGGATAAGGTATTCGCGCTGAACCTCGGCGCGGACGATTATGTTACCAAGCCTTTTTCCATGATGGAACTGATCGCGCGTATCCGTGCCCAGCTCAGAAGGGTTAACCTTCTCAGGGGTTCCGCGGTATCGCATGTCGGCCCGTATCCCGGATACGAACCGGTTACCATAAAAATCGGCAACTCATTGGTCTATTTGGATAAGATGATCAGTAAGCTGAACGATGACGAGTTTCCGCTGACCCCAAAGGAACTGGGTATCATACGCCTGCTCTATAAGAACCGCGGTAAAGTGGTGGGGCGGGATATGATGATGAAGGAAATTTGGGGCGAAGAGGTCTATGTCACCGAACGTGTCATCGATACCAATGTCGTATCCATCCGAAAGAAAATAGGCGATACCGGACGGCGCGCGAAGTATATTAAAACGGTCTTCGGCGTAGGTTATAAACTCATCGAAGGGTAGGGCTATTTTATTTCACCGAGAGCATGGCTAAGACGGCGAATGTCGTATACGCTGTGCTCGACGCTCATGAATCCCGTGTCTCCATCTAAGAAGATCCCTCGGGATATTAAGTCGGATAGCGGATACTCCCGTTTTAGCCGGAATATTCCGCACCGTTGAGCCGATACCAGTCTGTCCGGTACTCTGTACCATTTATAATTCCAAATCTCATGCCGCAGATAATACTTCAGCGTTTCGTTCATGGCGACCGCGAGATAGAGCGGTATCCATTCGCTTTCCGGGGCGAGATTCCCGCCCGAAAGTACCGCCGCGCATTGCATCCCGTTAGCGGGAATATCCGCGCAGAGTATCATATCGGCGGCCCCGAGCGATGCGGTAAAGCCCTTGTTCATGCGGAACGCCGTGCGGTTCTCGACCGCGATCTTTACCTTCGAGGTATATCCGTCTGGACTGAAATTCTCCATCCCTCCGCTGAAATCGACGGGCTCGTAAAACAGTATATTGTAACTCTTTCCCTTCTCCGCTATTTCTATGCTATCGACGGGTAATCCGCGAACACGCCCGAGCAGGTAGGGGGAAGTCACCCCTACGGTTTTAGGAGATACGAGCCGGAAAATCGCGGCGAGCGCGGGGAGTATCCCCGAATAGAACGCGATTCGCTCGAAGTCGGCGAATTCATGGAATGTGCGGATCAGGCGCGGATGAAACTTATTCGGGAGGCCGGGGGATGTCCCGACGGAAATCCCGTTCTTGATGAAACGGGTGATTGTGCGATGATTATGCCCGAGCGGGATGGCGCCGAACCCCATCTGGAAATCGATATATTTGTTACCGTCGAGATCGTATAGGTACGCGCCCTTCTGCTTATTGAGTACGAACGGGCAGGGCGGGGTAAGACCGGACTGTGAAAGTTTCGAACATGCTGCCGCGGAGATGGGGGAGTGATAGCCGGAAGGAACGGGAAAATCGGACACGGATGCCTCCGTAAAATAGCGGTTAAAAAAAGCGCCGCGCAGGATTGCGCGACGCCGTATTTTTTCTGATCAACCTATCTTGCGTATTCGACCACACGGGTTTCGCGGATCACGGTGACTTTTATCTGTCCCGGGTACTTCATCGTACTTTCGATCTTCTTCGCGATATCGCGCGCGACAATCAGCGCGGTCTCATCGTTAATCTGTTCGCTGTTCACGAATATGCGAATCTCGCGGCCGGCCTGGATGGCGTAAGCCTTGTCCACACCGCCGATGGATGTCGCGATACTCTCCAGCGTGTGAAGACGTTTAATGTAATCCTCGAACGACTCACGGCGCGCGCCGGGCCGTGACGCGGAAATAGCGTCGGCGGCGACGATCAGCGAAGCCTCGATAAACTTGGGTTCGGTCTCACCGTGGTGCGCGGCAATCGCGTTAATCACACCCTCTTCGAGACCGTACTTGCGTAATACCTCGGCGCCGACCAGAGCATGACTGCCCTCGCCGTTCGATTTGATCGACTTACCGATATCGTGCAGGAGTCCCGCGACCTTCGCGTTATCGACATTACTGCCGATTTCGCCCGCGAGCATTCCTGCGATATTGGCGACTTCGATGGAATGATTGTAGATATTCTGCCCGTAACTCGTGCGGAATCTCAAACGCCCTATATAGGGGTACAGATCGCGCGGCAGGGTGACCTTGAGGTCGATACACGCTTGTTTACCGAGCTCGACAATCTCCTGATTGATCTCCTGTTCGACTTTTTGAATCACTTCCTCGATGCGTCCCGGGTGGATCCGTCCGTCCACAATCAGGCGCTCGAGAGCGATTTTAGCGACTTCACGCCGATACGGATCGAACGATGAAATCACTACGACTTCGGGAGTATCGTCGATAATCAGGTCGATACCCGCTATCGATTCAAAAGCCCGGATGTTCCTTCCTTCTCTTCCTATGATGCGGCCCTTCATTTCGTCGTTGGGCAGCTGCACTGTGGTAATGGTCTTTTCGGCAGTTACTTCAGCCGCGTTTCTTTCGATCGCGGCAACAATGACTTCTCTGGCTTTGCTGTCGGCCTCGTCACGGGCGTCCTCTTCGATCTGCTTGATGAGCTTGATCGAATCCCGTTTGGCCTCTTCAACCATTTCTGTTAACAGCTGTTGTTTCGCCTCTTCCGCGGTCATCTGCGCTACCTTTTCCAGTTCACGGAGATGCCGTTCGTATGCTTTCTGGAGTTCCTGTGACTTTTTCTGGAACTCTTGCTGCAGCAAAGCAAAATCTTTTTCTTTCTTTTCGAGGCCTTCGTACTTCTTATCCAGAGAATCTTCTTTTTGGATCAGGCGTCGCTGTAATTGCTGGAGTTCCGCATTCCGTTCGTTGAACTCCCGTTCCAATTGCTTCCGTTCCTGTATGATGTTATCCTTTGCTTCGAATAACATCTCCTTTTTCTTAGCTTCAGCTTCTTTCTCAGCCTCAGCCAACACCTCTTTAAACTTTTCTTCTGCCGAATGCAACCGGAATTTCGCGTAAAATACCCGGATCACGTAACCGATTACCAAACCAATTACTAGGAGAGAAGGGTATAAAGCAATCTCCAATGGTGTCATAAATTTCCCCTTCAAAATTTTTAAAAGCTATACACCCTTAATTTTAAGGTAAAACGGGATATAGTCAAGTAAATGGGGGAATTATTTAACTTTCTTGCATTTCCCCCTCTGTTTCGTTATCATAAAGCACGATAACGGTACGGAGGGAATTTTATGCGCGACGATTGGAAGCGTTATTCCGACGCGAACAGGGCGGCGTGGAACGAGGCGGCGGCGGTTCATAAGAAGACCCGTCCGGTCGACCTGCATCGATTTTTCACTACCCCCGGCGCGACACTGCTCGACCCGGCCGAGACCGCGATACTGGAATCGTTCGGACTCGCGGGAAAGCGTATCGCCCAGTTGAGCTGTAATAACGGGCGTGAGCTGATATCCGCGGTGAATATCGGCGCGCTCGCTGGGGCAGGGTTCGATATTTCGGATGAGTTTATCCGGGAGGCGCGCGAGCTCGCGGAGATCGCACATGCCGGCTGTGAATTCGTCCGCGCCGATATTATCGATATCCCCGAGACTTATAATTCCAGTTACGATATCGTGTATATCACCGTCGGCGCGCTCGCGTGGATACCCGATCTGGATATTTATTTCGGGGTCGCGTCGCGGCTCCTCAAGCCCGGTGGAAATCTCTTTATCTACGAGCATCATCCGGTGACCTATCTCCTCCCGTTCAAGGATAAAGATTATCAACCCGGTGGGCTGGTACTGAAACCGGAATATTCCTACTTTAATAAAACGATCATCGAGGGGCAGGGGCTGGATTACTTCGGGAACACCGGGTATGACGCGTCGAAAAACTACGAGTTCCAGCATACGATGGGCGGGATTATCAACTCAGTGATACGCGCGGGGATAGAGATCCGCGAACTGAACGAATATCCTCACGATATCGCGGGTTTCGGATGGGCGGAGTCGCTCGGAATGTTCCCTTTGAGCTACTCGCTGATCGGCCGTAAAAAATAGCTACGCCCGCTTCCTTTCCCTTCACTTTCGCCTCGCCGAGCGAATCGAATCCCTCGCGGATTGATAGCTATCCGCGTTAATCCTTGTATATTTTTTTCTTCCTTTTTATAATCTAACAAATAGAACGATTGAAGGGAATATTATGAATCATCAATTGATAATATCCGATCCCGGAATTATGATGGGTAAACCTGTAGTAAAAGGGACACGGATTACCGTCGAACTGATTTTAGAGAAAATGTCAACCGGAGAAACAATCGAGCAAATTATTTCCGAACACCCCCGTTTGAGCAAGGACGCGGTTCTTGCGGCTTTGGAATTTGCGGCCAACGCTATAAAGGCAGATGTTATCTACCCGGTCACGGTGGGAAAATTGTAAAATTTCTGGCGGATGAAAATATCGATACTCAGGTTGTTCTTTTTTTAAGAGAAGCCGGATACGATATTAAATATGTCCCTGAATTTGATTCAGGTGTTAGCGATGATATTGTTTTGGAGAGTGCTAATCAGGACGGACGTATTTTAATTACCGCAGATAAAGACTTCGGTGAACTGGTTTTTCGCCAGAAGAAGATATTTACAGGAATTATACTGGTTCGTTTATCGGGTTTCGATCCGATAGATAAGGCGGATGTCTTGAAATCGGTTTTACAGGAACATTTCGTTGAGTTGCCGACGTCTTTTACGGTTATCACGAAGAATAATGTAAGAATCCGTAAAAAATAGCTACGCCCGCTTCCCCCATACCTTCACGGCCGCTTCCATTTCTTTCTTCTATTAAATAATTCTACCCCCAGAGCAGGCATATCCCTACAGCCACGGCGATTCCCCATCCTATCCCCGCTATCACTTCGACAGGGGAGTGCCCCTTGAACTGCGGAATTTTTCGTTCGTAGGTCTGCTTCGTGCCCTCGAGCGCCTTTTGCCCCATCTCGAGCGAACATTCCACCGCCGTGCGGAGTTTCAGGATATCGTAGATCAGGATTGCCGACACGGTGCCCGCGATAGCGAATACGGGGGACGTCCATCCGGAGGTGATCCCGATAGCGGTCGCGGCGGCGACAATGAACGCCGTATGCCCGGACGGGATTCCGCCGTACTTGGAAAGCTGGCGGAAATCGGGGGGCTTACCCCGGAAGATCGGCAGGATCACCTTGAACAACTGCGCCGATAACTGCGCCGCGAGCGCCGATACCAGCGGTTTGTTGAGCAGTAATTCCCAGAATTTCCAATCGTTCGGCATTTTTAACTCCTGTGTTTGATAGGATATTATAATACGGTTCGACCGTGAGCGCAACCGGAAAAAAGAAATAATAGTTATTATCTCGTTGACACCCCGCTTATTCGGTGTTAAAATAATGAAAATATAAAGCGGGTCATAGAAATATGAATTTTCCTGAGAATTCCATCCCCATGATTTTTAAAACATATCTTGATGAACTGAAAATACCTTATGAGAAAGTTTATCTATTCGGGAGTCGTTCACGTGATTCTTGGAAACCGGATAGTGATTATGATTTTTTTATTGTCCTGAAACGGGATTATTCTAGGGAAGAAAGGAACAGGATGTATGCTATGATTTCCGAAAAAATTCATAATACCATTAAGCATACCAGCTTTGATATAAAGTTGAGAAATAAAAGTAATTTTGAAAAATTTATACATGCACCGAATTATCTGGATAATACTGTTGTCACCGAAGGGAAAATTCTATGAATGAATTGCTTCATACATTAATGGAAAAGGCAGAACACGATTTAGAAACAGCGGATCGTACTGCGGAGAGCCGTCCCGAACACACCGATATCATTACTTTTCATTGTCAACAGGTCGTAGAAAAATCCTTGAAAGCGTTTCTTGTAAATAGCGAGCGGAGAATAAAAAGAAACCACGATATTTTCGAATTACTTGCGGAATGCATAGATATCGATGGAAGTTTTTTAGAATTGAAAACCGAGATTGTATTTCGTTTGGATGAAATAGGGGTAAGTATCAGATATACGGATATTGAAGATGATCCGTTGCCAGAAGAAGCATCTGAATTTTGTAAATACGCGAGAAAAGTTTTCAATTTTATAAAAAAGAAAATAAGTA
>MIBD01000141.1:4221-7594 GCA_001829395.1 Spirochaetes bacterium GWF1_49_6 | reverse complement strand
TCCGCCAGCTTCGCGAATACCGCGGGATTGCACTCATACGGAAAATGGTCCGCGCCGGGGATGACCTCGAGGGTGGAGTTGGTCAGCAGGGAATGATAGAGCTTACTCCCCTCGATGGAATTGATGTCCTTATCGCCGTGGATAATCAGAGTCGGGGCGGTAACCGTCTTGACGAACTCGGTGAAGTCGTACTTTTCGCCCGTGCTGAAGTTGGGGGCGTGGCATGCCCATCCGCCCGTCCGCTCCATCGCAACCGGCGTCATCGGGTAGCCCATATTCGAGCATGCCGCCGCATAGTATATAAAAAATTCTTTATTCATCGCGCGAAGGGACTCCTCGTTCTCCGAAAAAATATTACCGTAATCGAAGTAGCGCTGCATATAGGCTTTGAAGTTCGTGATCATGGAGTCGGGGAGATTGAGCATCACGACCTCGTAGAGTCCGGGCGCATCGGACGGGAGTTTTACGACGTTCGCGGGTGCGATCAGTACCATCCTGTCGACATGCTCCGGGAACTCGGCGGCGTAGAGTGCGGCGAGGAAACCCCCGTAGGAGTGCCCGATCAGGATGAGTTTCTCCACCCCGAGTATCTGGCGGATCTGCTCGATATCGGATAACAGCGCGCCCAGCCCGAGCTTCGATTCGAGCGTTTTCATATTCTCGAAATAGTCCGGCGAGTCGAGTTCGTAGATCGGGGTACCGGATTTCCCGCACCCGCGCTGGTGAAAGTACTGGAACCGGTACTTATCCGCGAGGGGTTCCAGCCCCGGCCACGGTTTCGCGTAGGGGAAGCCCGGCCCGCCGTGCAGGACGAGCACCGGGACGCCGTGACCCTCGCTGAAGTGGTAGATTTCGATACCGTCGGACATCTTCCAGTACGGCGATATGCCTTCCTGCGCGGGGGCGGTGATCTTCCCCTCCTTCAGCTTGCCGGGCTGGTACATCGACGGCATCATCCCGGCGCAGGATATTAACGGATATAAAAACGTTGCGATAGCGATAACTTTGAATATTTGCATATGTTCCTCCTATTTTTCCATCGGCTGACGGATAATCGTCTTCCATTTCGCGGGTGCGGTTCGCTCGATATTGGTCAGGTAGATTTCATGGTGCAGTCCCCGGCGGCGGTAGCCGTTAGCCCCGATAAATTCGTGCAGGCGCAGGATAGTCGCGGGTTCTGTAGTGAACGGCCCCACGTGCAGAATCTGCGCGCATAGTCCCTCGTCGTAGGATTCGAACCGCAGTTTGGGGAGCGAGCGGGGATTCTTTTTCCGCCGTACCTCGGCGATCGCGGTATCGAATATCTCGCGGGTGACGAACTCCGGCTGGAATATCATCATCCGCCATTTCCACAGGTCGCGGTGTGATTCGGTGAAGCTCGACAGATCGTCCGCCCACCATAACCCCTGAAGCGGCATCACCCCGTAATCGATTTCCCGCCCCTTCTTTATCATAAACTTCACGGTATATGCTGCCGAATACAGCGCGTTTAACGCCTCGGTGTATTCCTTCGATGCGTTCGGGTCGCCCTGTCCCTCGATAGTGATAAAGTTCATCGGGGGAATGGTGACAATAGAAGGATTCTCCGTCCTCTGGCCGTAGAACTCCTTCATCTCTTTCTTGAAATCCCTTTTCTCCATATATGCCTCCTATTTTTTACACTTCGCTGTCATCGTGTCTATATCGATACGGATGATGACAATACCGCTCAGGTCGTCCGCGCCGAACTCGTACTCCCGCCCGGAGTATTTCCGCATGATCGTGTTCAGCCCCGCGGCCTTACCCGCGTTATCGTCGATAATGGCCGCGCGCCCCTCGATAAACACGCTCTCGTAGAAACTGCTCCAGTCGCACGCCTTCTCCGCGCGTATCATCTTCGTATTCCCCACAGCCGTGAATGCGGCGGCGGGGTTGCCGCGGATAAGTCCGAGCTTTCGGCCTTCCGGCGCGCAATGGATATAGATTGCGTTATCGGAGTAGCCGAAGTTCACCGCAACGCCGTAGGGTTTCCACCGGCCGCAGAGGGACAGCACGCCGTATTCCGCGCGGGCGAGGATGCCCTCCATCTCCGCCCGTGACGCAATCTCCCGGTCTTTTCTCCGCATATTACCTCCCGTAGTATTCGATGACTTTCAGCGCGTTCAGAGTCACCCATTCGCTCGGCGCGCCCTGTTTTTCGATAGCGACAGCCAGACATCCGTGATGATTATGTTCGTTGATCCACCATCCGTCGGGCAGACGCTTGGATAGCATCAATTCGACGGCATCGTTGGTGCGCGGGTCCCGAACGCCGAGCTTCGCGAGAATGGAAAGTACTTCGATAATATCGCTGTTCCACATATGCGGGAAACCGAATTCCATCCAACGCTTCATTACCGCGCGCGACGGGTTACGGCTGCTTTTATAGATACGGTGGATCAGGATATATTCGACGCCTTTCTCGATGGCGGCGTTCATTTTATCCGTGCGCGCTCCGGCGGGGATTTCCGCGAACGCCTTGAGCATCTTGACTACCCCATGATGGCAGGTGTGCTTCCCCCAGCACTTATCGAAACGGTAAAAAGCTTCTTTACCGGGCTTGCCGTCCCCGTCGTCATAACGCTGGTACTCCGACATCCATTCGAGGGACTTCCGTACTCGCGGGTCTTCGGCGTAGCCGAAGCGGATCAGCGACCATGCCATATTTCCTGTGAGGCAGGGAATAACCCCGTCCGGGTGGCCGGAATAGGTGAAACCCCCGTTCGACGGGTCGTACGACGCGGTGAGGATGAATTCGCACATCGCGCGGATTCGTTTGTCCGCGGGGTCGGCGCCCAGTTCGGCGAGCAGGGTCATATTCCACACAGTTCCTTTATACTTGCTCCGCATATAAAAATCCTCGGGTCTGCCCCAATACCCGCCGGGCTTTTGCTTGCCGAGGATGACGGGGACAGGGCCGTCGGACATGATCGCCTTTTTCGCCGGCAAAACATCAGGGTCGTTATCACTCCGTCCGGCGGGTCCGGTCAGGGTGTAGTAACGTACCGTGGGGTTTTCCGAACGCAGGAGCGCGGAAACGATTTCATTATTCATATTTCCTCCGTATCGCCGGAATTTATTTTATCTATCAGGCGTGAAGCGAAATCGATTTCATTTTGCATCGCGGTGAAGGAATGATCGAAAAGCGCGCGCGCCGATAACGGGAGATGTTCTCCGCCCTGTGCGAGGTAAGTTTCTTTCACCCCGTCGAGAGCGTGTGAAATAGCGTCGCGGCGTTTCGAGAGCGCGTCTATGATTTCCCCATTGTCAAGGAGAGGCATCCCGGCCAGCCCGAGGTCGAACCGCCCCCCGCGGGAACCTCCCGACGACAGCGCGTCGAATACGGAGTTTTTCA
>MIBD01000141.1:3853-4203 GCA_001829395.1 Spirochaetes bacterium GWF1_49_6 | reverse complement strand
CGGTGAGGCTGTACAGCTTCGGTAACGGCCCTTTGCCGGTCTTTTCGAAATCAACTCGCGAGCGGGCTAGCCCCTTCTTATTGAGCTTTTCCAGCCCCACGTAGATGGAGGTCGTGCCGATATCCGCCCATTCCCGGTATCCCCGTGCCTCCACGAAGGTATTAATCTCATAGCCGGATATCTCGCGGCACTCCGCGATAATCTCCATCAGCATGAATTCCGCGTTGGAAACCGAATCGTTTATATACTTCATATATGTAATATATCATAAATATACTATTGTGTC
Organism: Spirochaetes bacterium GWF1_49_6; assembly: GCA_001829395.1. Taxonomy (GTDB): domain Bacteria; phylum Spirochaetota; class Brevinematia; order Brevinematales; family GWF1-51-8; genus GWF1-51-8. The sequence continues at coordinate 3,917 of MIBD01000141.1, read as the reverse complement.
AAGGGGGGACGGAATATTTTTTTAATTTTCAAACTATGCTATAATATCTGACGAACAGGAGGAA
>MIBD01000141.1:2323-3812 GCA_001829395.1 Spirochaetes bacterium GWF1_49_6 | reverse complement strand
GAAGACCCGTATCGATATCGCGCGCGAAGCGTACCAAAAAAAAGATATGAGTTTGCATAATATGTCGCATGACGAGCACGCGATCGGCAAGGAACCGTGGCATAAGACCGGCGAGGGCAGATATATCGGCGCGGCGGTGTTCGGGGCGAGCGACGGCATAGTTACCACGTTCGCGGTAGTCGCCGGGGTCGCGGGGGCGGACTTATCCCCGGGTATCGTGCTGATAATGGGGTTCGCGAACCTGTTTGCAGACGGTTTCTCGATGGCGGTCGGCGATTATCTCTCGTCCAAGTCCGAGAAGGATTATGTGAAGAGCGAACGGGCGCGCGAGGAATGGGAGGTGGATGTCAACCCTAAGGGTGAGGTGTCCGAAATCCGTGAGATATATTCCCGGAAGGGACTGACGGGGGAAGCGCTCGACAAGATGGTCGAGATAGTCACATCGGATAAGAAGCTATGGGTCGATACGATGATGCACGAGGAGCTTGGGATTATCGAGGACGAGGAAACGTCGCCCATGAAGAGTTCGGTCGTGACATTTATCGCATTCATCGCCGCGGGATTTATGCCCTTGTTCGCCTACGTGTTCGCATCGCTTATCCCGCTGTTTAAGGAACACCTCTTCCTGTCGGCGTCGATTATCACCGGGCTGACGCTGTTCACTGTGGGCGCGCTTCGCCAGCGGATTACCGGGGTAAAGTGGGTCCTCGGCGGGCTGGAGATGCTGTTAGTCGGCGGATTGTCGGCGGGTGTGGCGTATCTGGCCGGGTTCGTCCTGCGGACATTGTTTAACGTCAACGTCTGATGAAGATACTGATTCCCGCGCATTCGGGGTTCTGTCCCGGAGTGAAGACCGCCGAGACTGAGATACTGAAAGCCCGCGTGCGTGCCGGGGACACCCCTATCTATGTCTACGGCGAACTGATTCATAATAAACGTTATATCCGGCATCTCGAAGAGCAGGATATTCGTACCGCCCGCGATAAGAACGATATTCCCGCCGGCGCGGCCGCGGTAATCCGTACCCACGGACTAGACCGCAACGAAGAGGCGGAACTGCGTGGGCGTTTCGAGGTCGTCGACCTGACGTGCGTCAAGGTAAAGAAGCTACAGGAGCTGATCGGGAAATACGCCGGGGACGGGTATTATACGGTGATCGCCGGGAAGAAGGAGCATCCCGAGGTGCGCGGACTCATCAGTTACGCCGGGGAGTGCACGGTGATCGAGGATGTCTCGGAGATTGCGGTGTTTACGGACGGTATCCGTGACAGGGAGGATATTTCCCGGATATTGATCGTGTCGCAGACCACGTCGCCGGAGGAACTGTTCCGATGTGTCGCGGAAACTATCCGCGCGAATCTGCCGGAAAGTTTTGCGGTCGAGGCGGTCAACTCAATCTGCCGGGTGACCACGCTCCGCGAGGAGAGATCGCTCGAACTCCAGAAGCGGGCGGATATCACGTTCGTGATCGGCGACGAGAAGTCGTCCA
>MIBD01000141.1:2028-2118 GCA_001829395.1 Spirochaetes bacterium GWF1_49_6 | reverse complement strand
TTCATAGAGCTTCCCCTGAAACAATTGCCGGTTGTGCAAGTTAATTCTCCGGTTGTGGGGTCGTGGTCAATGAACCAGACAGTACTCGAA
>MIBD01000141.1:0-1800 GCA_001829395.1 Spirochaetes bacterium GWF1_49_6 | reverse complement strand
GTCAAAATAACAGCCATTGAAAGAAGAACCAACAGAAGTGTCTGGCCGGATTCATGCTTTGAGGGCAGCATATTCATACATTCAATATATACTCATCTTATTCGAGTTTGCAACTCTTACTTGATGAGTATGATCCCCCAAAATACTATTTTTAGTCTGCAAATCAGGGTATTTTGGGTATAGCATAATCTTATCCTATCTAGTCAATTGACAGACAATTGAAAAGCCTGGTGATTTTTACTACACTGAAGAATCAGTGGAAAACCCTAAAAATCTAAATTTTGTTTTGGTAGCAATTCTAATCGTACTTATTTTATTTTTATCGGGTGCGGCAGTCTATTTGGGTGGTTTACCCAAAAAAGATAATAGTACAAATACTCCTGCCGGAACTGACGAACAGAGAGAACTTTCACTAAATAGCAGCAAAACGCCAGTGCCTACGTTTGAAAAAGGAGAAGAAATTGTCTCCGAAGGAACTCTTTTAAAGTATCCCGCAGACCACCAGAGCTATCCCGATGGGCTTTATATTAAGAAAGAGGACGGCCTGGAACATGTAATTGATATTACCGAATTAGTCAAAAATTCAGACTTTAATTTAAAGGACGATTATCTAAACAAAAAAGTCAGAGTTACCGGATACTTAATACCCGTAGCGCCACAATCCGGCAGTTCTTATCCTTTTGAAGTTAGATTGAAGGTTGAAAAAATAGAAATTTTGTAAGTAGGATTAAAATAGATCGGTAACTCTCATATCCCCAGCCAGAAAAAATCTTGAAATGTATGATACAATGGAGTCGTATGAAGACAAAAATTCTCACTTACAGAACAATAATTAAAAAAGACGGTGATTATTATCATGGTTTTGTTCCGTCTTTGCCCGGATGTCATACACAAGGAGCTTCTATCGACGAAGCAAAGAAAAATCTAAAAGAGGCAATCGAAGTCTGGATTGAAGCAAGGGCGGCCTTGGGCTGGCCAATTCCGAGAGAAGAAGGTTTGGAATCTATAGAGGTGGTTGAGTTAGACAAGCTTTCACTTCCCCAGCGAATTACTTATGCCTAATATCCCCATTGTCAGGGCGGAAAAACTTGTAAAAGTTTTAAAGAAAAACGGTTTTATACATTTCAGGTCAAAAGGCAGCCATCAAATTTTTGTAAACAAGGCAAAGAAAATTACTGTTTCGGTCCCCGTCCATAAAGGCAGGGATTTAGGAAAAGGTATAACTTTGGCAATTTTGAAAGATGCAGAAATTAGTTTAGACAAGTTTTTGAAGGATATTTAGATATACCAGCACTTTTTGCTTCTGTTGACGGATTAGTATATAATTTAGTATCCCGATGGGAAGTTTGCAAGAAGGATAAATTAGACCCTCCACATAAGGAGGGTTTTTTTGATAATATGAAAGACCAGGCACCAATTCAAATGCCCGAACAACCGGAAGATAAATCCATCTTGAATCGACGGATGAGCCGAAGGGAGGCTATTAAAAGCATGGGTGTTGCTGCTGGAAGTTTGGTCGCCAGCCAGATTCTTCAAGCATGTACTCCATTTATCGTTCAAGAACCAAAACCAGGGATACCCCCTGCAACTGAAGAGAATCAACCAACTTCTCAACCCGAGGCAGAAAAACCCCTATATGAAGTGTTAGACAGGCAGACGGTATTTGACAGAACAGCCACAAACGACGTACCCGTGGAGAAAATTTATGAGGAACTGGTTAGGGTGTATAAATCCAAACCGGAATTAAAAGCCGAGAGGTCTGAATTTGACCTGTTTGCGATTCAGATCAACCCCAAGGAT
>MIBD01000140.1:5310-5492 GCA_001829395.1 Spirochaetes bacterium GWF1_49_6 | reverse complement strand
CGGGGTCGGTATAAACATCCGCCGCGCGGTCGATATTATTCCCCAGCCCGTCCTGTAATACCATCGTAAAACCGGTGTGATTGATAAATATCCACTGCCAGTAGAAATCGTACACCGAGAATACCTTCGTACTCGACGCGATTGTGTAATGTCCGCCGGGTTCCAGAACCGTCCCGTAAGGG
>MIBD01000140.1:4951-5272 GCA_001829395.1 Spirochaetes bacterium GWF1_49_6 | reverse complement strand
GGTGATAATGACGCGGAATCCGCCGATATTGACGTATTGCGTAGACACGTTCTTCAGTTCGATAAAGCACGGCCCGTAATCGAGATCGGCCCCGCTTAGCTTAATTCCCTTCCATAGTATCTCGCTGAATACCACATCGTGAAGTACGACCGGCGACTTATACACCGGCGGCGCAATCGTGACATTCGATACCCCCGCGCCCGATGTTTTCGCGGCGACCGCGTTATAGATATCCTGCACAACCGGCCCGGAGATGATGAGGCACGTCCCGTCGTTACGGAGTATGGAAGTATCATCCATCAGGTCGAATGTGGTGAATAT
>MIBD01000140.1:3928-4879 GCA_001829395.1 Spirochaetes bacterium GWF1_49_6 | reverse complement strand
GCCGTTAGTCAGCAGGTACGCGTAGTTCGACAGCTTCACGACCGCGCCCGGGGCGAAGTCGAGGGTACTGCCGGGGCATGAATTCATCACGTCGTTCAGGAGGAGCGCGAGACCCGATTGGTCGAGGTCACGCAGATTGCCCTTGATCGACTCGTATGTCTGGCCGAGCCTCGCCCGGATATGCGCGAGTATGCTATCGGTCGGCTGAAAATAAAGCTCGACCCAGTTATCATGGATATAATAACCCTGTACCTGATTGATCGGGAGTTTCTTTTCGTAGGTGTCGCTCCCGTATGCGAAACGCCCGTCGCGGAACATCTGCAGGAACTCGCTCTCGAAGCTGTAGAGCATATCGCGGTCGGTCATCTTGAATAGTACGAATTGATCCGACGAGATATCGGACGAGGAGAGCAGGTAGATCATCCCGTCGATAATAAAAAAGTTGTCGTCCATATTGCCGTAGGTATTGCCGAAGTTCGTGGATACCGCGGACGAGATGCCGGTCAGCCCGGCCTTATAATCGGCGTCCACCAGCAGTTTGACGGTCACCTGCTTCGATGCGGCGGCCTCGAGCGCAGCGATAATCCCCGTGTCGTTCATATCCCTGACCGCGGCATAGATCGTGTTGGTCGCCGACCCGATTGCCGCCGCGAGCGCGCCCCTGCCGCCGGACGGGATAAATTCGAGCGTGTCGTATCCCCCGTTCGCCGGAGGTTCCGCGCATCCGCTAAGAATAAACCCGAAGCTCATCACGGTAAGTAATAAAAATTTCCGTTTTATCGATAAATTCATCCGTTCCCTCTCAAAACTCCAACTCGGTAAACAAATCGCACCCGAACGCGGGCTGGTTCCCGAACGGGGCGTCTTTCAAACTGCTGTAGTATGCGTAGAACGCGCCGGGCAGGAATAGACCGCCCTCGAACCCTATTTCGAACACACCCTGACTGAATA
>MIBD01000140.1:3548-3828 GCA_001829395.1 Spirochaetes bacterium GWF1_49_6 | reverse complement strand
CGTACTCGTATCCATATAGAACCATCCCTCGATACCGGCGTTCAATCCCTGCTTACCGGGGGCCTGCCCGGATAGGTCGAGGTTCTCGATTTTAAGTTTTGCCGATGCGGAGAATATCGGAGCCTTGTGCTTCGCAACTATCGGGTCGAAATCGATGCCGGAGTAGTTGACGTATGCCGACGGGTAAACCCCGTAGTACTTATTATAGATATATCCCCCGATCTTGTCGCCCTTCATGGAAACAAAGCCGTAGTTCAGGTAATTCCCGTACTTATCCGTG
>MIBD01000140.1:0-3542 GCA_001829395.1 Spirochaetes bacterium GWF1_49_6 | reverse complement strand
CCGCTCGTAAAGACAACATCCGCGGCAAATTTGAACCAATCCATCCCCATCTCCTTGAACGGCACCATCACGGAACCGTGCAGGAGAAGCCCGGATATGTCGACATTCGGCTTATCGGCGCTTTTCCGGTCGATACCGAACGAGTAGGCGCCCTCGAAGAGCACCGAGACCACCTTCGTATCGAACAATACGTCCAATCCGGCGATCATCAGCCAGTCGTTATCGGCATAATTCCCTTCCGTGCCGACTTTCGAGATTTCATACCCGCCCATATCATAAGTGCTGTCGCCGGTAGCTCCCACCCGCACGAACAGGAAGTACGGACTGGCAAGGAGAGTCTTGATAAAATCGTCCGCCGCGCCGGTCATTTTCCAGTACGGCATAATCCCCATCTTGAAGATATTGACGTCCCCGTCGAAGTAAGGCACCGTGTAATCATGGCGGGGGGACTTGAGGGAATAAATATCATCGGTAGGCGAATTGAGCGAGAAGAAATCAAAGAAGACGCTCGCGCCGATACCGGCATCCTTCGCGAGGAAATCCACCCGGAACGCGTCGAGGGTATCGTCGAGAACATAGTTATTATGGTCTTCCGTATCGATAATCGCGACCGGCATACGGCCTATCGTCAGATCAAGCCCTATCGACGAGATATTCAGTATCGCCTTAGAGATGTCGAATTTACTGTACAGCGTCCAGAGATAGAACGCGTTATACTTCGAGCCGGTCGTCATGGAGTCGTTGCCCCAGTACCCCGGGCGGGATACGTCTACCGCGAGAGTGATATATTCGAGAATCTCCGCCTTCGCGGAAACCCCGATTTCGGAGAACCCGATAAATACCGCGTCGTCGGAATACTCGACGGTCGCATAACTCGAACTGTCCGTATTCTTCAGGTCGCCGTTGACAAAGAAGTAAAAATTATTCCGCAGGTACGCGGCGAATGTCAGCGATTTCAGCACGGACGCGTTGGTCGCCCCCGTCTTAATCTCCTTCGGCGTCTCGCCTTCCTGCGCGGAAATAGACGCGGCATTCAGGAACAACGCCGCTGTGATAATGAATAATGCGGATAATTTCATAGTAAGGTCTCCTTTTCTATATCGCGGGGAGTATGACACGTTTCGTCATATCCACCGACTTACCGGTTATTTTTTTCAGCTTTTTCAGGTACACGATTATCAGGTCGCGGAAATTCAGCCCGGTATGGATAACGTCCACGCCCTTCGTGAACTGCACATAGTTGTCTCCGCCCTTGGACATAAAGTCGCTGACCGCTATCTTATATATCTTTTTATCGTCGATCGGTTTCCCCTTGAACGTGATAACCGGGGCCTTCGATTTATCGGCGACAATCTTCACACCCTTGGAATAGTACAGGAACGCGCCTTCGCCGCGATTCTTCACCCCCGCGAGCATAATCTCCTTGACGTACTTACCTTGCAGTTTCACGACACACAGTTCGTTATCGAACGGGGAGACCGCGGTAATATCGCCGAGTGTGACTACCCCGTCGGGGAGATAGTAACGGATGGAGCCTGCGTTGACAATCGCCATATCCGCGCCGGGTGTGGACTGCCAGATAATATCCGCGATAAAGTTACCGAGCGGAAGCTGGTTCTCGCGGATACCCTGCTGTTCGAAGTAAATATCCGAATCGCAGACCTTTTCCGCCATCATATCCTTGAACGCGGCGTTTTTATTGGAGATATATAATACCGTATCTTTATCTTCTGTAATATTGCTATTGATGGAAATCAGTTCGTATACGTGAGAGGCTATTTTACCGTCGGCGATATCCAGTGTCAGCAATCCCGCGTACAGCCCGTAATATCCCGCCTGTAAGATCATCGTATTGCTGACGTAGACGGGGGTAAATACCGGGGTATGCGTGTGCCCGCCGATAATCACATCGATACCGGGTACCGCCGCCGCAAGCTCCATATCCTGGGTAAACCCGCTATGGGTGACGCATATCAGCAGGTCGTTCGTCTTCATCAGTTCCAGTGTAGAAAGCAGACCCTTGAGCGCCTCCGCCTCCGGCATAATCTTGATCGATTGAACTGCGTCCTGGTTGATCACCCCCAGATTCGATGTGGTCAGCCCTACGAATACGATTTTTACACCGTGGATATTTTTAATCATATACGGCAGGAAGATGCGTTCGCCGCTGTTTTTATCGAAGATATTTGCGGACATCATGGGGAACTGCGCCATCGTTTTGAGCGCCAGAATATTACTCAGACCGTAATCGAATTCATGGTTCCCTATGGTCATTATATCGAATTTCATCTGGTTCATCAGTTCGATGTTCATCGTACCCTTATAGACAGAGCTGAACAAAGTACCGGAAAGCGTATCCCCGGCCTGAACGAGGAGCATATCCGGATACTTGACGCGGTACATATTCACTATAGTCACCATCCGCGCCGCGCCGCCGAGCGATTCTTTATTAGCGTCGATATAAGGAAGCATATAGGAATGGGTGTCGTTGAAATGCATGATGACGATTTTTTCAGTTCCGGCGCAGGACGCCCCGAAGAGGACAAATACCAGAACCAAAATTCTGAGCGCATAAACGGGTTTCATACTTCCTCCGAATAATATCTATTTGTGGTCACTTCAAAATACTCAGTTTTAGCCTCCGCACTTCGCGCGAAAATAAAGAAGTGACCATTGGGCGTTTTATAATCAATTATACCTTGATTTGTTAGAATAATCAGGGTTTTTAAAACTGCCCTTATTTGATTATTGTTTTCCCCGATAAAAATACAATCCTCGGCACAGGGTCTGCGATCTGTTCGGTTATCATCTGCGCGTTCAGGAGGTAATTCAGGATAGCGTCGCGTATCAACGTGCCGGTATTGGTCACATCCTGCGATTTAAGGAACTCGACATACCCGTCCCCGCCCATCCATAGAAAATCAGCGGTCGCGACCGAATAATCCTTTCCGTCCTGTAAAGGCGCTCCGTTCCATAGAATATTAACCTCTTTATTCGTCCCGACCGTCACATTCAACCCCTTCGAATAATACAGGAATCCGCCGCTGCCGCGTTTATCGATACCCTTCTTGATAATCTGCTTGAGCGTCAAACCGGACAACTTTCCCTTGACCAGATAATTCTCATAGGGGAATAACTGGTAAATATCCCCGATATGCACCGTTCCCATCGGAATCGACGCGCGGATCGAGCCGGAATTAATCACCGCGATATCCGCCTTGGATGCGTCGGCGAGAATATCCGCTATCATATTCCCGATAGGCCCCGGGAACGAACGAATCGTGGTCGCGTCGAGAGTAATCATCGAATCGCATATTTTTTCCATCATCTTCTGGTCGACTATCTCGGTCTTATCGTTCAGATAAGTCAGAACCCACTGCGATTCCGGGATATTTTTATTCATCGCGACCAGATTATACTTAAACGAGGAGATTTTCCCCCCGGAAATAGTCAGGTCGATTTTACCGACATAATTCCCGTTCTTGCCGGGCTGCACGATATAGGTCGACGGGGTCACATACGGCATCACTGTCGTAGTATCG
>MIBD01000139.1:11245-12929 GCA_001829395.1 Spirochaetes bacterium GWF1_49_6 | reverse complement strand
ATCATCAAGTCCATCGTAGTGGAGTCGGAGATCCCGAACATCAAGCTCGTCATCAACCGCGTCCGCAGCGCGACCGAGGGGTCAAAGGTATCCAAGAAGATCATCGAGATCGCGAGCCAGTTCCTGAACGTTAAGATCGAGAATATCGGGTATATCTACGACGATCCGCTGGTGGGCGAATCGGTTCGCCGGCAAATCCCGTTCGTAGTGATGGCGCCGAAGTCGAATATTTCCCTCTGCGTAAACCATATCGCGCGTCGCATCATGAATATCGAGGTATCCGAGGAACACTCGGGCTTCAAGAAGTTCTTCTCCGCGATGTTCGGCGGCGGCGATAAATCGTAGGCCGCTGAGCGACGGCTTGTCCTCGCGCGAAGTGCGAGGGCTATCCCATTACAACCAAAATCGCTATGTAAAAGAAATAGCCTACGGCCATCCGGGAGCAAATTCCGTGTTATACACAGCGCGACGGCCAAATTCATTACGGAAACTCGCCTCTTTAGTAATCATCAGCCTGCGACAAGCATTTTCGATCGGCTAATCCTGACTCATGCAAACATAAATATTTATATTGGGCTGTCGCGAATGACATGAGGAAATCCTGTCTTTAACATTGCATATTTTCCGTCAATCAGTCAAGGAGTTTCTTAGCTTTAGCTTTCATATTAAATGAATATGATATTGATAACACCAAAGTCAGAACTCCGATAATTGACATTGGAATAAATATTCCAGCGTAATCATATTTATTAAGAGTAATTCCTATAACTGCGGCAAGACACATCATTAGCATACCAATTCCTCCGATAAGCAGCATCGGTTTTATTTCAAATCGATTAAAACATGTCCCCAATACGTCTTTAGTAAAATTTTTATACGCGATCACATAAAACACGCCGTTTTTTTTCATTCCCGCGACGGCTACGTCATCGGTTTCATTGATGATAATTACTTCATTACCATAGTACTTATCTTTTACCACAACCGGCTTTCCTTCTAGTTCAAATAATACCACCTGATGTCGTCCGGATTCTGTACCTACGAATTCAGATTTTACATTTGTCGCCTTTCCCCGTAATACTTCCATTGATTACTCCTGCTAAGATAAATAAATTATAAGCTGGATTTAAAAAGTGTCAATGTAAATTCGTAACCCATAAAAAAACGTCCCGCAAAAAGTTTTCTTCCTGCGGGACGTAATTGTTAATATTTATTATCCCTCGACTAAGCTCGGGATGACAACTTGACCTATTTGAGCATCTTCAGATAATTCGCCACGTCAAACTTATTATTCGCATCGGCGGCTTCTGCGGGCGTCATCCCGTACTTATCGGGCATGGCCGGATCGACGTCGAGGGTCAGCAGGTATTTCACTGTTTCGAGTTTGCCCGCGAGCGCCGCCCAGTAGAGCGCGGTACGTCCGCTCATATCGGCCTGATCGGGGTCGACCCCCTTCTTGACGAAATACTTCATCATATCGATATACCCGTACTGCGCGGCGAGAATGAACGGTGTAATCCCGAACTTATCTTTCGCCTTATAGTCTACCCCGTAGTTGATCAGATACTCGATCAGGTCGGAATTCCCGCCCTTGACCACCTGATGCAGTACGTTTTGATTGAGTGAGTTTTTAGCGTTCAAATTCGCCCCGAGGGTGACCAGATACTGGACGACCTCGAGCCTC
>MIBD01000139.1:267-11217 GCA_001829395.1 Spirochaetes bacterium GWF1_49_6 | reverse complement strand
ATCGGGCGTGTTCATATCGGCGCCCTGGTTCAGGAGATAACGGATGATGTCCATATTCCCCTTGCGGCATGCCTCATGTAACGGGGTACTGCCGGTCTTGGACGCAACCTGCACCTTCGCGCCCATATAGATCAGCATCTCGACCATCTTACCGGTTCCGTTGAACGACGACCAGTGCAGGCATGACCACCCGTTAAAATCCTTCGCGTTCGGGTTAGCCCCCTTATATATCAACTGGGTGGCGTACTGGGTGTCGCCCGATTTAACGGCGGACAGTAATTCGTGATTGATATCCGCCGCGAAACCCGCCCCCGCGAATAAAAACACCAGACCTAAAACCATGAGTTTGTTTTTCATAGATTACTCCTTGTTCTCTTTACTCCATCCTCTTTATAGATAAAGAGGACTTGCAGACTACTCCGTATCCTTTATTCTTTAACGGCAATAACCGGGAGATTGTGAGAGTTCCGATAAAAAATATTTTACCGACTTGACGATATGAATAGTTTTTAGTATTTTTTATTCTAATAATAAAATTATGAAAAGGAGAGGCATTATGGCTAAGGATCTGGTATTTTCAACTAAGGCCCATCAGAAGATTCTTTTGGGAGTCGAAAAGATGGCTAACGCCGTCGGCGCGACCTTAGGACCCCGTGGAAGAAATGTCTTAATTGATAAAAAATTCGGGGCACCTACAAGTACTAAAGACGGTGTGACTGTGGCGAAGGAAATCGAGCTTGAGGATAAGTTCGAGAACATGGGCGCCCAGATGCTGAAGGAAGCGGCGACCAAAACCAACGACGATTCCGGCGACGGTACCACTACCGCCACGGTTCTCGCGAACGCTATTATTAAGGAAGGATTCAGAAATGTTACCGCGGGCAGCAACCCTATCCTGATTAAGCGCGGTATCGATAAGGCAGTCGACGCCATTGTCGCCGAGATCAAGAAGATGGCCCGCCCTGTGGACAGCAGCGACGATATTATGCATGTCGCGTCCATATCGGCGAACAACGATCCCTCTATCGGTAAACATATCTCTCACGCGATGGACAAAGTCGGTAAAGACGGCGTCATCACAGTCGAGGATTCCAAGTCGATGGATACGTTCGTAGAAGTAGTCGAGGGTATGCAGTTCGACCGCGGCTATCTTTCGCCTTATATGGTTACCAACGCCGAAAGCATGGTAGCCGAACTCGAAGATGTCTATATCCTTTTATATGATAAAAAGATCACGACCGTGAAGGAACTCCTGCCGTTATTGGACAAGATTTCCCAGAGCGGTAAACCATTGATGATTATCGCCGAGGATGTCGAGGGCGAGGCTCTCGCGACATTGATCCTGAATAAACTTCGCGGCGTGCTGATGGCAGTCGCGGTGAAGGCGCCGGCGTTCGGCGACCGCAGGAAAGCGATGCTCGACGATATCGCGGTATTGACCGGCGGTACGGTGATCACCGAAGATATGGGTATGACTCTCGAAAAAGACGCGGTAATCGGTAATCTCGGCCGCGCTAAGAAAGTAATCATCGGTAAGGAAAACACCACCATTATCGACGGTAACGGTTCCGATGATGCGCGTAAAGAACGTATCAAGCAGATCAAGGCGCAGGTCAAAGAAACCACGTCCGATTACGACCGTGAGAAGCTCCAGGAGCGTCTCGCGAAGCTGTCCGACGGTGTGGCTGTGATCAAAGTCGGCGCCGCGACCGAAGTCGAACTGAAAGAGAAGAAAGCCCGCGTCGAAGACGCGTTATCCGCGACTAAAGCGGCTGTCGAAGAAGGGATTGTCCCCGGCGGCGGTGTCGCGTACCTCAAGGCTCAGAAAATTCTCGAAAAAATGAAGGGCAATAACGAAGAAGAACAGGTCGGTATCAATATCGTCCTGAAAGCGCTCGAAGCGCCTCTCAAGCTGATCGCTGAAAACGCCGGTATCGACGGTTCGGTGATCGTGATGAAGGCGAAAGAAGCCCCCGCGGGTCAGGGTTACGACGCTCTCAAGAACGAATGGGTCGACCTGATGAAGACGGGTATCATCGATCCCGCTAAGGTCGAACGTACCGCGCTGCAGAACGCCGCGAGTATCGCGGGAACCCTGCTGACCACCGAGGTGATGGTCGCCGATAAGCCCGAGGATAAATCTTCCTCGATGCCCGGCGGCGGCGGAATGGGTGGTATGGGCGGAATGGGCGGAATGGATATGTACTAGGGCACGGACACTTCGGCTGTACCTCGGCTCCGCTCGGTAACCGTACTTCGGCTTCGCTCGGTAACCGTGGTTCGACTGGCTCACCATGACTATATAAGAATGTAACAGTTATAAAAAAGGGACGCGAAATGCGTCCCTTTTTTAATTGTTGTAGATGTTAAGGCAATAAAAAAAGGGGCTGCCTTTTGGGACAGCCCCTATACTGAGGCAAATTATACTAATAAATCATTGCTGTACCTTGACTGAAGGTCAATGTTGAATCTAATCCTGCCGAACCGGCATAACGGTCGACTAGGATAATGTACCATCCGGTAATCGGAGCTGTAAAGTTACAGGTTTCTGCTTGACCTGTTCCCCCCGCATACGAATATGCAACCACCATACTCCAATCAAGGTACTGGTAGAAGATATAAATATCATCATCCACACTGGCATTTACTGCAAGTGAAGAATTTATAGTCCCCGCATTGGTCACATAAATCTGCAAAACATTCTTAGTTTGGTTATATATATAAGAACCCGGACCTTTCCATGTATAAGGCGGTATTGCGTCATGTTTTTTGAGATACTCATTCCATAAAGATGTCGCATGGAAGTTACCGTTTGTCCCGATCAAATAATAACCGTTGAACATGTGAGTTGTCATTCCTATAGGAGCGGATTGGCCAACAAAATCTCCGAAGTACAATGATAAACCGTGACTATAGGGATTTCCCGTCATGACCGTTCCTGTAGCGTTATGCCATTCCATTAAAACCGCATCCTGAATCGCCGTTTTTAAAGCTGCCGAACCGGCTTTTGGGAGTTTATCCGCGAGTTCCCATAGATCGGTATTAATTCCGTTACCACTTGCATAAAGACCATAATGCTCGATAGAGAATTCAATCTGGCTCTGAATATTCCCCGCGTAATTAGTTCGTCCGGGATTGACCCACGTATTTGTATCCGCGAGAAGCTGTCCGGTATAGGTATCAAGCGCGGAGAATAAAGCGTTCACCTTCGATAGATCGTAAGCGGCCAGCGTCGTAGTCGCAGTCGCGGCATACTGGTTCGAGTAGGAGAGAATCACGCTTTTATAAAGATTAGTCGCATCATAAGAAGTGGAGAAACGAGTGAGCCAGTCGTTATACTGCCAGCCGTTCCCGGGTTCGAGGTCGGGAGAACCGATCATAATATCCGCGACATCCTTTAACTCATATACCGCTTCCATCATTCCCATCAGACAGGCGTCGTAACCGATAACGTCGATACCCTTCCCGGTCAACGCTACCCTCACTTCGGCATTTAATAAATAATCGTTGGCAGAGGATTCGTCATAGGCAACCCCCTTTGTATCGGGAATATTTATTTTATTCTTTGAAGACAAATTCGGCCAAACTGTAAATTTAGGAATTATTCCTTTCTTCAAACTTCCGGAAACCGCGATAGGCGCCGAAGGGGCTTCAGGCTTTCTCCATCCGTCGCCGTGATCCCAGAAGATGATGAAAGATTGATCGGCCTCATAGGAGTTATTCACAAAGTCTACAAACTGCGCAAGAACCGCACCGTTTCCCATATTCAGTTCATCGGTATCGCCGGTGGCGATTAATCCCATCCCGGCAAGACGTGTCGATATGAATGTCGTATTTAATCCTGCGGGATCGCGGGTGATGCGGTAGAGGCGTGTTCCGACCCAGTTACCGTCCGCGGTCGAATACCCGGTAATACGGTCGATCAGCACGATAATGTTCGCCTGATAATTCGTTATACCCGACCATGCTTCCATCTCGTTAAAATCGACTAACGCATAGGGTTCGAGGTTATTATCGCCGTCTAAGTAAACCATGATATTCCATTTGAACTTGGCGACATCTACTGTGGTGGAGTTTGTTACGCTGACATTGCCCCATTTATCCACACCATAATAGAAAACAGTGTGCGACCCGGATACGTTGGTGTAATTCTTGCTCCATGTAGTGGTGACCATCGACGCATTCATATAAGCCGCGCCGTCGAGGCTCAGGTAGGTCGTCATCGCGCCGCCGCTGGCGTCGGAGATAGTTCCCCTGATGGTGAATTTCTTCAAACCTGTTTCGTTCAAATCCTGCTTAGTGGTCACAGTAACCACGGGAGGAGTTTTATCGACATTGACTATTACAGCCGCGCTGAAATTGGTTTTATTATTATCGGAAATGGCGCGGGCCATAATATTGTTACTGCCGTTATTCAAGGGTACCGTTAAATTCGACCATGAAGTCGTTCCGGTACATGCGATATATCCGCTTCCGTTCACCTTCACCGCGACACTGGCGATATTGAAATCAGGGTGAATACTCGCGCTGCCGGATACTTTGATCGAAAGTACATTGGTCGCTAATCCGGTGCCGGGGTAAAGAATGGATACCGCAGGGAAGCTCCAATCAGCGAATACCGTAACCGCTACCGGCGAACCGATATTGCCCCATTTATCCTTACTAAACGCGTTAATAGTATTATTACCCTCGGAGGTCAGGACAACCGCGTTGCTCCAATGATTCACGCTATAGAACGAAGAAACTACGTTGGTAGGCTGTCCGGTAACATAAAGATATACCGAATCGAGCGCGGAAAGATCATCCGCCGTACCGTATACCACGAAAGTCTTTCCGGTCGGCTGGTTGTTAGTCGGGCTGGAGATCACAGTCACAGGCCCGTCAGTATCGACCACCACTTTAATGACCGCGCTGTAATTGGTTTTATTACTATCGGCGATCACGCATGCCTGAATGGTGTTAGTCCCGCTGATTAACGTGACACCGCTGGCAGTCCACGCCGTAGTTCCTACAGCAGGAGTATAAGGATCGGAGTTAACTTTAACCAATACGCTGGTAATGTTATAATCGACATAGACGCTTGCAGTACCCGATACGTCGATAGACGTCACATTGGTAAGTATCCCGTTGAGGGGCGAAACAAGCACGACTGAAGGCGTGCCCCAGTCGCTATTTACAGTGATGGAAACAGGGGCGCTTTTATTCCCCTTCTTATCCTTTGCCCATGCCGCGAGGACGATATTTCCCTCGGAGGTCACGGTCACCGGAATACTCCAGTTGGAGGTATTCAGGATGTTCGTCGTGGAATTGGTAACAGTTCCGCCGACTAAGACATAAACCGTATCGATTTCGGACGGGTCGTTCGCCGTCCCGTAAACCGTAAACGATTTTCCTACAACTTCAGCATTCGTAGGATTGGTAATTTTGACCACGGGGGGAGCAGTATCTCCCGTCACCGTTGGGGGTTTGGGGTTTATCACCGGATCGGTAGTACACCCCACCATTGCAAAAAAGAAAATGAGACTAAAAACTTTTCCCGATAAACGTCCTCGCATACAATACTCCTTAAATAAATTTAATTTTCTTAGGAAATTTCGTAAAAAAACGATGTCTATTGTAACCTGAAACAAAATAATATTCAATTATAATACCGAATTTTTTAAAAAAATATGAAATATTATTTTATTTATTTTGTTATAAGTTTTCCAGTTTTTAAGTCAAATCTTATTTATGGTCACTTCTAAGTACTAGTTTAGGAAGTGACCATTGGGCGTTTTATAATCAATTATACTTTGATTTGTTAGAATAATCAGAGTTTTTAGAACTGCCCTTATATATCCGCCGGTTATTCTATACATATCTAGCAACGAAGGGAGGAATAATTTTATATTATTTTAGCACAGCCAGCCTATCTATTTCGGGAGCATCATGGGAATCCGTTCCATCCGCGCGAATCCGTGATAAATCGGATACAATCTGTTTACCCAATTCTACGGGATTTCGCGAATCAGGCGTACTATACACGGATAAAGGGGCGAATCTTATAAACCTCGACAAGCTCGGTCTGACTGTAGGTTGTTTTCTATTCGGGCGCCCCCCTGACGGAGACTGACGTAAAAACTATTAACATCTATAATTCACGCCCAATGGGCACTTCTTTATCTTCGCGCGGAGTGCGGAGGCTTGCCCTCTATTCCTTAGTACCCTAATGATGAAAAGAGGATTATTATAAGCGCTCATAAGTAAACACGAACCTGCTTCCATAGAAATATGATTAATTTATCTCTTGCGGGAAATATTGTTCACATTATAATTATATGATAGAAAACTGGGAGGACGGTATGGAAGAAAAGATATTCGATGTTATGATAGAGCTTGAGGAAGATTTAGCGGTTCTCTATAAAAAACTGGGCGGGATCTCCCGTTTCGCGTCCGTCCGCGACGTGTTCGAGTTCATGGTCAAACAAGCCAGCGCGAGGGCTCTCCATATCCGCGCGTTTATGAAGGAGCTTCAGGCTCCCGCCTTCAACACCGTTGCCGTGAAAGAACTGCACAATCGGCTGAAGGATAGTGTTTTCATCGATACCCTAAACGAGCCGGACCTGAATAACTGCCTCGAGAAGCTCGGCAGCGCGGAGGACGTGATCGGTAAACTCTACATGAGTATGGCGGACTACTACGGGAAAGTGGCCGATTATTATATGAAAGTCGGCGCGAAGATCGAATCCTACTCTCACGAGGAGTTCGCGCGGCGCGATATTCTGAAGAAACGGAAGCGCTGATAATAAATACGGCTTCTGCCTGAACTGCAATCGTAGAGTGTTCGATTTTTTCGCCCGCCCGCCGAAGGATTCAGTAGAAAATACCGCTTGCTATTTTTATGGTAACAATCTAAGATTATTCATCAACTAAGTAATTTTCTAACCGCCGGATTTAAAGGATTCTAAATGAAAGTTCTCTTCTTTATAAAAAACGTTATCGCGACCCTGTTTACCTACACCGTCGGTTACGTTCTTACCCTGATTTTCTGCCTGCTCGCGCTTCTATTCGCGCTTTTCAAGATGACCGGCGCGGTGAACGTCGTATTCCGTATGTGGGCGTTTTCCCTATTTTTTATTACCGGCATGTTCGTTACCGTCAGGGGAAGGGAAAATCTGGAGAAAGGGAAAGGCTGCATCTTCCTGATCAATCATTCGAGCTTTTTCGATATCCCCGGGATGATGCTGATCATACCGGGCATAAAATGGATCGGCCGCGAGAAGCTGGTAAAAATCCCCATTTTCGGCCGGATGCTCCTCAGCACAGGATATATCCCGCTGAATATGAACAGCGTGAAGAGTATCCACGATACCCTCGCTATGGCGTTGGAACGCGGGAATGAATCGTCGGCTATCGGCGTATTTCCCGAGGGCAGCCGTTCTCTCGACGGTCGTATCGGATCGTTCAAACGCGGCTTTATTTATCTCCTGCGGAACTGCGGGCTGGACGTAGTCCCCGTTACGCTGAACGGGTTTTTCAGCTTCAAGCCGAAGTATCGTTTCTATATCGCTACGACTCTGCCCCTTGAGGCAATTATCCATCCGCCCCTATCGAATGCGGCGTTGAGGGAGAAGACCGATAACGAAATTATATCACTGGTAAAAAGTATTATAGAATCGGAGTACAAAGTATAAAAGAAGAGCGGCAAACCTATGAAAAAAGAACGGATATGTATCGTCAACCCCATCGCGGGAAACGGATTTTCTGAAAGCCAGATACCCTTCCTGAAAACAATGCTCGAAAAGCATAGTATCCCGTCTAAAATCATATACACCGAGAAGAAGGGCCACGCTGCCGAGATAGCCGCCGACTTCATTAAAAAGGGACATAAGCATATCCTCGCGATGGGCGGCGACGGCACGTTCAGCGAGGTGGCGCAGGCGCTGATCGGGCATCCCGATGTTATATTCGGCCCCATTTCCGCCGGCACCGGCAACGATTTTATCCAAATCCTCGGCTTCTCGGATCATTTCACGCCCGAAGATTGGGATTCCTACTTCGAAGAGAATACCATTATGATGGATGCGGGGAACTGTAACGGACATTATTTCATCAACGGGATGGGGCTGGGGATGGACGCGCAGGTCGCGGCGGAAAACTACCGTCACGAGCACCGTAAGCCGCCCAGCGAAACCGCCGAGGTAAAAAAAGGCGGTAAGAAGAAATATATCTGGCATATCGTCAAGACCCTCCTATTCTACCGTGAGAAAATCGCGGATATTACTTACGACGGGAATAACGAGACCCGTTCCATATTCCTGAACAGTATCGGGATGGGACGTCGTATGGCGGGAAGCATGTACCTGACGCCCCGCTCGTTAGCTAACGACGGGCTGATGGATATCTGCATGATACGCAAGCTCGGCATCTTCGGGCGTCTGGGCGCGCTTTCACGGGTACAGAAACAGACCCATCTAGACGCGCCGTATGTAAAATATATCCAGACGGCTAAAATTTCCTACGAGTTCAACCAGGAAGTGCCGTCTCATCTCGACGGGGAACTTTACTTTAATAAAAAATTCGATATTCAGGTAATGCCCGCCGCAATCAAGATTATCTATAATCCCAAGGGCAAGCATTTCTTCAAGGTGTGACTGGAGACCGGGTTTCCCCGCAGAGGGGATAGTCCGCGGGTAAATCTTTATCCATAAGTACATTATTTCTCTAAAACTATCTAAACCTACCGCCTGTTATTTTTACCCGAATCGGGAAAATATATTTTCCAGTCCAAGCTACGAGTCTCAAAGTAATTATAAGTAAACACCTCTCTATAACATCGTAATTCAATTGACATTATATATGTTAGGGATTATATTATTAAACAGGTAAAAATATTTTTTAACTTTTACTTAAAAAATTACGGAGGAAATTATGGTAGAAAAAAACACTAAGGCTGAAATTAAGGTATTAATGGTGTATCCCGCGTCTCCGGTGACATTTTGGAGCTTCAAGCACGCTCTTTCATTTGTCGGGAAGAAGGCGGCTTTTCCGCCCCTGGGGTTAATGACCATCGCGGCGTTACTGCCCGCAAACTATAAGGTTAAACTAATCGACATGAATATAGCTCCGCTGAAAGAAAAGGATATCCTTGATTCGGATATCGTTTTTATATCCGCGATGATTATACAAAAAGAATCGTTCCATGAAGTGGTCGCGCTCTGCAACCGCTTAGGTAAAAAGGTGGCGGTTGGCGGGCCTTATCCCACTACATCCCCCCATCTGATGACCGGGGTGGATTACCTCATCCTCAACGAGGCGGAACTCACGTTACCGAGGTTTATCGAGGATTATGAGAACGGTACCGCTAAGAGAATCTATACCTCGGACATCAAGCCCGATATTTCCCTTATACCCCCGCCGCGTTATGACATCGTGGATATTAACAAGTACTCCACGATGATGCTCCAGTACTCACGCGGTTGCCCGTTCAACTGTGAATTCTGCGATATTATCGAATTATTCGGGCGCATCCCCCGTGTGAAAGAACCCGCCCAGTTCGTCAACGAACTGGATGTTATCTACAAAACCGGATTCAGGGGCGTGGTCTTCATTGTAGACGACAATTTTATCGGGAATAAACGTCAAGTAAAGAAACTTCTCCCGGAAGTGATCAAGTTCCAGGAGGAACGGGGATATCCGTTCGAGTTTAACACCGAGGCGAGCGTCAACCTCGCGGACGATCAGGAATTACTCGACCTGATGGTAAAATCCGGGTTCAGCATGGTGTTCTTAGGCCTCGAGACGCCGGTCGAAAAATCCCTGCTCAGTATGCAGAAAGCGCAGAATACAAAATCCGACCTGATGACCAATGTACTCAAGATACAAAAAGCGGGCATCGAAGTCACCGGCGGATTTATCCTCGGTTTCGACGACGATCCCGATGACATATTCGACAGGCAGATCGATTTTATCCAGCAGGCCGGGATACCGATGGCGATGGTAGGATTACTGACCGCGCTCCCTAAAACGCAGCTGTATAAACGTCTCGAGGCGGAAGGACGTATCGTGAACGAATCCTCCGGCAACAACACCCACGACCTCAAGCTGAACTTTGTCCCCGTCATGGATCAGGATACGCTGCTCGAGGGATATAAACGGGTTATCAGGACGATTTATACGCCGAAGAATTATTTCGAGCGCTGTAATACGATGATGAAGAATATGGGGAATTATTCGCGGCCGGCCGCAAAAGTGGCTCCCGGAGTTATTCTCCATAACATCAAAGGATTGTTTTCCTCGTTTTTCCGCCAACTCTTCTCTTCCTACGGGTTCGAATACCTGAAGTACATGATTCATTCGTTGTTCGGCAAAATGTCGCTCTTCGTTCTCGCGGTATCGAAAGCCGTCATGGGGTATCATCTTTTTAAGATCACCAACGAAATCGTGAAATCGGATAAGTTCAAACTCTATCTGGAAGAAAGATTGTTTACGCTGGAAAACCGTCTGGATCACATGAGCGACGCTCATTTGGAAAAACCTGTGATCAAGCTGGTTATTTTCCATAAAGACATGATGGCGAAAATACGTAAAAACATTATCAAGCTCAGCAAGAATACAGACGCGAAGCTCGAACATTCTCTCGACGCATTTTCCGCTAACGTCAAAATTTACCTGAACGACTTTGTCGTACTGGTTCGGGAAAAAGCCCAGAGTTTGGACCTGCGCGACTTAAAGAATAATCTCGAGAAGATTAAACCTTCGATGATCGCAAAGATCGATAAAATCAGGAAAAGTTATTATAAGAGCAGTAAGCTGGTCAGGGAGTATTTCCAGGACGCTTACCAGAGTATCGAGGACCAGATCAATATCCTGATAGCGATCCTCGATAATCAATCGGCGATAACGGTATCGGCGGATTCCTAAAAATTTGTAGATGTCTGCCCCTTTCCATAGGGGCAGACCGATACGCAT
>MIBD01000139.1:0-109 GCA_001829395.1 Spirochaetes bacterium GWF1_49_6 | reverse complement strand
CAATTTATTCCGCGCTTGCCCATCTCGGTAAGGGTTCCCCGGTTGCTTTATGATAAAGACTATCGGGATCGATATCCAATTCATTTGGCCATTCAATCGTCCCGGATTC
>MIBD01000138.1:1723-5660 GCA_001829395.1 Spirochaetes bacterium GWF1_49_6 | reverse complement strand
TCTCCATCGTCGAACGATACCTCGTTGAGGAGGCCGTAACTCTTTCCCCGGAGAATCCCCGTAAGCCGTGCTTTATCCTCTTCATTCAGTAAATCCGTCTTTATACCCAGCATCCGCGGTCACTCCAATGAAATCAATTCGTAGGCACGCGACCCGAGGCCGATCTCTTCGGCATACTCGAGCTGGGTTCGCCAGTCGGTCTGGGGGTGCGCATGATGGAATTTATCCTCGCCCTCGCCAAGCCCCTCCATCCCGGGATTTTTATCGGTAACCGCCGTCCCGCGTAACGCAGGCGCGGCAAGCACCATATCCGCGGACGCCTGATCGAGCGCCACGGGGTCGGACGATGCGAGAAATCCGATATTCGCCACCAGCGGGGCGTCGTTGGAACCCCAGCAGTCGCAGTCGGGGGAAACGTCGGTAATAAAGTTGATATGGAACGACGGCTTACCGCCGACTACCGCGAACGCGTACTCCGTCATCTTCCGGCTGACATCGTCGCCGGCTGCGTCCCAGTTGACCACCGCGGAGTTGTAACGGCAGACTGCGATACATTGCCCGCATCCGACGCAGATATCGTAATCGATGACCGCCTTCCGGTGCCCGTCGAGCTTAACCGCGCCATGCGCGCAGTTGACGACGCACTTTTTACACCCGGTGCAGTTATCGCGGACTATCTTCGGCTTGGAGTTGGAGTGCATCTCCAGCTTCCCGCCGACCGACCCGGAACCCATGCCGAGATTTTTCAGCGCGCCGCCGAACCCGGTCATCTCGTGCCCCTTGAAGTGGTTCATCGAGAGTATCACGTCGGCGTTCGCTATCGCCGCGCCGATCTTGGCGGTCTTGCAGTACTTGAGGCCGATCTCGATCTCACGGTACTCCGTACCCTTGAGTCCGTCGGCGATCACAACGGGGCATCCGGTCGCCATCGGGTTAAACCCGTTCTCGAACGCGGCTTCCAGATGGTCGACGGCGTTGGAACGGCGCCCCTTATAGAGGGTGTTACAGTCCGTGAGGAACGGAAGCCCCCCGGCGGCGCGGATCATCTTTGATAAAACGCGGGTGTAATTCGGCCGGATATAAGCGAGATTCCCCGGCTCGCCGAAATGTATCTTGATCGCGGTAAGTTTTTTCTCGAAATCGAGGGTCATCATCCCCGCCGCCCGGCAAAGATTTTCGAATTTATCGAGCAGGCTGCGCCCGGAAGAGCGCAGATTGGTAAACCATACGTTCGACGCCACTTTCCCTCCTTATTAAAAATACCATGTTATGAATCTTGCGCGGGATACTCGTCAGAAATAATCCCGTTTATCTGTTCTTTGAGATCAGGTATATCCTCATGGATAATCTCCCAAATCATATCCCAGTTTACCCCGAAATAATGATGGATTAGTATATCCCGCATCCCGGCAATCTGTTTCCATTTTATCGAGGGGTACTTCATTTTCAGCGTTTCGCTTATCGATTTAACCGCCTCCCCGATAATTTCAAAATTCCGCAGAACGGCGTCCTGAGTTTTTATATCGTAGATAAAGCCTTCATAATCGAGGCCGTCGCAAAATAATAGTATTCTATCGCAGGATTCAATAATATCCCGAAGGATTTCAATTCCGCCGCGTTCAGACATAGGTCAACGATTCCCTGATGCTTTTTTTTATCCGTTCCGAACGGATACTTTTTAAGCCGTCCGGGGTAAGAATATCGACCTTTCTATGCAGATATTCCCGCAGGTATTCATTTAATTCG
Source organism: Spirochaetes bacterium GWF1_49_6 (assembly GCA_001829395.1). Lineage (GTDB taxonomy): Bacteria > Spirochaetota > Brevinematia > Brevinematales > GWF1-51-8 > GWF1-51-8. Next base: position 3,914 of record MIBD01000138.1, on the reverse strand, counting down.
ATGAATTCTAATCCGAGCGGTCGTTCGAATTCGATAACAAGATCCACATCGCTGTCCGGTTTCATCTCCGCGCGAGATGAAGAACCGAATACGGCGATTTTAGCAACCCCATACTTTTCCTTTAATTCCGGTAACACTTCCCTGAGCGATTGTTGAATATTTTTATCCATCCGGTTATCCCTGATATTCCTGTCTATAGCAGCATTGATAGTTTAGCATTCGCCATCCGGCGCGTCAAAAATTACCGCCGTTCCTTATTCGGTACGCGTACCCGTTTTGAGCAGGAGCTTGACCGTTTTATCGCCGGATTCCCCCGCTAAGGAAATCGTAAAAACAAACACCTCGCCGTCCTTCTCGAACGACGATCCGCCGTACCATAGATATCCTTCTTCCAGTTCGGTCAGGTTCTCCAACAGTTTATTATTGATAAAGTCGCCTATCTTATATTTCTTTATCAGCTTACCGTCCGTCCCGTATATGACGAGCATGTTATCGGTGGTACCGAGATTCTCCCAGTCGTCGAACGTGATGACGTATTTCCCGTTATCGGTGACCAGCGCTTTCACGGGGGATACCGGATTGACGAGCTTCGCGCTCCAGACGGTGAGAAGCCCCGCCTTATATCCGGTCTGGTATAACGTACCCTTGCAGGGAGTATCTCCCGCCGCGGGCTGAATTAAAAGGCAATAATTCGAATTCGCGGAATAGAACTTCTCCGCCTTGGGCTTTTCCCATTTTTTAGCATACATCGACGATACGGAGATAAACACACAAAAAGAGATGAACACGATAAACTTTTTCATATAGGTTACCTCTTGGAAATAGTTTAACAGAAGGGAGAGATTAAGACAAGGAATACTTGCGATACCGTCGGCGGTTATCCCTCGGTAAACCAGACCATTTCACCCTGAGTCCCGTCGAACGGCTTCGATGTATAATCCCCGTAAACATCGAACTTCCCGAACCCCGCGAGCATGAGCAGTAACCGGAATTCCTGTTCGTATATCCAACGGAGACTCATATCCCTGAATACCTGTCTGCCGCTTTTCAGAAAATCAAATTTCCACTTCACATATTGCACCTGCGGGATAATGTCGTACCAGTGATTGAACGATACCTCGACATCCTCATCTCTGCTCCCGATAAAGTACTTTCCCATCACCTGATACTGTTCGTTGGGGGAGGATGCATTATTCAGCATCTCGAGAGAGGGGCGGAAAAAGTTCAGGACAAGTTTACCGCCGGGATTCAGGCGCGTCCGGATATTTTTCAGCGCGCGAATCTGTTCATCCTGAGTCGCGAGATGCAGGAAGGAGCGTCCGGGTATAAGTATCAGGTCGAACTTGAAGGGATACTGAAAATCGACCATACTTTGCCGTGAAAATCTTCCGGTTATATCGAGACCGCGTTCCATCGCGTTTTGTTCGAGATATTTCAGCATCTCGGCGGAAATATCCAGACCGTAAATATCCGCCCGGTCCGCGAGAAGGTCGAGAGACAGCCAGCCCGTCCCGCACGCGATTTCCAGCACCTTCGCGCCGGGGACTCCCTTGACCAGTTCACGGTAATACTCGTGTTCCTCAACACGTTTTCCACGGTAGACCAAATCGTATATCATCGCCCATTCTTCGTTCTGGAAATTATCCTTCATTGCAGGCTCCTTGTGCATGATATTGTAAAGACGGACAAGGGTTTTTACAAGGTTTCACTTAATTATGAAAACCGGGATTCTACCCTCTTGATTTAATTGACAACCCCCGCGCTTCTTGTTAAAATAATAAGAATCTGAAAAAAGTAAAGAGGAAAAAATATGCCCGATTTAGCCCACCGTGTCAGATCGATTTCCGCCTCAGAGACTCTGGCAATCGCCGCGAAAGCGAAAGCATTGAAAAAGCAGGGCGTAGACGTTATTTCTTTGGCCGCCGGCGAACCCGACTGGGATATGCCCTACGAGGCGCGCGAAGCCGCGTTGACTGCGGTTCGCGAAGGGAATACCCGTTATACCGCTGCGTCCGGTCTCCCGGAATTGAAGGAAGCGGTCGCTGAAAAACTGACCGCCGAGAATAAGATAGAAACAGTCGCGTCGAATGTAATTATCACTACCGGCGCGAAATACGCGCTTTTCAGCGTCATCCAGGCTCTGGTGAATCCCGACGACGAGGTCATACTGATCGCGCCGTACTGGGTCAGC
>MIBD01000138.1:1310-1585 GCA_001829395.1 Spirochaetes bacterium GWF1_49_6 | reverse complement strand
TCGAACCCCAGCGGCGTAACCTATACCCCAGAGGAACTCCGCCGTATCGGCGAAATAGCCGTCAAGAAAGACATATTTATCCTATCCGACGAAATATACGAGTACTTCAGCTACGATCAGCCCCATACGAGCATCGCGTCGCTATCCAAAAAGATCGCCGATCAGACTATTACTATCAACGGTTTCTCGAAATCGTACGCTATCCCCGGATGGCGTGTCGGGTACGCGACCGGGCCGGCGGATATCATCAACGCGATGAACAATATCCAGAGCCA
>MIBD01000138.1:1173-1283 GCA_001829395.1 Spirochaetes bacterium GWF1_49_6 | reverse complement strand
GCAGATCGCCATGCTCACCGCGCTGAAAGAATCGCGGAAGTGGATTGATAAAATGATCGCGGAGTTCAAGGAACGCCGTGAGTTTATGGTGGATGCGTTGAACGGTCTGC
>MIBD01000138.1:0-1135 GCA_001829395.1 Spirochaetes bacterium GWF1_49_6 | reverse complement strand
GTGTTCCCTAATATACAGTACTATCTCGGTAACGAAGTCGGCGGGGAAGTGCCCACCGACACTGTCGGTTTTTCAAATATTCTGATGGATAAAGCTCATGTCTCCGTTGTTCCCGGAAGCTCCTTCGGGCTCCAGGGACACGTGCGGATTTCCTATTGTGAATCCATTCCGCGCCTGAAGGAAGCGATTGCGCGAATCGATTCGATTTTGGAAAAATAACAGGAGGTTGTGATGAGTAAGACGGTATGCGGAATTGACGCCGAAGTTCTCAAGGAAATCGGCGATATATTTGCAAAAACGAATGTAGAAGAAATCGAACTGGAAGAAGAAGATAAGTTCTATATCAAGGTGTCCCGAATACGCCCCGATATGCCGGTCATGGCCGCCGCTCCCGCAGCGATGGCGGCTCCTGTAGCAGCAGCGGCTCCCGCGGCAGTTCCGGCGGCAGCAGCTCCGGTTGCGGCTCCCGCGGCAGCCCAATACGACAATGCGGATAAATATCATAAAATCCTTTCTCCGGTCATCGGTAGTTATTATGAATCGTCCACACCCGGCGGAAACCCGTTCGTAAAAGTTGGCGACACGGTTTCCCCCGATACTACGGTATGTATAGTCGAGGCCATGAAGGTGATGAACGAGATCAAGGCTGAGATCAAAGGGAAAATTGTTTCCGTCGCTAAATCGAACGGCGAATCGGTACTCGCTAACGAGGTATTGTTCGTAGTCGAGAAGAAATAGTGCCGCTTGCGCTGAAAATTATCCTGCTCGTACTGCTTAGCCCGCTCATAATCGCCCTGCTGATACCGGTGCTTATCCTGCATACGCTCGCGCGTATCGTCAGGAAGTTCTGGCATTTTCCTATGCCGGAGTTCATGGCGCCCCTCATCGATAATAAATACCGTCATCAGTATATCCAGCCGCCTGACGAGATGGCTATCCGTCACGGACTGATGCCGGGGATGCATGTGCTCGAGATCGGCCCCGGTAACGCCACCTATACGATCGCGTCGTCGAAACGGGTCGGCTCGAAGGGTAAGATTACCGCAATCGATATCGAGCCGAAGATGATCGAACGGGTGAAAAAGCGCCTCTCGGCGGAAGGTATATCGAATGTCGAGGCGAAAGCCGCCGATGT
>MIBD01000137.1:7641-8005 GCA_001829395.1 Spirochaetes bacterium GWF1_49_6 | reverse complement strand
CTCTATTCTAAAATCTCCCTCCATAGATGAGATCGGGAGTATTATCGAAAGCCGGCTCGCCACTATCCCGCGCGGGGATAAGTCGATAGAAATCGGCTTCTTCGGCGGGACGTTCACCGCGCTTCCATTCGCGATACAGGAAAAATATCTCCAAAGCGTCCAGAAGTATATCGCTGGCGGGCAAGTCGACGGGATACGTCTGTCCACGCGCCCCGATAAAATCAACCAATCCGTGCTCGGCCTGCTGAAAAAGTACCGTGTCTCGACTATCGAACTCGGGGCGCAGTCGCTGAACGACGACGTCCTGCGGAAGACCGGACGCGGGCATACCGCCGCCGATACGGTAAACGCGTCGGGACTGATA
>MIBD01000137.1:0-7544 GCA_001829395.1 Spirochaetes bacterium GWF1_49_6 | reverse complement strand
TAGGGGCGCACGATGCCCGTATCTATCCCGCGGTAGTTATCGACGGTACTCCGCTGGCGGACGATTACCGCGCGGGGAAGTACGTGCCCCTGACGATGGAAGATGCGGTCGATTGGACGGCGGATATGACGGAGATATTGGAAGCGGGGGGTGTCCGTATCATTAAAATCGGACTGCATGCCTCGGAGGATTTAACCGCCGGGACAGCCGTCCTCGCGGGGCCGTTTCACCCCCAGTTCCGCGAAATGGTCTATACCGGGCTGTGGAGGCGGAGGTTCGCGGGGATTGACAGCGATAAAACGCGCGGGATAACGATTCATGTCCCGGAAGGTGAAATCAACTATGCCGCAGGATTCGGCGGGGCGAACCGGAAACGGCTGGAAGAACGATACAGGACGGTCGGGTTCGCCGTGGATAAATCGCTCGAGGGCAGGGAATTCCATGCTGATATTGATTGACGCCCGCGCGGACGATGCCGCTAAGGAAACCCTGCGGAGTTTCGGTAAAGTGGTGGAGTTTATTACCCAGGATATTGTCTATCCCGCGATATCCGGGCATCCCGATCTGTTTTTCTGCCAGGCCGGGAAAGAGGTAATCGCCGCGCCGAATACTCCAAAATTCTACTTGAAAACTCTGGAAAATGAGGGTATAGTATGCAGACCCGGTTATAGCAATGTCGGCGCGGAATATCCGTGGACGGCGGGTTATAATTGCGTTATCTCCGACAACGTACTAATACATCGCGGGGATATCACAGACAGGGCAATTCTGGATTTCTGGGGTTCGGGGAAAATCATCGATGTTCAGCAAGGGTACACCCGTTGTAATCTCCTGCCGGTAGGCGGCGGGCGGTTTATTACGTCCGATAGGGGGATCGAAAAAAGTCTGAACGTCGCGGGGTTCGATGTGCTATATATCAGCCCGGAGGGGGTCGCTCTCGACGGGTTTCCCCACGGGTTTATCGGCGGCGCGATGGGGCGTTACGGAAACCGTGTCTTTATCGCGGGATCGCCGGAAAGTATCCCCGAGGGCGAAACGCTCAGGAGGTTCATCCTCGACGCGGGTAACGAGCTTTGTGAGATTAACGGGGGCGCAATTCGGGATTTGGGCGGGATACTATTCCTCGAATAAGCTGAAAGATTAGTGTTTTAGAATGAATATGAGCATTATTACATTTTTCTAGAATAAAATATCGATTTTTGGAATTTATTTGTTTCATTCAATTGACAGCAAAAGAATTATTCTTTAAAATAAGATAAAGTAAATAAAAGTGTGGAAGTCCGATGAAAAACGTTAAAAAAAGTTTTTGGGATGTTACTAAAAAATATTTACATTACGCAATTATTCCCGCCGGATTATTGTTCGGGATACTATTTTCACTTACCTATGTAGGTAAATTCTTTCATTTAAAAGTATACGATCTTTACTCCAATATCAAGGCGAAACCCGCCGAATGGGATAAGATAGTCTATGTCGATATAGATAACCAGTCCATCGACGCTATCGGCAGATGGCCGTGGCCGCGTTCGGTAATGGGTCAGGCATTGGAAGCCCTCAGTATATTCGGCGCCGATAAGGTCATCGTGGATATCGAGTATATCGATAAATCCGAACTACAGCTGGATATCGAGACATACGAAAGTGTTTCTCAATACGGGACATCATTACCGGGGCAGCAGCTTATGGAAAAACTCGTGATGAACCCCGACCGTATGCTGGGGAAAAGTATCTATGAAGCGGGCAATATTTATCTGGCATGCCGCGGGGTCGATTCTACCGGCAAAGAGAACGCGGACGATTTACAGAGTATATCCTCGTCATTTTTCTACCCCCTGAAGGATAAAAAACTCGCCGGGCAGCTTGTACAGGATAAATGGATGGAGTTGCCGGTCTATCCTCTCTACCTCGGCGCGAAGGGAGTCGGTTATACATCGGTGGACTACGACTTCGACGGGGTGGTGCGGCGTATCGCGTTATTTCATACCCTCGGTACGAATTACCTGATGCCCCAGCTCGCTATGAGCGCATTAATGGACGAACTCGGCGCGGATAAGAGCAATATCGTGATAATCCCCGGCCAGCACGTCCTGCTTCATACTACTAACGGTGATATTAAGATTCCTATTGACGATAAGGGAAATATCCTGATAAACTGGAGCAATCCGTTCAAGGATTCGTTTACACATCTTCCCATCGTTCAGTTTATCAATTATTATAATAATCAGCAGTACCTGAATAAATACGCCAACATTTTCGATAAGGAAACTCTCGCTAAAATCAGCAACCAGAATGTCGAGATTATATCGAATTTAGTAAAAGTAAAGGGCAAAATAGTTATTATCGGGAACGCATCCACATCTCAGACGGATATCGGGTCGTTACCTATCGATCCGTATTCTCCGCTGGTGTTGGTATATGGGAATGTGCTGAATACAATCTACCAGAAGGCCTTCCTGTTCGACGTACCGTTATGGGAGAACCTCCTTCTGATGCTGTTATTCTCCCTGCTGATCCTGGTGTTCGACCGCCGGATCAAATCCGCGATACAGGAAGTTCTGCTGACATTGGGAGCGTTAGTTCTCTTGGTATTTACCTATCTTGCGGCTATTTCATGGATGGGTATGGTATTCAATTATGCAATGACGTTCATGGGTATAGCGATTACCTATATAGGATATGTAGCCGCGAAGTTCATCCGTTTCGATAAGGAAAAGAACTTTATCAAGTCAGCGTTCATGCACTATCTGTCCCCCGAAGTGGTGAAACAGGTTATCGATAATCCCAACCTCCTGAACCTCGGCGGCGAGAGACGTGAGATTACCGCGTACTTCTCCGATATACAGGGCTTCACTTCTATCTCCGAGGGAATGACCCCGGACGTATTGGTCGGGTTCCTGAACGAATACCTGACGGAGATGACCGATATCATCCTTTCGGTTAACGGGACGGTCGATAAATACGAGGGCGACGCGATAGTCGCGTTCTTCGGCGCGCCGCTCATACAGAAGGATCATGCGATCCGCGCGTGCAACGCCGTAGTCGATATGCAGAAGCGTTTGATCGAGCTCAGGGCGAAATGGAAAAGCGAGAATAAGCCTGAAATAATAGTGCGTATGGGTATAAATACGGGAGACGCCGTAGTCGGGAATATGGGCTCCATGCAGCGTATGGACTATACGATGATGGGAGATACGGTCAATCTGGCGTCGCGTCTCGAGGGCGCGAATAAGTTCTACGGGACATGCTCGATGATATCGGAAACCACGTTCGCGGTGGTTAAGGAAGAATTCCTCGCGCGCGAGCTGGATACATTGAAGGTGATCGGGAAGGACCAGCCCATCAGGGTTTACGAACTGATGGATCGTATGGCCGATGCATCGGCGGGAAATATTGAAACTGTTTCGCTATTTAAAAGCGCCATGGAATTATATAAAACCCAGAAATGGAAGGACGCGTATAATAGCTTCGCGGAATGTTATAAAAAATACTCTGACCCGCCGTCCGCGGTATATATGGACAGGTGCCAGGAGTTTATTAAGAATCCGCCGCCCGCTAGCTGGAACGGCGTATATGTGTTGAAATCGAAAGGATAAGAAGGAGGGAAGGCATGAAGATGTTTTGGCTTGCGGCGTTGGTTCTGATTGCGAATTTCGCGATGGGATTGACTACGACCGATATCGACGAGATACTTCAAAAAGGTTCCGTATCAGTCGAAGAAGGGGTATGGTTTGTATCGGCTATAAAAAACCCGGAAATTGAACTCAAGAATGTATTTACCAATCCGAAAATGCAGCAATTTTCGGCAGCGGCGAAAGATTCGCTATCCTACGGTAAACTCGCGAAAATCATTATCGAAGAATTTAATTTACCGTCGGCGTTTCTTTATAAGGTCACCGGGCTGGACAGGTATGCTTTTCTATCCCTAGTGGATGTAAAGCTTTTACCGGATAAGTACAGCGAGTATAAAATGGTTAACGGGATGGAATTAATAGCGGTCGTGCACCGCATTAAAGCCTTGTTGTATCCGATTGCGGATGATGATGAAGAAGAAGAAGGAGGAAAGTAAGATGAGAAAATTTTTAGTAGTATTATTGGTATTAACCGCGGCATACGCTTATGCGGGAAAAGTTAAATCGGTAAAGGGCGACGTTAAAGCGATGATAGGCGGGAAATGGCAGGCCGCGAAAGCGGGGATGCAGATCAATGACGGAACCGCGCTGATGACAGGGTTCAGTTCATCAGTCGTGATTACCTACGGCGCGGGCGAATTCAAGCTTCAGGAATTATCCAAGGCCACATTTACCGAAAAGACGAAAGCGGATTTAACGAAAAGCGGCGTCAACCTTGAAATGGGTAAAGTTAAAGTAAAATATGATAAACAGGCCGCGCAGGGCAAGATCGGATTTACGGTTCAAACCCCTGAAGGAAGCGCTTCGGTACGCGGTACTGAAGAACTGGTCATTTATTTCCCCGATCTCGGTATGTCGGTATTTGTATTGGTAGGCGAGGTGTCTATCGAAAATATTTCAGGCATATCCGGCTCGTTATTCATCGGTCAGGGAGCGCAGCCCGAAGGGTTGGGAATCGACCCTCATTCAGACCAACTGAACGAGTTGTTAACCGGGTTCTCCGGGATCGATCCTGATTTTGACGAATCACAATATCAGGGATTATTAGACCTGCTACAGGATTATCTCGGTATCCCGATTATCGATTTCAGTATTGAACCTCAGCGCATATAAGGGGATGGATTATGAAAATGAGAGCGGGGATTATTTTTCTCTTATTGCTAACAGTATCGAAGGGTTTCAGTCTTTATTTCGACTGGAGTTTGAGGGATAGTTTGAATTATATCTATTTTGCTCCGTCGACGAATACCAACTCTACGTCTGCGATGCTGATCAATAACGCGGGTTTGTATTTCAATCTTTATCTCGATGATAAAAAGTACCTTTCTTTCGGGTTGAGCGATTATTATATGTATTCGGGTACGAATGGAACAAACCAGATTTTTATCGATAAGCTCTTCGTGAACTATACCGGCGACAATATCCAATTTATTCTGGGACGAAACTACTTTAAAAAAATGAGCGGTTTGGTTATTGCGGGTAAGGGTGACGGGTTGAATTTTAAAGCGGTTCTATTTGGTACGGAAATCGACCTATTGGTACTGTACTACGGCCTGTTACCTAATCTGATTAATTCGTTCGAATTCAATCCTGAAGACCAGATTCAGGGAGCGCAGCGTTATACGGGCGGGATTACAATCTCGCGTTATGATCTGATCGGCGAGAAATTATCGATGGGGTTCTTTTATTGCTTCGATACCACAACGAACAATACCCGGTATCAGCCGTTCTTCATCGAACTGTACAATATGGGAAGCTTCAGCGCCGATGCGGGATACCGTTTTTCGGCAATCTATCAAGGCGGACAAAATGAAGGCGCCACAATTTCCGCGTTCGGGACGATGTTTGACTTCCTGTTGAAGATAACGAGCGTGCCCAAGGCGGGCATGATTTTCTCAGTTGGTTATTCGACAGGGGGCTCCGGTAGAACCAATACCTATCCTATCGGTAATACTACGTCGCAGGATACTTTGTTCTATTCGCCCGGGTATGTCGATACCGGTATCGTGCTTTTCCCGAAGTTCTCCAATCTTTTCTTATTGAAGCTATCGGGCTTCATAGGGTTCGGGAACGTCTTTACGATTAACGTGAACGCGCTTATGCTGAATAAAGCTGTCGCTGATTGTCCTATCTCTGATACCGGCGCTAATTTGACCAATTCGTATGTCGGTACGGAGTTATCAATCCTAATGAAAGCCCACTTGGATTACTCCATGGATTTGATTCTCTCGGCGGGAGTATTTTTGAAAGGCGAAGCGTACAGCGATCAGTCGTTAATGATGAAGATATATAGTGGAGTAAATATTAAGATCTAAAAATAGGGAAGGCGGTGTATAAACACCGCCTTCCTGAACATCTGATATATCTGGGGGTATAAACAATTTGATAGTAATATTCTAACATAATGCTTTAAGATTGGGAATACCACTTTCGGAGTATTTTTATAAAATACTTACCTTCTGCCGTTTTTTCATTTTTTAGCTGTGGTATTTACCCCTGATATTGAAGAATTTCTTTCAAAAAATATCCCTATAGTTTTTTCGTCAAACCGACTTACCAAGGATTGATCATGCGATATTTATTCAATCAATTATTGCTCTTTTTAACTGCAACGCTTTTTATGTCCTGTGCGGCCGACGGATCGGGAAATATCATTAAAGCGGAAAAGAATATTCCCGCTTTTCATTCCGTGGTATTCGAATCGCAAGGGCTGATGAATATTGATTTTGGAGATGAGCAAAAAGTAGAAATATCGATCGATGACAACCTGATGGATTCGATTACTACGAAGGTTCACGGCGATGTACTTTATATAGGTAATAATAACGGGATTTTCTCTACGAAGTTGGTCGTTAATATCACGATGCCAGTATTGAAAAAAATCGAACTTAGCGGTGAGGGGAATATTTCTGTGATCGGCTCTGTTACCAACGATCAACTAACCGTTATTCTGGATGGAGCCGGTTCGATTGATTTTCACGGAAACCTGAAAAGCCTAATCGTCAGTCTTTCGGGAAGCGGGATTGTTAACGGGGATGTTAACTTGGAAAAGGGTAATTTTCAGATATCGGGTTCCGGTTCGATCATGATTAAGGGAAGTGCGAAAGAATCGACAGTAGGTATTAACGCTATGGGAAACTTTCTGGGAAAGGATTTTCATTCGGATACCGCATATGTCGAGATATGGGGAAACGGCAGCTGCGAAATTGAAGTATCGGAAAAACTTAAATCGAAAATAATGGGTACGGGCAATATAAAGGTAAAAGGCGAACCCAAATTCGATAACAACATTATCGGCCCCGGTCAGGTCATTCAGATTAAATAAACTATTATTTTCTCCTGTCACTTGTTCACAATAGACAAACAGATACCGCTTGACTTCCTAAAAAAATATACTTATTATATACATATCATCTAACGAGAAGATAATGCCTAAAGAAAACAGCAAACCCGGATTTTCCGAGACGACGAAGACTAAAAGCAGGCGCCAAGAGCCTCCATTGTTTCGGGTATTGATGCATAACGATCACTACACGACGATGGAATTTGTCGTTGAAGTTTTATCGGCGGTTTTCCAGATGCCTGAACAAGAGGCAACATTGATTATGCTGGATATTCACAAGAAAGGGCAGGGGTTATGCGGGGTTTTTACTTACGATATCGCGATGACAAAGATATCGCAGGTGCATGAACTCGCGAGTGAGAACGGTTTTCCCTTGAGATGTAGTTGTGAACCGGCCTAGCCGTTGGAGGATCTATGGAAATAAGTACCGATCTGAATATGATACTCCTCTCAGCCGTCAGTGAGGCGAATAAACGAGGACATGAATACATACTTCCCGAGCATATTTTATACGCGTCTCTCTATAATAATAAGGGTGCGGGCATATTGGTTAACTGCGGGGTAGATATCGA
>MIBD01000136.1 GCA_001829395.1 Spirochaetes bacterium GWF1_49_6 | reverse complement strand
GATTCTAAAACAGCGTGTTAGGAAAAAGATGTCATCCTGAGCCGGCCGAAGGGTGTAAAAAAGACTTAACCGCAAAGGAAAGATTTATTGATAGGCGTCTTTTCTATGCCGAACTCTCGTAATCAGAATCCGTTTATCTTGATCGTCTATCGAATAAACCACTCTGTAATCCCCCACTCTAATCCGGTAGTAGTTTTCAAACCCTTTCAGTTTTTTTTACTCCGCCGGGTCTCGGATTTTCAGAAAGACGGTCGATAGATAAAGCTACTTTTTCGAATATATTACTTTCGAGCTTTTCCAGTTCCTTGACGGCTGAGCGGACAACATCGATTCTAAACATAGGTTATGATTTATTTTTACGAATCTTATCCCATGAAACCGCCGGTTCGTTCTTCCGCGATTCGCTGACTAAACCGTCATAAAAATCTTCCCAAATCCCGGCGTGTTCCTTGAGGTCGATAACGACCGCCGTTTTATTGCCGCTTTCGTCATTGATAAACTTTATCCCTTCCATATTTTCCTCTCTCACGAAAAGTATACCATAAATCCTTTAAGATGGCAATTCCCCGATTGCCGTAAATTATTCTGTGTAATTTTCAGGACACATAGAGGACTCTGGCTACAAATAACAGTTCTTCTGCACCGCGATCTCGTTCTGGCGCTGGCGATCCTTCCGCAGGCCGTCGAGGACGTAGTAGATGACCGGGTATTCCTTCTTTAGTTTATCGAATTTTTCCTTCGACAGCGAGTAAAGCACCACGGGGGCGGTTTTATCGGCATGATCCTGCATCGCGATCACGTCCGCCGATGGGGGAGTCCCGTCCTCGAGCAGACTCATTTCGCCGAGCACCTGCCCCTTCCCGACACGGTAGCCCACCCCGTTCCGGTCGACTATCACCGCCACACATCCGCGCGTTATCAGGAAAAGTTTCCGGTTATGCGAGCGCTCCCTTCGGATGATATAATCCTTGGGCTTGACCTCTTCCATCTCCATATTGACCGCGATGGCATCCTTGACCTCTTGACTGAGGCTCTTGAACGGCGAATTACGCGCGTCCATCGCGTCACGGAGGGTCGCGTATTTCCGGTAGCCTTCCTCGAATTTCTGGTAGAACTTGGTGAAAATATCCTCGCTGACCTTGATCAGCTCGACTCCCGACAGCGCCTTGACTGTAGCGCACCGGCGTCCCTGGTTATTCTGGAACTGCGCCATCTCCCCGAGCGGCTGCCCCTCGCCGAGCGACACCCCGATATATTCGTCGATACCCTCGTTGTTTTTATAAAGGTCGATAGTCCCGCGCGATATGATATATACCGAACGATCCTTCGGCAGATCGCCCTCTTTCATAATAATCTCGCCCGCTTCATACCGTTCGATCGAAACCCCCTTATCGTTGGAGGTCAGCATGGAAAGTTCCAGCTTCTCGCTGGCGGAGAGCTCCCCGAACAGCGGGGCTTTATCGAACAGTTTCATATAACGCTGGAGTTTCTTATTCGGGTCTTCCGCGATAAACGAAAAATGGTCGCCCGCCTGTACGATAGTACCCTTGTCGGCCTTCGTATCCTGAGTGTGCACCCAGTAAATTTCCTTCTCGGGGTGGTCTTTCGCGAACTTTTTATATTCCGTATGGATGTACCCGCCGCCCGCCTCATGGATAATAATATCCACATCCTTGAAGAACGACTTGAGGGTATCGATAGTCTCCCTGTCGATTTTCCCCTGCGCGAACCACTCCTCGTATTTCTCAGGGTCGTACAGAGTATCGCCGGAATACCCGAGCGATTTGACGGTTTTCCCGGCGGCGTCCTTATAATACACCTTGAACATGGTAGTCGGGATGGAGTGCAGGCCGAATGTGACCTCGATGTCGATATTCTCGAATCCCGGTAACGGGACTCGTTTTTCCACCGGTAGAATCAGCGTCTTGACGGTTTGTTTCGCTTCTTCCATCGGCATATTGATGGTCGCCGCGATTTTTTCTATCGCCTGATCCACCACTATCTGCGGCCCCATGATGATAATTTTTTCGCCGTTCAGCAGGTAATTGTACAGCCCCTGATCATGGTCGGCGTGCATATGCGACGGAAATATATAACGGATGGACTGATGGGGGAGCCCCTTCCTCCGCAGGTACTCGTCCGAGTATGCCATCGGGTCGACCAGGATGGGAATACCCGATAGCCACAGGACGAAGCTGGTCGTGTGCTTATCCGGCGAGAAACCGGTGCCGGAATCGAGGATATATATCCCCAGTTCGTCGTAGCTTACCGGATAACGTTCGACCGGACAGTCGATTTCCTGCTTATTCGAACGGTATAAATCCACTCGCGCAATCAGGTGGCTTTCTTTATATATATAAAAGATATCCTCTGGATTCTTGGGGTCTTCGACCACGGTGAATACATCGCCCGACGGCATGGGGATTTCCGCGCGGTCTCCCACGAAATGGATGAACCCGATAAAATCGTCCAGTTCGTATTTTTTACCGGCATCGTCGCGCAGCGCGAGAATCTCCCGGAACGAACGCATCCGCCGATAGTCCTTGATCATCCGGGGGTCTTTCTCCGTCCGGAGAAGCGCGTCATAGTCGGGGCCGAATAACGTCAGTTGGATGATTTTTCGCAGGCGAATCTCCTGCTCCCCGGAGCAGATGATGACGACTTTCTGTTGTTTCTGGAAGAGCCAGTTCGTGTATATCAGGAATTCTATTTCAGCGAAATTCAGGTGCTCGCGGAACGTTTTCCTCGGGAGTACGACGCATTGGGGGACTTTCTCGTTTCTGCCGAGGAAGGTTTTCGCCAATTCGGGAGCGGCGTTAATGAAAATCTTTTCGCCCTTGTCGTTTACCTGTAACGCGACCGTCCGAGGTTTGACGATTTCCATTTTCACGGTTTCGAGGGCGATTTTATTGCCCCGGTTGAACGCCTGAAACGCGGGATCGATATTCATTTTTTCAAGGAACAGGTTTACCGCACGGCATTGTTCATCGATTTGTTTATTGGTCTTTATAGCGTTGATCTCGGCCGAATAGACGGACGACAACCCCACGAGACTGATGTCGATCGATTGGGACGTGCAGTGTTCCCATATTTTCTCGGCCAATGCGTCAGAATTGGATATGAACGTCCCTTTGAATATTCCCGCTATCTCGGCTTTAAAGGCGTTCAGCTTCTGGTAATCATTTTTAAGTTCGGTAGTAGCCATACACTCCCTCTATCTCTCCATTTATTGTATATTAGAATTATCGATATGTACAGGATAATAGTTTAAGAACGGGAAAATTTTATTACTTTTGCTAGTAGAAGATTCGTTTTTCACCCGAATAGAAGCCCTCCGAATAAATTTTTCACCAAGTCTATTGCAATTCCATCGCTTTGTAAGATAATATATTTGAATACTTTCACGGGGGCGGCAAATGACAATCAAACAAATTGCGGATCCGGGCCATGAATTTATCCTTCCGGCGGCGCGAATCCTAATGGAAACATTCGTCGAACTCTCACCGGATTCCTGGCCGGATATGAAATCCGCGGAGAGCACGGTACGGGAATGCCTCGAACCCGGCAGGGTGGTTCTCGCCGCATACGACGGGCAGTCCCTCGCGGGATGGACGGGGGCGCGCCCGCAATACGGAACTACCGGATGGGAGCTTCACCCGATTGTGGTGGATATACCCTATCAGGGAAAGGGCGTCGGAGCATCCCTCCTCCGACGGCTGGAATCCGAGGTAAAGCTCCTCGGGGGTGTCACCCTGTTTCTGGGCGCCGACGACGAAACCGGACGGACGAGCCTCTCCGGGAAAAATCTCTACGATAATCTATGGAAGGAGATTGACGGTATAAAAAACCTCGCCGGACACCCGTATGAATTCTATATAAAGAACGGCTATATTATAGTAGGGGTTATCCCGGACGCGAACGGGATCGGCAAACCGGACATCCTGATGGCGAAACGGCTGCTGTAAGTGTTTTCCAAGTGCGCCCGCCGTCAAGGTTATTTGAGCGATAGATAACGGGAGGCGTTAAACCGGTAGCTTGCCAAATTCTCCGCCCTGTGCGATAATATAATTACGGGCACTGAGCGAAGCCGAAGTGCCGTTATAAGGAGGCCGCGATGAAAAGTATCCTGTTATTTCTCCTGACCGCGCTTGTCCTCTCCTGCTCGTCGGGAGCGGAAAAGTCTGAAATAAAACCGCAGAAAAAAGAGGACCCGTTTATGCAGAAACTTCCCCTCATCGATATCACCGTCCGCCTCTACGATAACAGCTTCGCGTCCGCGGGGATGATTTACCTCGCCGACAGCGGATGGCTGAAGGAGCCCGCGCCGATGAAGAAGGACGGCGCGTGGATGACTGTCACTGTCACCAATATCAAGGAACTCCGTTTTTATTTCCGTATCGACGGCGCGAAATGGTACCCGTCGAATAACGCCGCCTCCGCGTACCGCACGACACTTGCCGAGGTATGGATCAAGGACGGGATTATCTACCCCTACGACCCCGTGAAGGGTGAAAAGCCAGCCGGGATGTTCGACGTGCTGACGCTGAACCTCCATACTTATCAGGAGAAAGACCCCCTCGCGAAGCTCGGATATGTCGCCGAGACTATCGCGAAAGCCGACGCCGACTTCGTGGCGTTCCAGGAATGCGCCCAGCATTCGTCGTCCAACAAGGCCGCCGAATGGTACGGGGTGACTATCCGCTCGGACAATATGGCGAAAATTATCACTGATACGCTGAAGAAGAAATACAGTCAGGAATATAACGTATTCTGGGATTGGGCGCATTACGGGTGGGGGGTATGGGAAGAAGGGGTCGCGGTACTCAGTAAAAAATCGTACCCGATGAAAAGTCCCCAATCGCAGTATATCTCCCAGCAGACCGCGAAAAACAGCATCGATTCCCGGATGGCGGCGATGTCGTATTTCGATATGCCCGGTGTCGGGCTTCTCCGTTTCGTATCGGTGCATGTGAGCTGGGGCGGCGTCCAGTCCGCGCAGCTTGCGGCGCTCAACGAATGGGCGAAATATTCCTCCGAAGCGCCGGGCATTTTCCTGATCTGCGGGGACTTCAATATGAACTTCGATACCCCCGGATATAAACAGATGACCGAGGAATACCTTTATACCGACGCGTACCGGGCGTCGAATCCCGGCGGGAAGGCCGACGGTACCACATCCGGGTCGCGTATCGACTACCAGTTCCTGATCGGGAAAACCATTGTTCCCGTGCTCGCGCAGAGGCTATTCACCGGCGCGCCGGATTGGGACGCGGCGTTCAAGCAGGTCTCCGATCATTACGGGGTACTGGTGTGGTATAAAGTAACAAGTGAGAAGTGAGAAGTGAGAAGTAAAAAGTATAAAGTTAGAAGTGATAGGGAAAATTTTTCCGTCATCCTGAGCGACTCCCATGGATGGGGGGAGTACCGATAAGAGCCATGGATGGCGGAGTCGGCCTGTCGAAGGATGAGGGTGCATTATACCGACCCAATTTTCACACGGATTGCACGGGTAACGCCGATTCTCACGGATAGGATAGGTACATACAACTGTACTAAAACTCATTTAGTTTTGTATACAACTCTGGTAGTTTCTTCATATCAATCTCATATTGAGCAGATGTTTTTGGAAGTTTATATTCATTAATCGAGGGTATAGAAAAAACTGTGTAAATGGTCAATTTGTAGTATAATAATATGGAGGAAAACAAATGACCATCAAAGCAGAAGTTTTA
>MIBD01000135.1:12090-13834 GCA_001829395.1 Spirochaetes bacterium GWF1_49_6 | reverse complement strand
TCAGCGGGATATTCATATTCGACAGGTCGCCGCCGATCGCTTCCTTGATGAGCGCGATGGAGATTCGCCACGGTTCGATATTCGCGACATCCCCGCCCGGTAACGGCACATCCTTCCATCGCCCGACGATCTCGTAGTTCCCGATATTCCCGTAGATCAGTTCTCCGCCGAGAATATTACCCTCGGGGCCGAAGCTGCTGGAATCGTAGATCACCCCGATGCCCTTCTTCTGCGAGAATCCGTTATCGTACATCACGTTCGCCAGATGCGCGAAGACATGATTGACTTTATCTATCGATGTAAACCGTTTCAGGTAATCCGCCACGAGTGAAAAATTATTATAGTCACGGATGAGTGTCAGCTCCTTGAGGTTGAGATGCCCGACAATCAGGTTGATGAGGCGGTCCATCTCCTCCATCTCGTAGAACGTTTCCAGACGTTCGAGCAGCGGGGAAACATGAATCTCGCTACCCTCGAGGTAGGAGATCGTAAAACTGTTCTCGTCGCCGAACGACAGCATACTGCGGTTCGATTTGTTCTCCGGGAACGGGATAGTATGGAACGCGAACGGGGAGTAGGAGATCGGGAAAATCTCGTCCAGCGCGAAGGACTGGAACACCGCGGGCATGGATATATCCGCCTCGACAGTATCCTTATGGTCGGCGTGTTCCTCGCTGAGGATGACATACTTTTGCTCGCCGTGGTCTTTGCGCAGGCCTTCCATAATGCACTGGCGGTCGCACTTATTAAACGCTTCCGCCGAGCAGAGGGTGATGTGGAACTTCCCGTCCTTCTGGGTGATATGGCGTATCCCGAGTTTCGAGGGTTTTACATAGAGAGAACGGCATCCCTGCTCGCTCATCTTGGTGTCCACATGGAAATGCGACAAGAGGAAGTCCTGATCGAAAATCAGAAAATAGGGAGTTCTATCCTTTTTTATTTTAGTGATGTCGTCGGAGATTAAAAAAGTTTTACCGCCCTGAAAACGTAAGTATTTCTTTTCCATAATACACACCTTATACTTTTAAATAGTTCGGCCGGCCGGGGTGATAAATCACATTCACCGATGCCGGGATAATCGAAATCTCTAAACGGGTCTCCCTGAAAAGTTCCCCGTCTATATGCAGCGGAACCGGGTGATCTGTCTCTATCGTGATCTTGGTCGAACGGAACTGGGTGACCGTGGAGTCCTGGGCATGCGTACCCTTGAGCACTTTTGTGAGCAAGGCCAACCGCCGGAATATACCCTGCCGGTTGCCTCGAAAGATACTCGCGTCCACCAGCCCGTCGTTCACCAGCGCGTCCTGAAGTAACGTGAACCCGCCTCCGCTCGAACGCCCGTTCCCGATACTGATCATAAACATATTGTCCTCGGTGGAATATTCCCCGGAGGTGATCTTCAGGCGCACGGGCTTGAAGCCGAACAGGTTCTTAATCAGCGCGGCCCAGTAACGGATCTTCCCGTTACGGATCTTCATTCTATTAAAATCGGCCGCCACCTGCGCGTCGAAACCTATACCTATCGTATTGATAAAATAGCGGTCGTTACATTTACATAGATCGAGACGGGTCGTGCGCGCCTGAAAGAGGGTCTGCCAATCCTCTTCCGTGAAACGCTCCGGGAATCCCAGCGCGTGAATAAAGTCGTTACCGGAACCCGCGGAAACCACGCCGAATATCACGTCGGGATGCCCTACAAGACTCTGCACGATCTCGTTGACAGTCCCGTCGCCGCCGACCGCGA
>MIBD01000135.1:8634-12062 GCA_001829395.1 Spirochaetes bacterium GWF1_49_6 | reverse complement strand
TTCGGCGGTTAGCTCGATGGCGTGCCCGTGGTACTCTGTCGTAAAAATATCCGCTCCGGGATGGTAACGCTTGATCTCCTCGCGTACCATGGGTAGATAACGCCCCGCGAACCCGCTGCCCGCGACCGGGTTATCGATAAAAGCCCACTTACCCTCAGGTATCGACACCGAACCTCCCATTTGCCCGTACCCTTCCCATTCCTCATCATTTTAATGCAGAAATTATAATTATCAAGAAATGATTCATTTATTTATCTAAAAAACGCCCCTCCGGGCGTTTTTCCCGAAGGGGCGGATATTTCGTCTATTGACCGATACCTAACTGAATTTTCGCGTACTTGATCCGCTGGAGGAAATAATTCACTTCCTTCGCCGGCAGGTCGTCTTCCCCGGTGACGAGACGGTAATAATGGCAATGCCCCCAATCGGCGGGACGATCCTTGATCTTCTGCGCCGAGCCGGTGTCGTTCTCGATATACGGCGCGATCATCGTCTGCCATTCCTTGATACGGGCGATACTTGCCGCGGCGTCGAACAATCCCTGGGACGGGTCGATCAGCATCGCGATATAGTTCGAATAAGCCTGACGGTATTCGGGGATGGAAAGGATTTTATCGATCAACGGACGTTCCGGCGAACCGCCGCCCCATCCCAGACCGCCCCCGCCCCAGTCGAACACATCGCTGGTCGCGTTGATATCCCCGGTAAACGTACCGAGAGTGTTATCGTAATCGTAGGGGATAAATTCCCATTTTCCCGACACGTGCTGGTAGAGATAGTAATTGTTGTTATTGATCCAGTAATCGTCCCACATCCCGACCATCACGTTGACGGCATACGCCTTCAGGAAAAGCTGTACCTCGAAGCTCTTCTCCAGCCAATCCTTCAATTCCTTTCCCTCGAGATAATTCAGGCTGTATGCGAAATCGAGGAGCTGTTTCTTCGCTTTATCGAACTCGTCCTTTTTCGTTTTCAGGTCGTATGCGAAAGTTTCGCTTTGCTGCTTGCTTTCGGCGCTGATCTTTTCCATCCCGATCTTTTCCTCCATCGAGGCGTGGATCAGGTTCGCGGGGTAAAGGCATTTCCAGAGATAGCCCACAGGCTCGTCCGGGAAACGGTTTTCCATCATAGTCGTATCGATACTCTCGTTCATCCGGTAAATCCCGAAATAGGCGGGGCTGGGGTCGCCCTTGATATAGATAGTCAGGCAGACATAGCTCGACTTGGGGGCGGCATTGACGCCGAAACGGTGGAACAGGTCGAAGCAGTATATCTCGCGGACGAACGCGGGGTCGCCGTTGAACGCCTTCAGGTTGAGCGCCTTGAGCTTATGGAACGACTGCCCCTTGACGTACAGGTTGAAGTCGACGCGGAAGTGGCTCTGCTGCCATTTCGTATTACCCGGCGTATGTATCGAGGAGGCCTCCGGGGATACCCTGCTGAATGTGTTTCCGCGTACCCGGAATCCGACGTTCATCAGGACTTCTTTTTTCCCGTCCTTGATGAAGTTAAAGTCCGCCTTGATATATTCCTCATTCTCCTTGTTCGCGGAGTAGTACTCGAGGAGTTTGTCCCATTCGGCGGCATCGACGACGATTTCTATCTCCGGCAGGGATTTCAGGTCGAATACATAATCCGAACTGAGTTTTTTTGTCGCCTTATCGGCGGGACGAACCACACTCCCGCAGGAAAGCAGGGATATAAATAAGAGTAGGGAAAGGGCTGTTTTCATGGTTACTTCCTTTTCATTTATGGTCACTTCTAAATACTCAGTTTAGGAAGTGACCATTGGGCGTATTTTAAAGATATATCATTATTAATGTTAAACATGTTAATAGTTTTTACGTCAGTCCCCGCAAGGGGGGAACCGCCCTTATTTACTTTCATCCCACCATATCATGGACATGATACGGCCGCCGTTTACATGGATAGAGGGATTCATATTATCGGGATACCAGTCGGATTTCCCGTGCGGGTGTACGCTATATACATAGACGGTGTTTTTCTTCAGTTCGGCTTTCTTCAGGGTCACCTCCCACATATCGGCGGATACTTTTGTCAGCGGGGTTGACAGCTTAAATTGATTGAACTCGCCCCGCATATACACGATATTCGTGTTCGATGTCTGAAAGCGGAACGTGAGCGTATCGCCGTTATCCTGCGGGCTGACGTATTTCTGTTTCATAGTGGTAAAGCTCACCACCTTCGGGGCGGGCTGTACGTTCTTCGCCCAGTCCATCGCGGTCATGTACGCCTTATAGGCGGTATCCGGTTTTGCTAAGGCGATACCCTGCATCGCAAGGGTATTGGGGGCGAGGGTAAACGCGCCTTTGGACGGGACGGGGTTATCCGCCGCGTCGCTGCCCGCGATAATCTGAGCCGGGGAGGGCGCTGGGGCGTTAGCAGGCAAAGCGACATAATAAACCACGCAGCCCTCGTCCGCTGTCACGGGCATTACGGTGAAGTACGGGCCGAAACTCTCGATCTTTGCGTCTCCCGTACCCACGAACTTCGGGGGGTTCAGATCGGTCTTTTTCACCGCCGTATCGCTCATCCACGCGTTCTGATTAGTGGGGAGACCGAGCTGTATCTGCGCGAATACGATACGGGTCTTGAAGTAGTTCGCGAACGGGAATTCTCCGCTCGCGTCGCCCGCCAGCAGTTTGTAATAGTTATACGAGCTCCATCCGCCGGTGGGTTGATCGACTATCGCCATATCCTCCCCGGTATCGTTGGATATGTACGGCGATATCATGGTCTGCCACTCGATAATCCGGTTCGTACTGCATGTGAAATCGAACAGGTCGTTGGTCGGGCTGATCAGTTCGGAGACATACTGGATATATTTCGCCTTGAACTCGGGCACTGCGAGGATTTTATTCAGCAGGACCGGCTTGGGACTCGGCCCCCAGTTCACCACATGCTCGGTACCCATATTCCCGAAGTTCGGCATACTGACGCCGAGCGTGTTATCGTAGTCGTAGGGGATGAAATATGCCCGGCCTTTTTCATCGAAATAGAAATAATAGTTGTTGCCGTTATTCTTCCAGTAATCGTCCCACATCCCCACGAGGATATTGACCGCGTAGAGGCGGAGGAACTGGTCGACGTCCATCGCGTCCACGATCCAGTTCTTGAAGTTGTCACCCTGCTTGGTGTTCAGTTTATCGATAAAGTCGACAAGCCGCGCATTAGCGTTCTCGATGTCGGCTTTTTTCGTTTTCAGGTCGTACGCGGGCTGGACGCTGAGGGACTTGTTGGACAGGTTGACGTACTCCGTCCCCATACTGCTTCCCCCGCCCTTGGCGAGAGTCGCGCCCCAGAGGCACTTCCACAAGTAACCGTCATCGCCCATCGACGGATCGCCGAAGCGCGCCTTGAGATAGTATTTATCGAGCGGCTCGATCATCTCGTATACCCCGAAATAC
>MIBD01000135.1:2773-8529 GCA_001829395.1 Spirochaetes bacterium GWF1_49_6 | reverse complement strand
CCCGTCGTCCTTGAACCATTTCAGGTTGAGGCCGCCGAGGCCGTGAAAGTTTGTTTTTACCGATATGAACTCGTTGAAGTCCAGCTTGAAATGCGCGTGATTCCAATTCGGCGAGGCCGCGTTATGGAGCTGACCCTTGGAACCCTCGGGACGCTTCCGGCTCAGGTTCCCCCGGATACGCAGGCCGACCCCGGTCATTTTCTCGATTACCCCGTTCTTCTCGAACGTAAACTCCGCCTTCACCATCGTCTCGTTACGGGAGTTCATATCGTAGTACTGGAGGAGCTTGTTCCACTCCTCGGTGGAGACCTCGATGGTAATTTTCGGGAGCGCCTTGAGATCGAACACATAGTCCGCGCCAGTGGTGACTTTTACCGGGACGGTGGGGCGGATTTCGTTACTGCCGCAGGAGACGAGGGTAAAAAGAAGGAGAAAGCCAATCAGGTTTTTCATTAGGGTATCCTAAAGTTTATTCGGGCGGTACTAAGAGGCGTCCATGTGAGAAAAAAGGGGGAGCGTTCACTCCCCCAAATGAAATAACTGACTATTTTGTATTTTACCACCAGACTATAGAATCAAAATTATTCGGCCCTGCATTGGAAGGATTGTTAATATCGTAAAAATATGCATCATACGGCCAATTGGTCGAATCAGTATAAAATTTATAAATACTCCCGGCAACAATGCCTGAAACTTTTGTAAGGGTGAGACTCCATAAATTAGAAATTACATTTACCATTGGCGTTGTACCCCATCCATTAAAAGTCCCTCTCATATAGATATTTCCGTCTGTGGGGTTGTTAAATTTAAAAGTTAGTGTAGAATCACCGTTATCATGCGGGCTGTCAAATGGGGCTATTGGAGTTGTAATCTCGATATTAGTGGGATTAGCTTGTAAATTTGCAAGAGAGTCTTGAGCGACTATATAGAAATCATAAGTTTTATTCCCAGAAGTTCCAAATTTTTGAAGGTAGTCTGTTGTATTTGCTGGTAGAGTTATACTTCCCTTGAAAGGTGCATTATTTCCGTTTCCATCCTTTCCAGCTTTTACCTGCGCGGATGTTGGTGGGGTAGTGTTGTTCGAGAGAGTTACAAAATATACCGTACCGCTTTCATTGATTTTAGGGATGATATAAAAATCACAAGGACCTTCAATGTAAACCATCGGATATCCGTAATCAGGTGATAAAAATGTAGGCGCGGTAGTATCTCCGCCGCCGCCGGTATCTGTCCATGAGTTCGCGTTGGTAGGCAGGCCGAGCTGGAGCTGGGCGTAGACGATACGGGTCTTGAAGAAGTTAACGTCCACTTCCCCGGAGAACAGTTTATAATAGTTGAAGTCCGTCCATGTAGCGAACAATGTATCGGATATCGCCATATCCTCGCCGGTATCGTTGGCGACATCGGCGGTAATCAGATTCTGCCATATTTTGATACGGTTCGTGCTTTTTACAAAGTCGAACAGGTCGTTGGTCTTATTGATTAGTTCGGAGACATATTTGATATAAGTGTTTTTGAATTCAGTTACATCGAAGACTTTATTGATTAATACCGCCCCGGTACCAGGACCCCAAGTGATGATGTTATCAGTGCCGGGATTGCCATAGTAAGAAATACCGGTTCCCAAGGTGTTGTCATAGTCGTAAGGGATGAAGTAACACTTGCCGAGATCGTCGAAATAAAGGTAATAATTATTCCCGTTGTTCTTCCAATAATCATCCCACATTCCGACGAGGTCGTTGACGGCGTAAGTACGAAGAAGCAGGTCGACATCCATCGCGGATTTAATCCAAGTAATGAAGTCGGAGCCGGTTTTAGTGTTCAGGTTATTAATGAAGGCCAATAACTGCGCTTTCGCGGCGGCGAAGTTCGTTTTCTGGGTTTTCAGGTCGTAACAGGGGCGGTAACTATTGCCATCGTTATTCGGGTCAATTATTTCCATTCCGATATCACCGCCCCCAGGAGTTCCGAGGTTCGCGCCCCAGAGGCACTTCCATAAGAAACCGTTCTCCTGTTCATCCGGGAAACGGGCTTTGATATAACGTTCGTCGATCGGTTCGATCATCTCGTAGATACCGAAATATGCCGCGGCAGGGTCTTCCTTAATCTTAATATAAACCTTACAATAACTGACGAGAGGCGCGGTCCATACGCCGAACTTCTGGAACAGGTGATAGCAGTAGACTTCACGGGCGTAATCGGGATCGTCCTTGCACCATTTCAGGTTGAACCCGTCGAGCTTATAGAAATTAGTGCCGACTGTCGCGAACTGGTCGAGATCGATTTTAAAATGCGTATGATGCCAGTCGGGCGAAGTGGGGTTATGCAATCCACTGGGTGTCCCTTCAGGGCGTTCCCGGCTGGAATTACCACGGAGGCGGAAACCGATATTTTGAAAGGTATATATATCGGCGCCCTTTTGGAATTTAAAATCGGCTACGACCATAGTCTCATTATTGGTATTCTTGTCAAAATTGGTTAATATGGTGTTCCAGTTATTGGAACTGATCTCGATAGTGATACTCGGAACGGAGCTGAGGTCGAAAACATAGGTGGAGGTTTTCACTTTATTGGTATTCTTCGATACCTTCGGTATCTCTAAAAATCCCCCGCCCGATGCGAGCTGGGAGCATGACACCGAAAGCACGAAACCCATAGAAACAGCTATAGCCGATAACCATCCGAGATATTTTCTCATTTCACCAACTCCTATAACCCTAATAGTTTATTATACACCCATAGGCTGGAAATCACAACCAAAAACCGACTGAATCTTAACCGTAACTTAATAATAGGAAAACCTTTTATACCCGTAACGGAATTTGATATAATCATGAAATAAGGGTAGAATATCTAAATACTAGTGAGATAGGGGTTTATTAAATACGCCTGTAAAAGGTGAAACGCATGGAACTAGATTACCCCCAGTTAACGGACGAACAGTTTAAAAAGTTTTCCAAAATGCTATTCGAACTCAGCGGGATCAAACTGCGCGACCATAAGAAATACCTGCTGATCCACCGTCTGTCGAAATATGTCGGACCCGCGAAGCAGTTCCATAGCTTCGAGGAGTATTATCAGGCGTTACAGGCCGACGAGAGCGGTAAGATGGTGTCGGATTTCCTCAATGTTCTGACGACGAATTTCACCTTTTTCTTTCGTGAGCCCGTCCATTTCGAGTTTCTCAGGGATTATTTGGAAAAAGCCCGCGATTCGCAGGAATATATCCGTATCTGGAGCGCGGCATGCTCGTCCGGCGAGGAGCCTTACAGTATGGCGATCACCCTCAAGCAGGCGTTAACCAATCCCGCGGACTATGATGCGAAGATACTCGCGACCGACATCTCCCGCAAGATGATCCATCTGGCGGAGGCCGGAGTGTATCATTATACCAAGGTCCGGGGGCATCTGGAGGATAAGCTCCTCAAGGATTATTTCAACTTCGACAAGGAGACCAATGATTTCAGCGTGGCGCAGCCGATTAGAGATTTGGTGAGCTTCCGTTATATGAACCTGCTGGAATCGTTCCCGTTCAATAAATTATTCGACGTCGTGTTCCTGAGAAATGTCCTGATATATTTTGAAAATAAAGAAAAAGAATATATAATTAATAAGATAGCAAATTACATCAAGCCCGGGGGTTACCTGATACTCGGCCTATCGGAGAGTTTGGTAGGATTACAGCATCGTTTTAAAATCAACCGGAACTCGATTTACCAGAAGTTATAAGTTCCCATGAGGATGAATAGATGGATTCGGGCGGTGTACCCCATTATTTTTTGAATCCCGGCGAACTGATATTCTCGAAAAAGCCGGTAGTTATCAAGACCGTTCTCGGTTCATGTGTGGCTGTAACCATGTACGATAAAATAAATAAGTACGGCGGGATGATTCATTTTCTCCTGCCCGATTCCTCGAAAGGCATGGTCAGTACGAAATACGGCGATGTCGCGATACCCACTCTTATTAACAAGTTCATCAAGGAAGGGTCGAAAAAACAGTTCCTCGAGGCGACTGTTACCGGCGGCGCGTTCATCATCTTCGATGAATCCGAGATATTCTTCATCGGCGACAGGAATATCGAAATCGCGCAGGAGTTACTCCGGCAGAACGAAATCCGGGTGGCAGCGACCAATACAGGCGGGGAACGCGGCCGTAAGGTGATATTCAATTCCTATACTAATCAGGTCGATGTAAGTCTCCTCGAGGGGATGCATTTGGAAGACCTTTACAGTAAATAACCATATAAGGAAAAATCATGGATTTAAAGAAATTTTTCGACAGTCTTTCTCCTATCGCGATGGGTAATCCGATTGGGTTGGAGGTGATATTCTGGAGGATGATAGCCGCGCTGGGATTCGCGCTGATAATCGGGGGCGTGTCCTATATCGCATACAGCGGGCGCGAGTTCGAAAAATCGAACCTGCACGCGCAGATACTCGTAACACTTGTTTCGGCAATGGTAATTAACGTGATCGGGGATAACTTCGCCCGCGCTATCGGGCTTTTCGGCGCGATGAGTTTCATCCGTTTCCGCACCACCCTGCGGGATACCAAAGATACCGCGATCTTCTTTTTCTCGGTTGCTGTCGGTATGTCGACAGGTCTCGGATTCTTCGAGTTGTCCATGATCGCGATGCTGATTATTCTTCCGCTGTTATTCGCCCTAAAGTATATCCCGCTATTCAAGATGGAGATTACCGAGATCGAACTGGTCTGCCTGGATAACCCCGCGATGGACTCCATCCGGGAGTACCTGAAGACCCTCAAGGAAAAGCTGACGCTGGTCGAAGTAAAGGTCGCTAAGTTCCAGTTGGTCTTCCACTACTCGCATGCCGCTGATAAGGCGTTTGCGTTAGCCGAAAAGATTAAAACCGCCAACCCCGAAACGGTGACGAATTTTAACGTGAAAAAAGTGCAGTAAATATTTACCCTGTAAATAAGATTGGGCGGAATGGAATGGAATAATCAGTAAAAATCCTTTCGTTTTTCGTCTCATCAAAAAATAATCATCTCAGGAGGAGAATTTATGAAGAAAGTGTGGGAAAATGCTTTTTTGTATGTGTTGCTGCTCGCGGTAGTTTCATGCAGCCCGGCTGCGGTCACTCCGCCTCCGGTTGTACCGGTCGACCCGTTCGCCGGCGCGGGAAAAGAATGGGCTTATGTCACTAACTCCGGGTTTTACAAGACAGGGTTTTTCTCTTCCGACGTATTCAAGGGGAAAATCTACATGATCGGCGGGTTTTCCGCAGGATATCTCGGAGAGGTTTGGCATACCGCCGACGGCAGTAATTGGGTCATGGATACCGCGAATTATATCCCTGGAACCGGGATACATTACCATCAGATGGTCGCGTTTAATAACAGTCTCTGGCTGATGGGAGGGGTTGTTACCGGCGGTGTCGTCCAGTCGTCTGTTTATTCCAGCGGAAACGGGACGAACTGGTCTGAGGCGAATGCCTCCGCCCCGTGGGGAGCGAGATTCCTTCATGGTTGTGTCGTATTTAAAAATAAGATATGGCTGATCGGGGGTTTTGAGAATTTTTCGGGGAAGCTTACCAATGACGTCTGGTTTACGTCGGACGGGACAAACTGGTCATGCGCGAACCCCAATCCGCCGTTTCCCGGCAGGATGAATTTCGGTCTCATTGTCAAGGATAGTAAACTATGGTTAATCGGCGGGCGGACTAACGCCAGCGATTATATGCCTACTTATTCCGACGTATGGTGTACGTCCGATGGAACAAACTGGACGG
>MIBD01000135.1:313-2757 GCA_001829395.1 Spirochaetes bacterium GWF1_49_6 | reverse complement strand
GTTCTACCGCGCCCTTCGGGAATCGTCAGGCGTTCGGGTGTGTTTCCGCGGGCGGAAATCTCTGGGTGATCGGCGGATTCTATTCGGCGTATTCATCTACCAATGATGTCTGGTATTCGCCCGATGGGGTGAATTGGACCTGTGCCGCGACAAATGCTCCTTTCCTCGCGAGGTCTAACTTCGAGCCCGAGGTATTCGATAATAAGATATGGGTTTTCGCGGGTTATACGGATGGCGGTTATTGTACCAACGATGTATGGACGACACCCTAAAAGATAAAAATAACCCCCGGTCTTACGGCCGTTGACAAACTTTTTTTGTCATTGCGAGGTCTAATCCGAAGCAATCTATTTTAATACCAGCTAAGGAATAAAACAGACTGCTTCACCCCTCGCATCGAAAAAATATTGCAGCGCGGGGTATCGCAGTGACAGAAAATGATCGAAATTCCTTGTTTGTCATCAAGCCCTCTTACGGCCGGGGGTTTCCTTTATTAATTAGGTTTATGGTTAGAACACAACGGACAGCGAGAACGCATCCGTCTGTCCCTGGTAATCCAGCGGGGCGAACGAGTAATCTACCGTGAACGCCAGCGTACTGGTCACCTCGAAGTTCAGCCCCAATCCGAAGCTGAATCCCTCGTAATCTTTCCCCACTATCTTATATCCACCCCGCACGAAAATTGTGTTCTTATAGGAGTATTCCGCGCCCGCCGCGAGCATCCAGACGTTATCGCTCGGCTTGCGGACTTCCATCATCAGCGCGCCGACATGCCGGTCGTTGTCGAACACGACATACGCCGCGCCGAACCCGAAGTACCACGGCGACTGGACTTGCCCGTTATCGGTGAAACCCTTCAGGCTGAGCGCGAGGTTCTTCAGCCCGGCGGAGAATGTTAACGTATCGGTCAGGTTGGTCTCGCCCTTGAACTGGCGGACGTCGAGGAAATCGGTAAAATTCTTCACCTTCAGCGAGTAGGTTACCCCCGCGTCGAACGCGAGGCTGTACGCGATATAGTCCGCGAGCTGCGCCTGCGCGAACTTCACGGTTACGCCCATATCGAGATGCTGCTGATCGGCGAGGATATTATCGAACGGCGCGAAAAGGTTGTTCGCGTAGGTTACCCCGACCATGAAGTCGCCGGAGTTTATAATCCCCTGCGAGATCCCGTTGACAGTCGCGTCGAACCCGTCGATAGTGAAGAGCGCGGCGGTCAGTCCGATCACACCCGCGCTGTTGTATTTCGACGGTATCGGCAGGGCGAAGTTGAACGCGTTATAGGTCGACCCGAAGAGCCATGTCATCCGGGACGCGCCGAAGCTGATGTGCTTGACACGCGCCATCGACGCGGGGTTGACCGTGATAAAGTTCACGTCCCCCTTGACCGTCAGCCCGCAGTCCGCCATTCCCAGCGAACGGGCGATATAATTCTCTATCATAAATACCGGGATACTGGACATCCCGTATTCCGCGCGGAGATTCCCGGCGAAAACTACTATAAAAAGGGTGATGATAGCTGTTTTTTTCATGTTATGCCCCCTACCGGATTACGATGACTTTCACGACAATATTGAACTCGCTGCCCTCGATATGGATGAAGTACCATCCGCTCCCGACCGTGTCGCCGGTATCGTTCAGCTTACCGTCCCAGATGAGGTTATCCCCGGCGTTATAGTACTTCTCCGGGATAACCGCGACTTTGTCCCCCGCGAGGGTATAGACCGAGGCCGACGCGCTTCCGCTCCGGTTCATCTTCACCACTATCTCCGAGGTGCCCTTCTTCGGGTCGATGATGCTCGTGAACGCCGACGCCTGCTCGACCGGCTGGAACAGGAGCGTATTGGTTACCGCGGTCACATTCGTGCTCGTGTCGATAGCGGTTACTACCAATGTGATAATATCGCCGTAGTTGAAGTCGCCCACCGGGTCGATGATGATATTGTGCCCTTTCTGGGCGTTCGCCGAAATACTGCTCCCGGGGCCGTCGTATGCCGGCGCGAACTCCGCGTTCGACAGGATGACCTGCCCGTTCAGGAGCACGACTATTTTATTCGACTCTACTCCGTAGTTGTCCATGACCATGAACGAGAACGTGGACGCAATCGGGATATCGACAGTCCCGCCCGTGGGGACGAAGTTCGCGATAACAGGCGGCGTGGTGTCCGGCGGCCGGATGGTGAAGTACCACGTATTCGTGACCGCGTTCCCCGACGCGCTGTCGTCCTCTATCGCTACGCGGATGCCGTAGGTGTTCGTATAACAGAACACGGCGGTATAATCGACGGTGACGTCGTAGCCGTGATTGGCGTTCGATACGAACTTGCCGCCGATGCCGGCGAACGGCGCGACGAATATCCCGTTAGTCACCGCGTCTATCCACATCCCGCCGATATAGACGTCGACGTTCATCATTTCACGGACGACCTGCGAGTTGTCCGTGGTCT
>MIBD01000135.1:0-286 GCA_001829395.1 Spirochaetes bacterium GWF1_49_6 | reverse complement strand
CATCGGCCGCGCCGTAGCCGGGATTCGCCTTGGAGATGACCGGCTTGGTGGTGTCTCCGCTCTGGACTGTGAACGGCCACTGAGCGCCGCCGGGGTTATTTTTCGTGTCCTTCATCGAGACATATACCCATACCGTGTCCCCGTAATGGAACGAGAACGAGGGATCGACCAGTACGCTGTATCCGTTGAGGCCGTTCGGGTTGACTGTGACCGAGAATCCCGGCTGCGGCGAGCTGTTGGTATAAGCGGCCATCGCGGGGCTTGTCCCGCTGTTAGTTTTTATATA
>MIBD01000134.1:2944-5666 GCA_001829395.1 Spirochaetes bacterium GWF1_49_6 | reverse complement strand
CGAGCGGGTACTCCGCGCGGATATAGATAAACCCCTGGGACGAGCCTACGGTGTACCCGGCGATCATCATCGCTTCGATTACCGAATGCGGGTCGCCCTCGAGGACGCTTCTGTCCATATACGCGCCGGGGTCTCCCTCGTCGGCGTTACAGATAATATATTTCACATCGGACTGAACTTTCTGGGAAAAGAGCCATTTCTGCCATGTCGGGAAACCGGCGCCGCCGCGTCCACGCAGTCCCGCCTTCTTCAGTTCGTTGATGACATCCTCGGGCTTCATGGCGAACAACACTTTTTCAAGCGCGGCATACCCGTCGCGCGCGATATATTCGTCTATATTCCTGGGATCGATGACGCCGCAGTTCCGCAGAACGATACGGTACTGCTTCTGGTAGAACGGCACGTCCTTGAGACGGACACGCCCCTTATCCTTCACCGCGTCGTAGAGGAGTTCGGCGA
The DNA here is from genome assembly GCA_001829395.1 of Spirochaetes bacterium GWF1_49_6. GTDB lineage: Bacteria > Spirochaetota > Brevinematia > Brevinematales > GWF1-51-8 > GWF1-51-8. The sequence continues at coordinate 5,207 of MIBD01000134.1, read as the reverse complement.
CAGGGCGGCCCTTGATGATATGCTCCGCGACAATCCGCTGAGCGTCCTCGGGCTTGACCTGCACATAGAACGCGTCCTCGGGCAGGATTTTCACTATCGGCCCCTGCTCGCAGAATCCGAAACACCCCGTTTTCACCACCTGAACATCGGCGTCCAGATTGGCGGCGGTCACTTCCTTCTTGAGGTTCTCGAAAATATCGTTGGACTTCGCGGATTCGCATCCGGTTCCGCCGCAGACTAATATATAATTTTTATATGCCATATTTACCCCCGTTAACCCACGATATCGGTGGAAGGCTTATCGAACACGTGCTCGTTGACCAGGCGGGATTGGATAATGTGCCTATCGACGATTTTCCGCGCGATCTTGTCGTCCACCCGGCCGTACACGATGTCCGGCATACCGGGCTTTTTTACTTCCACAGTCGGCTCGTTCGCGCAGAACCCCATGCACCCGGTCTGTTTGACAACCACGTTATGGATATCGCGCTTATCGAGTTCGTCGAGGAACGCGTCGAGGGTCTGTTTCGCCCCGGCGGCTATCCCGCACGTGCCCATCCCGACAATAATCATCACATTCTTATCGCTCACATCCCTCTTTTCAACAATTTTCTTTTTTTCTTCACGGAGCTTCCGAAGCTCCTCCAGCGTCATCTTTCCCATTTATTCCTCTCCTCTTTTATTCCTCTTCCAGCGAGGTCAGGTATTGCCGCGCGAGAAGTATCGAATCGACATCTTCCAAATTCCCTAAAGTCTCGACGAGTTCCGAACGCTGTACCGAGTATTCGGAGCCGTCCTTTTTCCGCCGTATCCCGAGTTCGTAATCGCCGGGAAACAGCATCATCGAAAGGAACGCCGACGGCAGGTTTCCACGCGGGGGACAATCGATATGCGTGAGGTCGAACGAGAAGTACACCGACGTCCCATAACCGGGTTCCGATTTAATCTCGAACCCGCCGCCCGCGGCCTCCGCCGCCTGTATCAGGAACGGTATCCCGAGGCCGACCTTCCGCCCATCGTGCTTATGCCCGCCGGTATAGAACGGGTCTTTTACCCGTTCGACAGTCTCGGCGTCCATCCCCTTCCCGTTATCGGAGATATAGACCTCCAGACGGCCGTCCCCCTCGATGTACTCTATCATCACCGAAGACGATCCGGCCTCGATAGAGTTCTGCGCGATGTCCGACAGGAAGTCGGAAACGGCGAAATGCACCTATTTCCCCTTGAACTTCGAAATAATCTCGGGTATCTTATCCTTTTCCACTTTACCGAACACCTCGCCGTCCACAGTCAGAACCGGGGCAAGCCCGCAGCATCCAACACACCGCACCGCTTCCAGCGAAAACTCGTCGTCCTCGGTGGTAGCGTTTACGGGAAGCCCGAGGGTATCCTCGATAGTCTGGATAATATCCTCGCCGCCCTTGAGGTAACACGCGGTGCCCATGCACACGGAAATCATGTGCTTACCGGGCTTTTTCAGCTTGAAGAAATGATAAAAAGTCACCACCCCGTAAATCTTCGCGAGAGGAATGTCCGTCATCCGTGAAACCTTCAGCGCGACCTCGCGGGGAATATACCCGTAGGTCTGCTGAACCTTATGAAGGATCATAATCATGTTACCGGGCTTGTCCCGCCATTTCTCGACGAACTTGATTAGATCGTCGGCTAACTGAACTTCCACCTCTTGTTTATTAAACATGGAATCCTCCTGATAAACCTGTAATGATGGACTATGAAATGAGTAACGGAAAGGTTTTTAACTGCAAGGGGTTGACAAACACAAATATTATGAGTTTTCCTGTCACTGCGAACCCCGCGTAGTTTTTTACGATACACGGGGTGAAGCAGTCTATAAAATTCATTCCATTATATAGATTGCTTCGTCAATCCGTTAGGATTAATCCTGACGGATTAACTCGCAATGACAGCCGTATTTTATCAACACGCCCACCGGTACGTGTTTTTTATTGAGGAAACTACGGTCACTTTTAATAATCACGTTCAGCCTCCGCACTTCGCGCGAAGATAAAGAAGCGGCCATTGAGCGTTTTTATCTTGGTTATACCCCGGATACTCCAGATACTCAGGGTATTAAAAACCGCCCTATTATATCATAAAATATTCCGCCGCGCAAGTATTTGTTAAATATTTCACAAGCTGTTTTTTTCCCCGCTTAAAATAATATCATGGTTGACTTTACTTATCAACAAACTACGATTATTATTATGCGTTTTAGGGAGAAATGTATGTCCTTCAAATGGGA
>MIBD01000134.1:2371-2794 GCA_001829395.1 Spirochaetes bacterium GWF1_49_6 | reverse complement strand
GTTCAACGGCGCGCCCGTTTACGTCTCGTTCGCTAAAACGCGATTCTTCGTGTTCTGGACGAAAAACCCCCGTCCGTTCTTTCCCGTACTGGAGAAGGCCGCGCGGATGGGATACGGGTTTTATTTCCAGTTCACGCTGAATCATTACGACGGGACGGGACTCGAACCCGGTCTGCCCCCGCTCGACGAACGCATCGAATCGTTCATAGAGCTTTCCCGCCGCTACGGTAAGGAGCGCGCCGTCTGGCGGTACGACCCGTTAATACTCACCCCGCGCACCGGGATGCATGATTTGCTCGCTCGGGTCCGCGCCGTGGGGGACAGAATTCACCCCTATACGGAGAAACTCGTCTTCAGCTTCTGCGAGATCGCGCGTTACCCTAAGGTCGTCCGAAACCTCGCGCGGGAGGGAATCGATTATAT
>MIBD01000134.1:0-2344 GCA_001829395.1 Spirochaetes bacterium GWF1_49_6 | reverse complement strand
AGCGGCGCGGGGATTATACGATATGAACCGGAACTGGGGGCTATCGGTCGCTTCATGCGCGCAGGAGATCGATCTCGACGAATTCGGTATCGCGCATAACAAGTGCGTGGACAACGAGCTGATCGCACGGATATCCCCGGACGACCGCGTGCTGGCGGAGTTCCTCGGGCGGGGGAAGACGGGGGTATTCAAGGATAAGGGACAGCGGAAATTCTGCGGGTGTATCCCGTCGAAGGACATCGGGCAATACGACACCTGCCCGCATTTCTGCGCGTACTGCTACGCGAACACGTCGCGGGAGACGGTGAAACGAAATATCGGCGGAAATACTATCGATAGTGAAGGAATTATAAAAAGATAAATGAGCACAAATATGAATATATTTATTATTCAGTTCAATTTGCATATAATCTTGCGCTTTTTTTGGAACACCTTAATATATATGCGGAGTGTAATGTGAAAATATCATGGTGGATCGTCGTCTATTTATTCTTCCACCTGCTGCTTGTATCGTTATTCTTCGCAATACAGGTTCAAAATAGCCGTGATAACATCAACTACTTCGCCAAACAGCATCTTCTGGAAAAGCAGGAATTCTTTAAAACCGCCACTTATCTGAAATCGGAAGTGATTAAAAAAATGATCCAGGATTATACGTTCTGGGATGAAATGGTCGATTATGCAAAATATAAAAAAACAGCCTGGGCCAAGGCCAATCTCGATCCGTTATTTCCCTCCATCGATATTCAATTACTGTGGGTATACGAAACCAATGGAACCCGTGTGTATTATAAAAACGACAGTAATTATTCGGATACTGCCGATCTATTAAGCCTCATACCCATCGAACCCGGGGAAATGTACGGGTATTTTTCCACCAACCGCTACATGGAAATTTTCATTCATTACAATAATACACATTACCAGTTGTTCGGAAGCACTATCCATCCCACGAGCGACTTCGAAAGGAAAACCCCGCCGGCGGGATATTTCTTTGTCGCGAAAAAATGGGACGATAAGTTCATCGACGACCTGAAAAAGGACGTCTACGCGTCGGAAATAGAAATAATCGACGCGGAATTTACTAATACGGCGTATGATTTCGAGCGGTCGGGTTCGCAGTTGGCGGTGAATATCCGCTTACCCGGGTGGAATTTTACCCATTACGCGAGAATCACCTTTATCGACAACGCGGTTATCGAATACGGAAACATGCTGTTCGGCCAGCTTTTTATCGTGGGATTTCTCCTGGCCGCGTCCTATATCCTGTTCTTTATCATCCTGTTATACCGGATTGTTTTCCCGTTAAGAAGTATTTCAAATACGCTGAAAATGAAAAATCTCGAGCCGATAAAAAATCTTTCGCGGGCGAAATCGGAATTCGGCGATATTTCCCGATTGATCAACGAATTTTTCGTCCAACAGCAGAATATCGAGGATATCAACACTCAACTCCAAACTATCGAAGCGCACCAGAAGGCGATGCTGGACAATATCCCTTATATGCTTTGGCTCAAAGATAACGAAGGACGTTTCATAGAGGTAAACAAGGCGTTCGAGACCTTTTTCGAATTGACGCGCGAACAGGTAATAGGCAAAACCAACGCCGACCTATTTACCCCTGAAATCGCGTTGAAGTTCAATAATTACCTTGAAAAATTGTTTAGTATCAAGACACAGCTCGCGTTCGAGGAAGATTTTTTTATCAATGATAAAGACGTCTGTTTGGAGATGTATTTTACGGTCATCGTCAACCAGAACGGCGAGATTATCGGGAATACCGGGATGGCCCGCGATATCACGCTGCAAAAAAACAACGAGACGGAACGGGAAACTTTACAGGGTCAGCTATTCCAACTGAATAAAATCGATACGCTCGGTAAACTCGCTGGGGGAGTTGCGCACGAGTTCAGGAATTACCTCACCGTCATCCGCGGATACTCCGACCTGATCCAGTACCACCCGAACACCGACCCGGAACTCCTTGAATTTTTAAAGAATATCATAGACGCGGCTGACAAGGCGACGTCGATCACCTCCCAGCTGCTGGCATTCAGCCGGAAGCAGATACTCAGCCCCCTTAATATCAATCTGAACAATCAGCTGATCGAGATGAAAAAGGTCATCGAACCGCTGATCGGGGCGAATATCAATATCGTCCTGAAAACGAAACCCCGTCTGAGTAATATTTACGCGGACATGACCCAGATCGAGCAGATTGTGTTCAATCTCACGCTAAACTCCCGTGACGCGATGCCCGAAGGGGGAAAGATTATATGGACGACTAATAATATTCACATCGGCGAAGAATATTGCAGGAGATATCCGTTCGCGCTCCCCGGAA
>MIBD01000133.1:5492-5772 GCA_001829395.1 Spirochaetes bacterium GWF1_49_6 | reverse complement strand
TCTCGCCTCGGGAAAGACGATGGAACAGATCACCGGCTCGATGAAAATGGTCGCCGAAGGGGTGGAGACTGTCAAAACAGCCGTAAAATTCGAGGACGAACTCGATATCCCCATGCCTATTTCCAGAGCGGTCTACCGGATGCTCTACGAACATTCCGACCCGCTTCAGGAACTCAGTTCCCTGATGACCCGTCCGTTAAAAAGCGAAACCATCTAGGAGTACAGCGTGCTTCTCACAATCGATATCGGGAATACGAATATCACATACGGCGTGTTCGAC
>MIBD01000133.1:4962-5486 GCA_001829395.1 Spirochaetes bacterium GWF1_49_6 | reverse complement strand
GGCGAAGTGATTCAATACGCGAACTCGAAGACCGACAAGCAGATGACGACCGACGACCTCGCGGTGCATTTTTTCCGCCTCCTCGACCTGTGGGGGATCGGTAAATCCGGCATCACGGGAGTGATCGTCTCCAGCGTCGTGCCGCGTCTCGACTACCCGTTCCAGCACATGTTCGGCAAGTATATGGACATCACGCCCGTTTTTATCGACCGCACCCTGATACCGGTGAAGATCGAGTACGACAACCCCAACGAAATCGGCGCCGACCGTATCGTGAACGCCTACGCGGGGATATGCATGTACCCCGGCAGGAATCTCATCATCGTCGATTTCGGCACCGCCACCACGTTCGACGTAGTCTCCGCGGACAACACCTATATCGGCGGCCTCATTGTCCCCGGTATGCTGACCTCCCTCAGCGCGATGGAGGAAAAAGCCTCCAAGCTCCCGCATATCGATCTATCGATTACGCCGAAACTGATCGGCAAGAACACGGTCGACGGCATCCGTTCGGGACTCCTCAA
>MIBD01000133.1:0-4931 GCA_001829395.1 Spirochaetes bacterium GWF1_49_6 | reverse complement strand
CGCAGGATTAAAGCCGAGATGGGGTGGAAGGATTGCGTGATTATCGCGACGGGAGGCCTCAGCGAACTAATACAACAGTCATCTACGTCGATAAATATAATAGACAAACACCTGACATTGAAGGGTTTGCATTTTATATGGAAGTTAAAGAATGCTTAAAAGGGCTTCGATCCTGCTCTTATTATTTCTGACCGGCGCGTTTTACAATTTCACGAGCGCAGACGTACCCCCCGGTAAGGGCGCCATATCGCTCGTACAATTCTGCAAGGATTACCATCTCCACCTGAAAATCAATCTCGACCTCGGATACTGCGACCTTATGAACGACGACCTGAAGGTGCGGCTTTTTCTCATGATGCCCTACCTTGTCCATCAGGATAAAGTCTACTATTTCGACGAGCGTCTCGGCACGGATTCCTCGGGCGGCATCGTGCTCCCGAAGGCCTACGCGGATACGCTGATTAAAATAGTAAAAAAGTACTCCGGCACGAATCCCCCGTTAAACGGTAAATTGATCGAGACGGAACAGTTCGTCGATATGGGTAAACTGACCGACACCCAGAAGAAAACGAACGCCGCCCCCGTCAATCCGGGGATACACGAAAATATTATTATTATGGAAGAAGTTGCGACGAATAAAAAACCCGGCGTTACGATAATCGAGGAAATCAAGCCCGCCAAAGTAACCGACCAGAAATCTACCAACGATTTAAAGAGTGACAAAACTCCGCCGGCTTGTTATAATAATGACGGATTTGTCCCGATAAACGCGATCATTATCGACGCGGGACACGGCGGGAACGACCCCGGGGCGCTCGGGAAATCGGGCGGTAAGGAGAAGGATATAGTCCTGAACCTCGCGAAAATGGTGTACCTGAACTTCAAGGCGGAACCCGGCCTCAAAGTATTCCTCTCCCGGAAGACGGACGTGTTTGTCACGCTCGAGGACAGGGTGGCCTATAGTTCGAAAATCGCGAAGGACTATCACGCGGTATTCGTAAGCATCCATGCCAATGCCAGCCCGGATAAAAACGCGAAGGGTATCGAGGTTTACTACCTGTCGGACAATGTTTCCGATATGGAGTCCACGCAATTAGAAATATACGAGAACGCGGGTTTCTCCAAGACGGATGTGGAAAAGACCGCGGTGCTCTACTCGATCATCGCCGACCTGATACATGACGGTATCAAGCTCGAATCCCAGCAGATGGCGAACTTCGTGTATAAGACGCTGGTCAATACCACGGGAGCCACCGGACGCGGCGTAAAAGCGGGCAATTTTTACGTACTGAAATATAACCCGATCCCCGCCATCCTGGTCGAGGTCGGATTTATATCGAGCAAAGAGGAAGAGAAGCGTTTACTATCCAAGGACTATCAGGAACTGGTAGCGAAGGGACTCTATTACGGGATCAAGAAATATGTTACCGAGTACAATAAAACGAAAGGATTTTGCCAGTGAAAGTAAAAAGATGGATAGAGGATCATAAGGTCCCGTTAATACCGGTAAGCATCATCGTCGTGGTATTGGGAGTCGCCGCGTGGCTGACTATCCGTTTTCTCATGCTCAGCCAGATGCAGTACACGTTCTACTACCCGGACATGCTGTTCCAGAAGATGGAATCGGAGCCGCGTTCGCTGAAAATCAACCCGGTAACGGATTATATGGAGCAGAAACTGGTGGAGGACTATTTCCTCGGCCCGTTGAAGTACGAGCTCCGAATGCCGGTCGAGGACGACCTGAAGGTATCGGATATCTGGCTCGTCCGGGATAAGAACTCGACGGGAATCGTCATCAATTTCAGCGAAAAACTGTCGACCTATATCCGCGATAAGAACGACCAGATGGTGTGGCTGATCCAGGGGCTGTTATTGACGCTGAAAAAAAACACCGATGTGAAGCAAATCGTGCTTCTGGAACGGGGAAATAAAATACCCGAGGGGCAATATATAGGAAAATGGCAGCCCGCGTTCCCGATACTCGTTGAATAAAATTTTTTTATAAAGTATTAAACTTATCAAGCGCGGAAGTCGATGATAATAATGCGCAATTTACAGACTCATTTTTACGAAAAGTTAATCAGAAATGCTTGACTTTTTGGGAAAAAATAGACAAAATATACCATAAAAATAGTCTATCTACGGAAGGGAAATATTAATTCAAGGAGTGAAGATATGCGGACAAAAATTCTCGGCGCAGCGGTTGCTCTGGTTGCTTTTTTCTTCGGCAGCGTTTACTCTGCCACGGAAAAAGTTCTGATCGATTTTACGGAATTTGAAAAGAATATGACTCAAGTTCTGGATAAGGATAAGCAGGTTCACAAGGAAGAAATAGCTAAACATCCTGAACTTGACTTCGCTCAGTACGGTTATCCGACAGTCGAGTTTACCATCGATGATTGGAAGCTCGAAATGTGGAAAATCAAGCTGAACTCTTCGGCAAATACTGTAAAAAACAATCTGGACTCCTACTGCCAAAAAGTTGAAAGTAAAAGATTCGGCACTGTTATGGGTGTGAGAGTACATTTCCCGGAATGGAAGTTCCTTTCCTGGGCATTAGTCTCGCCTCCCTATGAATTTTTCGCCTATTACGATAACGGTTCTTATGTGAACCAGCTTACCGCTGACGGCGAAAATGAAATGCCTATGGGTGTTTTAGTCAATGTCGGACAGATCAAGTATATTCAGGCATGGGTTTACGGCTTGAATTATACGCATCAGATCGCTCTGCGTCTGAAAGACCGCGACGGCAATATCCAGGAATATTTCCTCGGGCATACGCAGTTCGACGGCTGGCGCCAACTGACTTGGGTTAACCCTGTTTACGCTGACGATATCCGCGACCGCATACTGCAGCGTATCCCGTTGTATCCGTTGAGCTATCCCTATGTTAAGTTTGACTCCTATGTGGTTTACAAGCCGGAAACCGATGCCGGCGGCGACTTCATCATCTACTTCAAAGATGTTAAGCTCGCTTTCGACCGCGCAATTGTCCGCGAAAGTTTAGATATAGAAGATGAAAAATGGTGGGGAATTCTCGCCCAGAAGACTTTGGATCAGAAATTATATGAACTCAAGACTATCGGCGAGCAGCTGCACCTGATGAAACAGGAACAGATGAGAATGTCTAATGAAACAGTTCCCGGTGGTGGAGCTAACTAAGCTTACCGTTAATCCGGAGGGGATTAATCCTATAAATATAAAGAGGCTATCTTAGGATAGCCTCTTTTTTGTTTTTTAGGCAAAAGAGGGAAGAAATTTTAGCCGCAGCATATCTGAGATAGAGTTTACAAAACAGAAAAAAGATTTACTCAAGCGGAGCGACATTTTCCTTAAATTATGACCTATCGATATCAATCCCCATTCTAAAATAGTATTTTTCAATCCGCGGAGCAGAAAGCGGCGAAATCCGGCGTTCCATTTAATATCCCCGAACACCGATTCCGGTTCTACACCGCGCAAACGGCGCAGTTCCCATCCTATTTCGGATTTCAGATTTTCTTTGGCGATACGGCGGTAATAATTGAGCCGATGACTGACCTGAATTGTTCTGTTCGCTTTGCCCTTATGACATTGTTCCCTGAGCAGACATCCATTACAGTCCCCGCATTCGTAAATCAGCCTTTCCGTGAGATAGCCGTTTTCCGTTTTAAAAGACTTGGTATGGGTGTATTTCAACTCTTTTCCGTTTGGGCATCCGTATGCATCGCTTTCAATATCATAAGTAAGGTTTTCAGTTCGGAATAAATCTTCCTTGAACTTTTTCGTATCTTCAATCCTGAAATTATTGTATTTGATATAATTCCCGAAATCATGCCGATCGACATAATCGTAATTCTCCTCGCTCCCGTACCCGGCATCCGCGATAATATTTTCAGGCATTTTCGGCAGTCCGTTTTTTATCTCTTCCATATGCGGGATAAACGTCCCCGTATCTCCCGGCCTCTGATGTACGCTAAATCCCACGATAAACTGATTTTCCGTCCCTATCTGAACATTGTATCCCGGTTTTAACTGTCCGTTTCTCATGTGGTCTTCCTTCATCCGCATAAAAACCGCATCCGTGTCGGTCTTGCTGTAACTGTTTCGTTCCCCCAGCAGTTCTTCCTGCTCCTCATATTTCGTAAGACGCGGTAAATAATCCCCTTCTATCTTCTTCAACGCTTTCTTTGTTTCTTTATCGTTTGGCTTGTTTTTCAGCTTTTCGTTCAATTCCTTCGCTTTTGCTTTTAATTTCTCGGAATCGATTCCCGCCTCTTCCCCCATTTCCTCTAAATCCTTGTCTCCGTACGCCTCATTCTCCCTTTCGTTTTCCTCGTCAATCCGCTTCAACAGTTCTTCTACGTTCGCAATCAATTTGGCTTTATTTTTCTTTACCGATTTCTTCCAAACAAAACTATACTTATTTGCGTTCGCCTCGATCTTCGTTCCGTCTAAAAAGTAATTCTCCAGCTTGATGTATCCGTCCCCGAATAACATTTCCACCATCGAGTAAAATATCTCCCCGATTTCATCTTTGATTGATAACCGGAAACGGTTGATTGTCCTGAAGTCCGGCTTGTTCCATCCCGCTATCCAAATGTAATTCAAATTCTCCCTGACCGATTTCGCTATACGCCTGCTCGAATAAACCTTATCGGCATAGGCGTAGAGCAATACTTTCAGCATCATCCGCGGATGGTAGCTCGAACTTCCTCCCCCCGGATATCGTCTGATTATCGATGATAAATCCAGTCTCTCCACAAACCTGTTGACTACCCGGACTAAATGTTTTTCAGGTATCGTTTCCCCGATATCCGGCGGAAACATGATCAGTTGATCCATCTGATAACTCTTGAATACCGGTTCGCTTTTGTTTGCCATAGATTTCCCCTCGCTATTATTCTATATTGTTATCCTCACTATGGCAAAAAGTAAAGGGGCTGCCTTTT
>MIBD01000132.1:6370-7752 GCA_001829395.1 Spirochaetes bacterium GWF1_49_6 | reverse complement strand
AAAATAGCCGCGCTATTACGTAACGATATAAAAAATATTGTCCGCGACGATATCCTGATCGCGATCACGATCGCCCCGTTCCTGATGGCGCTCGTGTTCCGTTTCGGACTGCCGCCGCTTAGGGACGTCCTCCTAACCTACTTCGACCTCAAGGCCTACTATCCTCTGGTCACCGCGTTCTTCACGCTGATGGTTCCGGCGTTCTACGGGTGGGTGGTCGCATTCATGCTGCTCGACGACCGTGACGAGAACATCCTGCCGGTAATCGCGGTCACTCCGCTCCGTAAGACGGGATACCTCGCGTACAAGATCGCCATGCCCACTCTCGCGAGCCTTATCCTGATTCTGACGCTCGCCCCCGCGATCAACCTGGTGGAGTTCGACTACCTGCGGTTTATCCCGATCGCGCTGATGGCGTGCATGGAGGCGCCGCTGATGACTCTCCTGCTGACCGCGTTCGCCGGGAACAAGGTGGAAGCCCTTGCGCTCGCGAAGCTCGACGGGATATTCTTCCTGCCGGTCGCCCTGCCGTTCTTCACGCAGTCCCCGCTCCAGTATATCGCGGGCATCCTCCCCACGTTCTGGATCGGGAAGTCGTTCGAGGCGATTCATTCGGATATCGGGACGTTCCTCGTGATCGCGCTGATCGGGTTCGCGGTGCACGCGCTCGCGCTTGGTCTGGCGTATTTGAAATTCCGCTCGCGTGCGGATTAGGAAGTGAAAATTTAAAAGTTACAAGTTGATTTCAGAATATGGATTATTAAGGAATTAAACGCTATTGAAATAGAAAAGGGACGGCGCAGGGCGCTGAGCGAAGCCGAAGCACCGTCCCGTGGATTGTTACTTAGAAATTCGTGAGCTTATTACCGCTTGAAACCGTGGCCAAAGTGTATGCGGTGTCATTTACTGCATTAATATCGTTGGTGGATTTCGTGCCTATTCTCATTATATATCCTAGCCAATTAAAAATAAATGTATTATTTACAAAAATGTAATTTGTTACACCTATTCTAGCTCCTATAGAGGTTGTAGAATTATTTGTTCCCCCGAATAAGTTATTTGATACGAATAGATTAGAAGTGTACGGACCCGCAAAAACCATAAACTGGGTATTATCAAGACTTCCATAATTATTAGTTATCACAGAAGAAACGAATTTAACGATTGAGCAACCGGAAATTGCTACCATATTTACACTAAAACTACAATTATAAAATGATGAAGAATCTATGATAATATTAGTTGATAGATCAAGATAACAAATAAAATTTGCAGATGAATGTATGCTATTTAAAATGAAGTTTGATAGTGTTAATCCATTGACATTTAATATATTAATACCACCACCATCAGCAGTTGCAGAAATATTCATTGCTTTTATA
>MIBD01000132.1:5053-6294 GCA_001829395.1 Spirochaetes bacterium GWF1_49_6 | reverse complement strand
TGAGATGAATATTATTAACCGTAATTTCTACGCCATAAGGACGGGACATGATTCCATTCCCCGGGGTATAAGTTCCGGCCGCGATGTAGATATTGGTAAACCCGAGGGTTGAGGCAGTAGCGATGGCATTGGAGATCGATTTTATCGGAGCATTTTTGTTCGTACCGAAGTTAGCATCGCTACCGGAAGCGGATACAAACACGGTAAACTTAGGCCCGAAGTCGGCAGCAGCGGGCGGATTAGTAGTATCCGTGGTACCCGGGGCGCAGAACGACAACATGAGAGACGCGGCGATAACCGCGGAAAACATGAGAAATACCCGATTCTTCATAGTAACCTCCTAAAATAAGTACAGTAGTTTACACTCAAAAAAAAAAAATGCAAAATATCCGCGGAATATTTTAATTACATTAGGGCAGTTCTAAAAACTCTGATTATTCTAACAAATCAAAGTATAATTGATTATAAAACGCCCAATGGTCACTTCTTTATCTTCGCGCGAAGTGCGGAGGCTAAAACTGAGTATTTAGAAGTGACCATAAAGTACCTGATCGCCAAGTTCCTCGTTATTCACCCGGTAATAACTGGCCATCCCGGCTCCTCTCGATGTCCGGCCTAATACGACATCCCGCTAGACGCGGGAAAAGCGCTCACTATGACAGGCTCGCGGGGACGGACACTGAGCGACTTGTCCCCGAGTTTGCGAGGGGGAGCCGAAGCCCCTGTCGTGCATCAGAAAATTTGTTTATAATCTTCAATATTCCTTGCTTTTTGGCGGGAGTATGATAAAATTATTTATAATTACTTGTTTTGGAGAAAAATATGGTTTTACACGGTATCTATGATAAAGGAAAAATTCAGATAGACGAAAAGGATTTGCCGGATGTAAAAACCCCGGTGGAAATAAAACCTTCGGGAAAACCATGGATACGCGATATTAAACCGGTAAAGATAAAAGGCGGTTCGATAGCCGATACCGTTTGCAGGGAAAGGTACGAGGAATGACCCGTGTTTTTATCGATACATCCGCCTTGTTTAAGCGATACGTTCTCGAAGATGGAACCGATTCCTTAACCGAGATTCTCAGTGAGGCTGATGAAATCGCGGTATCCGCGATCACCCGTATAGAATTTCACTCCGCGTTAAAACGGCGATTAACGGAAAACTCATTCTCCATCGAATCCTATCAGCATATCATCCGGGAGTTCCATTCCGACATGAACTACTTCGAAACCATTCCT
>MIBD01000132.1:0-5024 GCA_001829395.1 Spirochaetes bacterium GWF1_49_6 | reverse complement strand
CGACTTAATTCAGCGGTTGGGAATGAAATCGCTGGACAGTATTCAGTTAGCTTCGGCGAAGATTTCAAACTGTGAAATGATGGTAGTATCAGATAGACAATTATTCGCACGAGCCGAAAGCGAAAACTTCTGTAAATTTCGATTCATATAAAGGATAACCTCCCGGAGCAGTTGACAAATTCCGCGCTTCCCTGTAATATTTATCCGATATTCAGGGGGCGCCCGTTATGAAAAAACTATTCGTTCTATTTATCACTGCCGCGCTGGCCGTTCTTTCCTCATGCGGGGGACAGGCCGTAAAAGGAAAAGAGGAAAAGAACGCGCCATCGCCCCAGCAGACAAAAGATTTCGAGCTCATCGCGCAGAAGACCGGGAAGGCGGTACAGTCCCCTATCCCGTTCGATTACGACACCTATAAGAATAACCAGACTGTCAAGATGCAGACCTATATCGGCGGAGAGAACACCGTGAAGCTCCAGCCCGTCCCCGTGAAAATCGGGTACTCTCTCCCTCTCACGGGGTGGACGAAATATAAAATCCTGTGGGTACAGGTAGGGAAGCCCGGCGGCAAGACGCACGACCTGAAGTTCATACCCGGATGGGACGGTAATTTCAGCCTGTACTATATCCTCAAGGACGGCGCGGGAGATTATAAGGTGACGCTGTTCGCGGCGGACGACCCGAACTCGCAGACATTCCAGGCGCTGCTCGCGTTCAATATCATGTCGCAGGCGGACGCGCCCAAGGATATCCAGAAACTCTCGCTCAACCCCTACATCATCGATTTCGTTAACGCGCATATCGGGCAGACTGTCGGGCGCGGCGAATGCTGGGACTTAGCGCAGGCCGCGCTGGATATGCTGAGCGCCGACTGGCTTCGGCCTACCGGCTTCGGGTTACCGTTAGACCCCTCGAAGGACGATGTGCTTCCCGGCGATATCATCCAGTTCAAGACGGTGAAGGTCGTCTATGCGACCAAGAACGGCACGGCGATAGAGTCTTACGGAAGCCCCGATCATACCGCGATAGTCTATAAAGTGCTCGGCAAACTGCATTACCAGCTGGCGCACCAGAACGTGTTCAACACGAAGGTCGTGACCGTATCGGAACTCGATTTGAATAATAAGACGTCCGGGCAGGTATGGTTCTACCGTCCGGTCATGGGACTGGTGCAGAATTAAAGTTCTTGAAATAATTTTATACTCTCTCTCTCAACGGGTCTGAAAAATATCCATACCGTCACTGCGAGGAGTGAAACGACAAAGCAGTCTGTTTAACGATAGTGAAACCGATTGCTTCACCCCGCGCATTAAAAATCAAAAACTACGCGGGGTTCGCAATGACAGAATGCTTGTAAAACTACAATGAAAAACATCCGGTCATGGGACTGGTACAGAATTGATTATTTCCGTTTCGACTGGAGACGGCGGCGTTTTTCCCGTCCGGTGTCGATTATCCCGCCCTCCACGTACCGGACGTCCTCGATCGTATAGAACGCGCCCGGATTGAAACGTTTCACGATCTCGATATACTCCGGTATCTGCTTTCTCTCCATCACGGTGAAAATAAGTTTTACCGGGCCGGTAGAACCCTCGCCGTCGATCACAGTAGTGCCGTAGTCGCTCGTCCGCAGGAATTCCACCAGTTCGACGCTATCCACATGGGTAATCACCCGGACAATTACCGTACCCAGCGAGATACGTTTCTCGATAGACATCCCGAGGAAATTCCCCAGCGCGAATCCGGTCGCGTAAGTAATCATATAGAAGATATTCGTCAGGTTGTTGATAATCTGGCTGATCGCGAGAAGCCAGATCATCACCTCGAAGAAGCCGATCAGCGGCGCGAGGAAACGGTAGCCCTTCCCGATAAAGATTACCCGCATCGTCCCGAGACTGACATCGCATAGCCTCGCGGCGATAATCATTAACGGAAGTATCACCCATTTGAAAACATCGCTCTGCGCGAAGAGAATCCAATCCATTTTTAACTCCGGTATTTATATCGGTATCGCCCGGCGGATTTCTTCAATTTCACGATTTGGCCGATTATTGCGAAGAAACCGCGGGGGTATTATAATATGCACACCCTTTACAGGAGGAAAATATGGCTCTATTCAAATCGGGTAATCCCGTGTTTATGAAGGACGTTTTCGCGGATCAGGGAACGCAGGTTTCCGGCGAATCCATGCAGGGCACGATGACGATGTCTGGAACGATGATCAAGACTGTGATCCTCTTCGTACTCCTCCTCATACCCGCCGGGCTTGTCTGGTCGGTATGGCGTCAGTATCAGGACCTTGTCCTGCCCGTACTGATTGGCGCATCCATTCTGGGATTCGTCCTGTCGCTCGTCATTATATTCGTCAAGACGACCGCGCCCTACCTTTCGCCTATATACGCGATCGCCGAGGGTGTAGTTCTCGGCACATTGTCCGCGCTCATCGAAAAAGCATATCCCGGTATCGTTATAAACGCCGTGATGATTACTATGGCTATCTTCGCGGCCATGCTGCTTATCTATACCACCGGGCTGATTAAGGTCACCGGCGGGGTACGCACCGCGATTATCGCGGCAACGGGCGGGGTTGCGCTTCTCTACGGTGTCAACCTGCTGATACGGGCGTTCGGCGGCGCGGGCTTCGGCTTTATCCACGACTCCGGTCCGCTCGGTATCGCGGTCAGCGTCGTCATCTGCGCGATCGCGGCGTTCAATCTCCTGCTCGACTTCGAGTTTATCAGCCAGGGCAGCCGTTCCGGCGCGCCGAAGTACCTCGAATGGTACGGGGCGTTCGGCCTGATGGTAACCCTGATATGGCTTTATCTCGAGATACTGCGTCTGCTCGCCAAGCTCAGAAACCGTTAGAAAAGAGGCCGCATGGAAGTCATTTTATTATCGCATAATCCCGACCCTGAGAAACATATCGAGTTTAACGCGCGCATCTGCTACGATTCGCACGAGAAGATGTCGGACGATTCTTATATCAAGTTCCTGCCGACCCTGCTGAAGAACGGGCATCTCTCCATCTTCGAGCATTCGACGGCTAGTATGCATATTACCGGGATTTCCCGCGCGGCGTCCCACCAGCTCGTGCGTCACCGTATCGCGAGCTTTACCCAGCGTTCCCAACGGTATGTCACCGAGACGCAATTCGAATATATTATCCCCGATTCGGTCAGCGATAACCCCGAGGCGCTCGTACTTTACGAGACGACGATGAAATCGCTTCAGGACAGCTATCACCGCCTCCTCGAGATGGGTATCCGTAAAGAGGACGCGCGTTTCCTTCTGCCGAACGCCACCCCCACTACGCTCACGATTACCGCGAATTTCCGCGAATGGCTCCATATTATCGACCTGCGGGTCAGCCGTCACGCGCAATGGGAAATCCGCGACATGACCGTTAAAATATGGAAACTGCTTT
Source organism: Spirochaetes bacterium GWF1_49_6 (assembly GCA_001829395.1). Lineage (GTDB taxonomy): Bacteria > Spirochaetota > Brevinematia > Brevinematales > GWF1-51-8 > GWF1-51-8. The sequence goes on along the minus strand of MIBD01000132.1, from coordinate 1,600 downwards.
ATCATATCGCACCGGTCGTTTTCGGCCTCACCTACTTCGAGCATTGGAGCAAGGATTTCGAATATAAGCAGACGGTATTTATGAAGGAAGTCTCCGTGCTGGATCCGAGGGACTAATGGGGCTTTTTACGAACCTCAACCAGCCCCTATCCCGCAGGATGATGCCCCGGACTCTCGAACAGTTCGCCGGACAAACCCACCTCACCGCGCCCGGAAAACCGATCACCGTCATGCTCGAGAACCGTATCCTTCATTCGATGATATTCTACGGCCCGCCCGCCACCGGGAAGACCAGTCTCGCTGAAATCCTTTCCAATAAACTCGAGTACCATTTCGTGATGACCAACGCGCTGACGATGGATAACGACGAGATTCGCAAGTTACTCGTGCAGGCCGAGAACCGCAGCCTCGCCGGGGAACGGACGGTTGTGTTTATCGACGAAATCCACCGTCTCATCAAACCCAAACAGGACGCGTTCCTTTCCGCGATGGAGAACGGGATTGTCACCATCATCGGGGCGACCACCGAAAACCCGTACTTTATTATCCAGCCCGCCTTCCGTTCGAGACTGTTTATCTACGAGTTCAAGATTCTCGATAAGGACGATCTCGACAGGATACTGGAACGCTCGCTCGCGGAAGACAATCTACTGAAAAACCTGCATATCGAGTTCGGCGCGGGCGCGCGCGGGAAACTGGTCGAATATACCCCCGACCCCAGGATGATGCTGAACACCCTAGAAATGGTCGTCCTGGCGCAGGGCGCGTCCGAAACCGTGCGTGTGACCGAAGAAGGTATCCTCAATATATTACAAAAGTCGGAGACCCGTTACTCCTCCGAGGAGGGGCATTACGACGTCATCTCGGCGTTCATCAAGTCGGTGCGTGGAAGCGCTGTCGACGCGGCGATCTATTATCTCGCGATGATGCTCGAGAGCGGGGAAGACCCGTTATTTATCGCGCGCCGTCTCATCATCCTCGCGAGCGAGGATATCGGCCTCGCATACCCGGAGGCGTTACCGATGGCGGTCGCGTGCTACGAGGCGGTGCAGTTCATCGGCCTCCCCGAAGCTCAGCTCGTCCTGTCGGAAACCACCCTTCTCCTCGCGGGCGTCCCGAAAAGCAACTCCGCGCTCTGTATCAACAAGGCGCGCGGGGATATCCGTAACGGGAATGTGATGAAGGTGCCGCTGCACCTGAAGAACGCGGTGTTCGAGGCGGAGAAGGATACCGGGAAGGGCGTGGGCTATCAATACCCGCATAGCTTCCCCAATCATTATATCGCGGAGAAGTACACGGAGAAGGACGTCCGGTACTACGAACCCGGCGATCTCGGTTTCGAGAAAAAAATCCGCGACTGGCTCCGGTCACTGCGTGACGGCTAACCGCTGCGCGGGCTAATCCCATTACCAGAGTATATACTCTTTCTACCGCGAGCCTGCGACGTCACCCTGAGCTAGTCGAAGGGTGTACCAGTGCGGGGCTAGACCCATTACCAAAGAATATACTCTTTCTACCGCGGGCCTGCGACGTCACCCTGAGCTAGTCGAAGGGTGTAGCAGTGTGAGGTTAGACGTAATATGATTCCACACGAAAAGAGA
>MIBD01000131.1 GCA_001829395.1 Spirochaetes bacterium GWF1_49_6 | reverse complement strand
TTTTCCAGCCAGTAGTAAAAATAACCGGTATCGGCAGGAGAATCGTTCTCGACAGAATAAGACCTGCTCTCGCCGAATTTTCCCTCCAGATCAGAAATAACAGCATTTATATCTTTAAGCGTATAACCGGAGTTCGGATAACTTTTAATAGAAATAGTCGCCAATCGATCTTGAAAGAACTCCAATTGTAGCAGGCATTTTTTCCCGGCAAACTTGCTTTGAAACGATATTATACGTACCCCGGCATCGACAATGTCCGAAAGCGATTTATGCTTAAGTCTTTTCAAGGCACCCGAAAAGGGCATCCCCAGCGTCAATCCGTTGACCTTCACATCTTCGAGCTTCGGGATAGCCGGAGACTTAGAATCCCCAAAACACCACGGTGCGACGAGGGAAAGCGTCATTATTGCAACGATTGCATTTTTCATTTATTAACTCCTTCGGACTGGCATACAGTATCGATATTGCTACCAAAGTCTTTCCACGTTCGTCATAACCGTCCACCCCTCTTTCCCGTCGATCGTCGTGATATAATAATACGTATCCAGTTCCTTCTCGATCCTGCACTCGATGCCGGGGGTGAGGTCTTTTTTCTCTACAGCGGTATTATCGGGACGGTCGGAGATTACCCCGCCGGTTAACACCACCCCGGAGGAACTGTCGAACGTACTCTCGTAACGCAGCCATAGCCCGGCGATATAGATTATCCCGATAATGATCGCGATAATCGACGTCACCCGCACCCATCGTTTATCGATGCTTCCGGCGATACCGCTCAGGACGAGGCTCAGGACGATACTCCCTATTATGAACAGGCTCAGCCCGAATATCAGCATACCCGTGAAATTGAACACGGTGAACGGGAAGAGCAATACCCCCTCGAGCGGGGTAGCCTCGAAAAAGTACCCGGGTATCCCGATAGTCTCGCGCGCGGAGGTTAACGCTTCTTGAATATCAGGGTCGTAGGGGTTGAGCAGGGCGGCGCGTTTGAGGTTCAGTATCGCGCGCCCGATATCGTTCTGCTTGAGGTACTCGATACCGAGATTGTAGTAGATATTTTCGTTCCTTATTTTCGACGCGGCGTCTTCCAGTTCCGCGATAGTGTTGGTCTGCGGATAAATTACCGTCGTCGTCAGGAGAATGAGCGCTATCAATGCGGGTATACGGATCATCAGTCTTTTCCTTCGATACGTTTATCTCTGAGGTCCTGCAGCATCTGGGATTTTAATTCTTCGAACTTCTGCCGGGACGAACGTATCCCGATGCTGATGGCTTCTTCGGGTTTATCGCAGATCGAACCGTGCCCGGGGAATATTTTTTTCATCTTCAGGGTGTTTATCCGTTCAAGCGAGTTGATGTAGTCGCCCCAGCTTCCCGAATCGGATATCTTGGAAATCACCCCTTTATCGAATAAGGTATCGCCGGTGAACATGAAATGCCGGAACGGTTCGTAGATGCAGATGCATCCCGACGTATGCCCTGGGGTGTGGAAGATTTTCAGCTTACAGCTCCCGATATCGAACAGCAGGCGGTCCTCCATCCAGATATGGGACTTCACCTTGAGAATCTCCTCGCCGTGTATCGCGGAATGCATGACATATTCGTCCTGGAGTTCGATTTTCGTTGCGGCGAAACGATGCGCGGCGAGGAACGCGGTCTCGTGAAAGAAGATATTCCCGCCGACATGGTCGAAATGCTCGTGGGTATTGATGACCAGATGGATATCGCTGACCTTCAGCCCGACCTTCGTGAGGCCTTCCACTACGCGGGGAAAGTTGCCTTTGATACCGGTATCAATCAGGACGTTCTTATTCGTTCCTTTCAGCACATATACGTGACAGCTCGGTTTTTTCCCGTAGATAATATAGATATTATCTTCTACTTCTTCGATTAATACATCATTCTGCGGCATGAAAAATACCTTCGAGATTTTTTATCAGTCTATATAATTTCCGTTCTATGTGAAATTTCTCAAAATTCCCGTATCGCTCGAAAATTACTTTTTCTCTCATTAAATAACGGTTAAGGAAGCCGAAATCTGAAGTCCTGACCGTCTCGAATATGGATTCGCCGCACGCCAGCCCCGTTACGAATTCCTTCAGTCCTTCCAGCCCCTTTAATATTTTACCAATACTTTTGCCGTCTATCAAGTTCAGGGGTTTCAGGAAATCCGATTTATTTACTTTACCGCCCTTTTTCAGCTGTTTTATCAGTTCACCCTGCTCGACCCGGAGGAATCCATCTATAATTACCCCGTTCGCCGTCGCGTTGATCAGCGGAAAGCCCGGGTAATTCTTCAGTATGGATTTGGCGGACTCCTCGAACCATCCCTTATAGTTGTTCAGAAGGAAATCGGTGTAGACTTTCCCGTTCGTACCCGGCGCGAGAAATACCTCGCGGCTCTTCATCACCTTGAGGAATGTGCTCATAATCGGGACGAGCCGGTTGTTCATCCGGCCGATACGGTAAAAATGGGGGGTCGAGGAACAATGGGACGCATAGTACGAGTACGCCAAGTCCTGTCCGGTAATCAGTATCGGAGCCGCCCCGGCGAGGAACGCGAAATGGAACGCCGAAGTCGCCACCGACCCGCCGGTCTCGATATCCCCGAACGCGATATCCCCGATGTTTTCCATCCAATGCACGAGCTCGTTCTTTTGCAGGAACGGCTTCCCGTCGGAGTCGTAGTCGAGGTGCGCCGTGTTTGCCGCGATCAGCTTACCGGGAAAAAACTCCGGCAGCGCGGAATTCGCCACCAGATCGTACACAAGCCCGATATTCGCCATATAGTCGCGGGGTATCATCAGGAAATCCCCCAGATTGTGTACCTGCGAATCGAGGGTATACACCAGATCGGGCGCGATACCCGCCTCGTAGAGCACGAGGAGCGCCGTATCGACCGCGATCATAAAAACATAGTCGCGTATTTCGCGGAGCATCGGCACCGAATCCTTCAGCGACGGCCCCGCCGAAACAATCACGATCGGGGCGCCGAGATGTTTCGCGGTCAGTTCCCCCACCCGCGCGGATTTATCGAGATGATTGATATTGCGGAGTATATTGATAAACCAGTTTTCCTCGAATTTCAGGCGGGTCGCGAAATCCCCCAGCCGAACCTTCAATAACCGCTCGATCCGGTTCTCGAACCGCGCGTAGCTTTCCTGATCGTACCCGCCCCGCAGGACGAGGGTTTTGATGTGCCTGAATTGTTCGATCTGAAGCGCGGTGAAGTAGCTGTCGAGCTTCTCGACAGGATCGTCGGGGGCGATAATTCCTGGGACGAACCCGAACTCGTAAATATCCTTGAATATCCCGTAGATTTCCGGGTCGCGCTCGATCACGATGATATTCGTAAAACCGTTCTGCTCCAAAAGTTCGAGATGATATCCCAGCCCCGCGCCCAGAACAATGACCAGAGTACGTTCCTTCTCAAGCGGAAGGATATCCTCGATCAGCCTTGCGGCCTCTTTCTCCGGGGAGTACAAGCTATGCACCGAACGCCCGCCGATTTCCAGCGAGTACCCCCCGTCACGGGTGCGGACTATCGCCTGATTACGGCGGGAAAGCATTTCGAGCTTTATCCGGTTAATCATGGCAGGCCCCTATATATCCAACAGGAGGACAAAATACACACTCAGTCTCGCGGCGAGAAACCCAAGCACACCCCCGGCGAATACGTCGGACGGATAATGCATACCGAGGTATATCCGCGAGAACGCGATCAGCGAGGCGATCACCAGCATCGGGATAAACATGACGGGATAAAAATACAGGAATACGAACGCCACCGCGAAAGCCGCGGCGGTATGCCCCGACGGGAACGAGAAACGGTCGGGGGGTATGGCAAGATTAGTAATATCGTTATGCTTGATAAACGGCCGCTCGCGCGTGAAAAGGCGTTTCAGCACCACATGCAGCGCAAGCTGTAAGAGCGACGCGAAGCATAGCGCTAAACCCGCGCTGATATTCACGAGCAGGAACGAGATGTCCATCAGGAACCAGAGCCATCCGTCCCCGATGCGGGTCATAAACCGCATGAACGCGGTCAGCTTGTTCCGGCGGATACGGAAAATAAAAAGCATGATATACTTTTCCGTCTGCTTCCAATCCCGTTTTTTCCTGACGACCGCTTTTTTTTCTTTCTTTTTCAAAACCCTCTCCGCCGGTTCCTTACTATTCCGAAATGGCCGCGGTCGAGGAATATCCTCCTATCCCGAGACTGAACTGCCCGTATATGGTCCACTGGCTGTTATAATTATAACTCACTTTATCCGTGGAATAGAGAAATCCGAGCGATACCGCTAACGGAAACGAGACTCCGCCGATTTTAAATTTCGAGCGGAAATCCACCGATATATCGAGATACTCGTCCCCGTCCGCGTCGCCCCTGTCCGGGCCTTCGTTAAAAAGTATCCCGCCTACTTCCGCCTTCAGGTAGACGTCCATCCGATTATACTTATCGGGATTGATGTATAACGGGAAAAATACTTTAAGCGGGAGTAACGCGCCCAACCCGTTCGCGCCCTTGGAATTCGGTACGAACCACATGTCAGTAAGATAGGCCTTGGCGAGACTGAACCCGAACCCGATACCCAGCTTCCATGCCGGCGAAAAGAACACCACGTTGAAATCGACTATTTCCGCGCCCGCGAGCACGGGATAGTTCAGCATGAGATTCGCCCATGAGAACCAAATCAGCGATGTGGGGGTGTTTTTTAGGACATACGGATCAATCGTCTCAGGCTGCTTCGGGGGCTCCTTTTTCTCGATCTCCGCGAGATTCATCGACGCCTCCGCCGCAGATACTACCAAACGCGTAGATATATCGACCAGACGGACATTGATAAACACCTCGTCCTTCACCATCGATACGCTGCCGAGGAGGATATACCCCGCCCCGGTCATCGCCCCGACCTGCGCGGCGGTATCGCTATCGACCAGCCCCGCCATCGCGAGCTTCTTCTCCTGCACCAGTTGATTCAGTTGGGCGTTCTCGACCACCTGAATACCCTTATCATGCAGTTTAGTGACCAGCATATCGGAAACAGTTTTCGCAATCGCCTTCAGTTTTTCCGTCTTCTGCTCCGGGATTAAATCCGCCACGGCGATTACCATCGTTTTCAAATCGATTTTCGACGATATCTTCCATGCGATATCGTCCACCGCCTTCTCGGTCTGCTGTTTGACCGAATACTGCGACCCGCAGGCCGTAATTAAAATAAAGACCGTAAACACCCCAAAAATCCGCTTCATCCGGCACGCTCCATGTTTATTTATTGGCGTATCACTCTGAGACTTACGGGAATAATGAAATTAATTCAGGTTATCGACCCGCCTGTAATATTATAACCTAAAAGGAAAAAAATAAAAAGTTTGACGGGCATTCGGGATTAGGCGAATACGCCTCTGAAGATAATAAGAAGGAAAATAGTCAGATCGGCGAAAAAGTGCGCGAGTAACGGGGCGAGCATACCACGGAGAACGTCCATCTTTCAATTATTATAGCCTATACTGTTGCACTTTTCCCTTGAACCCGCCAGTTCTAAAAACTTTATTATAATGAGGGCACTTCTAAAAACTCTGATTATTCTAACAAATCAAAGTATAATTGATTATAAA
>MIBD01000130.1:5614-5861 GCA_001829395.1 Spirochaetes bacterium GWF1_49_6 | reverse complement strand
CTGATTATTCTAACAAATCAAAGTATAATTGATTATAAAACGCCCAATGGTCACTTCCTAACTGAGTATTTAGAAGTGACCATAACTAAAATCCTATTGGCATTGAAAAACTCGATAAACATGGCAGTCAGACTAATCATATACACCTCGTTTAAATAAAAGCCCCCCGGAAGGGTGTGTTGACGAAGTATGATTGTCATTGCGAGGCGTCATGGTGAGCCTGTCGAACCATAGCCGAAGCAATCTA
>MIBD01000130.1:3494-5591 GCA_001829395.1 Spirochaetes bacterium GWF1_49_6 | reverse complement strand
AAACAGACTGCTTCGTCGCAATGCTCCTCGCAGTGACAGAAAATACTGAAATTCCTTGTTCGTCAACACGCCCGGAAACGGGAGGCTTATTGAATATTTTTCCTAGAGATTATTGAGTTTAGTCATTTCAACGTTCGCTTTTTCCTTGGTTTCCTTGCCCGCAGTGGGGTCGCTCACGACGTCTTTAAATTTCTTCAGCGCCGCGCCCTTATAGGTCTCGATATCCTCGGGGGTAAAACCGTACTTGGGTTCTTTGATGTTCTCCTTGAGGAATTTCGCCACCAGCGCAAGAGCCTTGCCGGAATCGAGTTTGGTCAACGCGGTAGGATTGGACTTCTCGGCATTGAGCGCCGCCTTGAGCACCGCGATAACATTCTTATAAGCCGTGTCGTCGAATTTATCCTTGACCGTGTTCTGCGGTTGGACTACCGCGTTTGTTTTAACCACTGCGGCCGAATTGGTCTGACCGCCGTCGCCGGGTTTGACTGCGGTACCGCCGCAGGAAACCAGCGCTATTCCCAGAGCCGACATGAATAGTATAGACAAAAATAATTTTTTCATTGTTTCCTCCTATTTATCTTTCCACTTAATAGCCTTGATCGCATTCCACGCGGCGTTAATAGTCGCCTGGGCGTGATTACGTTTTACCACAATATTCAGGAGCGCCGGAAACGAACTGGGCTGGCCGGAAATCTGGAGAATATTCACCAGTTCCAGCGCGATCATATCGCTCTGATATGATTTGTTATCCTCTTCTTTATACTTACTCTGGTCATAAGAGTATAATAGAAGATCGTTGATCGCATCGATAACCGTAACGTCGTTTTCCTTGACATAGGCGTCCTTCAGATAGGCAACCGCCTTCTTTCGTTCGGAGACCGGATTATTCAAATCGAGTAAGGTACGGTACGCCTGATTGACCGCGTCGGTTAATTTGACATCGAGTTTATCACCCGCGAAGGCTGAGACGGTTAAGAGCGCCAGAAAAACCGCGGTAAATACCCGGACCATCGGCTTACCCCGTTACCACTGAATCTTTTCCATCGCGGCCCACGCGGCCTGAATTGTCTGGAAACGATGGTTCTGCAATGTAACTACCTGTAAGAGCGCAGGAAACGCGCGGGGATCGCCGATATCGCCTAACGCGGTGATAATCGCTTCCACAACCATATCGTCGGCAACCATCTTCTGGTTATCCTCGCGGAAAGCCGCGTAACTCAACTCATTTTTAACCATATTTACCAGTTTGGGAACCATGTTCGGACTGCCGATCATCGCCAACCCCTTAGCGGCGGTTATGCGGACTTTCGTGTTATCGAACTTGTTCAGAATGTTAAAGTAGGTCGATTCATACTTTTGGTCTTTCGTTAATATCATCGCGTCCAACGCCGCCTGAACCGCGTCGGGATGACAGAAATTCCCGAGCTTATCGGTTCGAATATCAAACTCGGCGATTTCAGCCAGAACCTTGTACTTTTCGTCGCTCGTATGCTTGGCAATCATTTTGACTATGATTACCTGCTGGTCACGGTCGGTCGTCTTAAAGAATTGGGCTTTCAATGTTTCGAGGGACTGATTTCCCCCGCCGATTTTCAGATCCTCAGGAACATAATCGCTCGCGAATCCATTCGCCGTAAACAATAATACTGCAATAAAACCCATTACGAGATGCTTTGCTCTCATAATATTCTCTCCTTTAACATATTTCCCCGAAACCCGTCTTCTAGCATGATAGTATCTTATCGAAAACTATAGAAAAATCAAGAAAACGATTAATAATTTGTTAAATATTTATACTTTTCATCATTTCCGTCAATACTTCGTCAACCTTTTTTCCGTCAGTGTCGATTATTACCGCGTCTACCGGAACAGTAAGCGGCGAATTTTTCCGAGTGATGTCCTTTGTATCACGAACTTCAATCTCATCCTTTATCTTATTCAGCGCTTCGTCATCGATTTTATCGATAATACCTTTATTATATAACTGGTTCGCCCTGCGGCGCGCGCGTTCCGAGGGGCTCGCGTCCAGGTAAAACTTCCGGAACGCCGAGGGAAACACCACCGAACCCATATCCCGGCCCTCGCAGACATACTCAC
>MIBD01000130.1:0-3482 GCA_001829395.1 Spirochaetes bacterium GWF1_49_6 | reverse complement strand
TCGCGCGCTGGAGTTCCACCAGCTTATCGCGCACCGCGCGCAGTTCCGATACGGAGGAGACATTTTTATCGATGCCCGGGCGCCGGATCAGATCGGTGACATCCTCGCCGTTAATCATCACCCTCTTTTTATCGAAAATAATACTCACATTCATTAACAGATTTTGTAATTCGTCATTTTCCCGGATGGGGAGATTATTTTTTTGAATAAGATACGTGACCGCGCGGTACATCGCGCCGGTATCGAGGAATGAGAAGCCGAGTTTTTCCGCCAAACGCCGGGAAAGGGTGCTTTTTCCGCTTCCCGCTGGTCCGTCGATCGTGATAATCACAAACTCTCCCGAAATTCCTTAGCCTGGCGAAGGTATTCGATCAATTCCTCGCGCTTGTTTTTTCGGATCATTTCGATAACGCTCTGGATCTCGCGCGAAAAATCGATTAACGAACGCTCGACGTTATCGGCGTTCACGAGAATAATATCCGCCCACATCTCGGGATTCCCCTGCGCGATACGAGTGGTATCGAGAATACCCTTTCCGTAAAGTCCGAAGAAACGTACTTCCGACCATCCGTCCTTCTCTAAGAGGCGCGAGAGCGCCGATGAGATCAGGTGCGGGGAATGACTGGTAGACGCGACTATCTCATCATGGAAATCCGCGGAGACCAGTACGATCTGCGCGCCCATCGCTTTCCAGAAATCGCGGACTGCGGCGAGGATATCCTCACGGCCTTCCCCGATCACGGCGACTATCTTCTTCTCGAACAAGTCCGCGCGCGCGAACTCCATCCCGGATTTCTCGCTTCCCGCCATCGGGTGAGTGCCCACGAAATTTAAACCGCGATGATTGATTTTATTGACTTCTTTGATGACTATCCGTTTGACGCTGGCCACATCCATGATGATCACGTCGTCCGACAGGAAATTGTGGTATTCCGCGAAAACATCCGCGACATTCTGCGCGGGAGTGGCGATAATAAAATAGTCCAGACTCGCCAGCATCTCCGGGGAATTATCCGAAACTTCGTCGATAATGCCCAGACGCTTGGCGGACATCAGTTTTTCCTTGCCGCGCCCGAATCCGATTACCTTACTGTCCGGCAGATAGGTCTTAATCGCCAGCGCTATCGAACCCCCCATAATACCCAAACCGTGTACCCCATAAACCTTCTTAGGCATACCTTCTCCTTGAAAAATGAACTGGAAACTAGGAAAGGTTCTTCCCTTTTCCTACGACCGGAGCGATTTTTCTCAGCTCGCTCATCAGCAGATTGAATTTCTTCGGCTTCAAGGACTGCGCCCCGTCTGACATCGCCTTCTCAGGGTCGTGATGCGCCTCGACCATTACCCCGTCCGCGCCGGAAACAATTCCCGCGAGCGCCATCGGGATCACATACTGCCATACGCCGGACGCGTGACTCGGGTCTATGATGACAGGCAGATGCGTCCGTTCCTTCAGCACCGGGATAGCCAGTACATCGAGGGTGTTCCGGTATGCGTTCTCGAACGTCCGTATGCCGCGTTCGCAGAGTATCACGTCGAGATTACCCTCGGACATCACATACTCGGCGGACATCAGCCATTCCTCGATAGTCTGCGCCATACCGCGTTTCAGTACCACCGGTCGCTTGGTCTTACCCACCTGCTTGAGCAGGGCGAAGTTCTGCGCGTTGCGGGTGCCTATCTGTATGACATCGGCGTATTTCGCTACCAGTTCGACATCCGCGGTATCCATCACCTCGGTGACGGTCGGCATCCCGAACTCTTTACCTATTTTCTGGAGTATTTTCAGCCCCTCTTCACCCATACCCTGGAAGCTGTAGGGGGATGTGCGGGGCTTGTACGCGCCGCCGCGAAGAAGATTCGCCCCGGCTTCTTTCACAAACTTCGCGACCGTCCGCATCTGGTCTTCACTTTCTATACTGCACGGCCCGGCGATCACCCAGAGGTTGCCGCCGCCGATTTTTGCGCCGTTGACGTCGATAATCGTATCGTCCGGGTGGAAATCCCGGCTCGCGAGTTTGTACGGCTTCGATACGTGCACGACCGATTCGACGCATGAGATGGATGCGATCGGATAATTCGCGAGTTTGGTTTTATCGCCGATTACCCCGATGATGGTCTGGAGTTCTCCCGCTGAAATATGCGTCCTGAGCCCCACCTTTTCGATCATCTCGACTATATGCTGAATTTGTTCGGGTTCCGTGGATGGTTTGAGAACGATAATCATTCGCCGTGCCTCCTGAATAAGGATAATTTAGATTTCCATAATTATACAGCGATGGGGTAAAAAATACAAGTTACTGTAAATGTTAATCTGCCCTATGGCGGGCTGATTCGAATGCGGTATTCCCTGATAGCGAAAATATGTATCAATATATCACAAATCCGGGATATTACGGGAATAGGTGGGTTATTAATGAATATAATCTGTATCATTATGTATTTTACGTGTATCATTTTACCACACCATACACCCGGTATTTCACCTGTTCCGGGAAGGGGGTTATTTCATATCTCTATATATATCATATAAATACGTTTCCGCATATCCGGTTTTCAGTTGGCACGGCTTTTGATATATATAATATATGATTTATAAGGAGGAGAATATGATTTACAATCCGGTTTACAGAATGGAAACATTGAGGAAGATCGCCGACCGTCTTTTTTCCGGTTGGGACGCTCGTCAGGAAACCGGGTACGATACCGCCCCAGTCAATATCTACGAGGGCGCGGACGGGTACCTGATCCAGATCGCGGCGCCGGGAGTGAAGGCCGGCGATGTCAGCGTGAACTTCTCCGACGATATTCTCACAGTCGCCGTGAAGCGCACGGTAGAGACGGAATCGTCCGAAGATAAGAAACTCCTGCGGAGCGAACGCGGCAACTACGATTTTACCCGTTCCTTCTCGCTGACGAACGATGTCGACCCGGAGAAGATCGACGCGAAGGTGCTGAACGGGTTCCTGCTCCTGCACCTGACGAAGACGCCCCAGAGCAAGCCCAAAAAAATTGACGTTAAAGTAAATTAGGAGGCTATTATGGAAAAGACAACACTCATCCCGCCCGTGGATGTATTCGAAACGGGTGATAAATATATTTTGGTCCTCGATATGCCGGGTACCACGAAGGAAGGAATCGAGGTGTCCGCCGAGAACGATACACTGACCATCAAGGGTTCCGTGCAGGAGCTTAGCGAGGAATGGACTCCCCTTTCGTCGGAATTCCGTCTCGGCGACTACAAGCGCGACTTCACGATCGGCAGTAAGATCGACCATGAGAAGATCGACGCGAAGTACGATAACGGGGTATTGACTATCGAACTGACGAAGTCCGAGCACGCCAAACCCCGCAAGATCGACGTGAAACTAAACTGATTACCCCGCTCAGCCATAAAGCCGCCTACGGGCTTGATGACGAAGTAGCAATTCTTACCATTTTCTGTCACTGCGAACCCCGCGCTGCAATATATTTTCGATGCG
>MIBD01000129.1:33613-34610 GCA_001829395.1 Spirochaetes bacterium GWF1_49_6 | reverse complement strand
CATGTGGTCACCAACGTACCGTCGCCGGACCGCGTCGATTTCCGCGAGGAAACGATCTACTTCCTGATGACCGCGCGTTTCTATGACGGCGACACAGGGAACAACCGCCCCAGCCGATGTTACGTATCGAGCGGGAACGCCGCGAACAACGATCCGGCATGGCGCGGCGACTTCAAGGGGCTGATCGAGAAGCTCGATTATATCAAGGCGCTGGGCTTTACCGCGATCTGGATTACCCCTGTCGTGCTGAACAGAAGCGATTACGATTACCACGGCTATCATGCGTGGGACTTCAATAAAGTCGATCCCCGTCTCGAGTCTCCCGGCGCGACCTACCAGGACCTGATTAACGCCGCGCACGCGAAGGGCCTCAAGATTATACAGGATATCGTGCTCAATCATACCTGCCGATACGGCGCGGTCGGACTCCAGACGATCAAGTACTGGGGCGATTCCAATGACGCGGAATGGGGCGACGGGACGACTATCGATTATTACGATGTGCCGAATCCGGGCTTTACCTATGACGGTATCTCCTACGAGCCGGTTTCCGGGAAAAGCTACTATAACGGCGACCTGTGGCAGACGGCGAAACCCACCCTCGCATGGAATGCATTGACGGCATGGGGAACCCCCACCCAGTATCGCAGCCCCGAAGGTTATGTAATCTACAACTATCAGTGGCCGAACCTCGACATGTTCGATCCCGCGCTGTTTCATAAGGGCTGGCTCCAGAACTGGGAGGACTATACCTGCCAGAACGGGACGATCCACGAGGATTGTATCGACCTGAACACGGAGAGCGCGACCGTACAGCAGTATTTAATCAACGCCTATAATAAGTATATCGACATGGGCGTGGACGGTTTCCGTATCGATACGGTGAAGCATATATCGAGATGGACGCTGAACGTGCGGTTTATCCCAGCGTTCAAGTCGCACGCTCCGGCGAGCTTCTATATGTTCGGCGAGGTCTGTACCCGTGTCAACGAGGTAT
>MIBD01000129.1:20736-33597 GCA_001829395.1 Spirochaetes bacterium GWF1_49_6 | reverse complement strand
GCCGCTCTCGACACCGTTCTATACATGGGGCGAACGGCAAACGTTCACGGGAACGGACGCGCAGTGCGCATCGAACGCTTATATATGGGAGAATAACCAGGGTACCGGCAATCAGCCGACCAGCCAGAACGCGTTCCTGCAGGGAAACGCCTATCATACGCCGGACTACTCGCAGTCATCGGGGATGGGAGTGATCGACTTCCCGATGCATTGGAACTTCGGTACGGCGGGGCAGGCGTACAATTTTGCTAAGAATAACGACTATGTCTATAACGACTCGACATGGAACGTGTGCTATGTCGACTCGCACGATTACGGCCCGAATACGGATAACCGTTACGGAGGGAGCGAGGCCGAATACGCCGAGAGCTTCTCGCTGATCTTCACGTTCCGCGGTATCCCGTGCGTGTACTACGGAAGCGAGATCCAGTTTATGAAGGGCGCGCCGTGCGACAAAGGCCCCAGCGCCGCTATCGCCACAACCGGGCGCGCGTATTTCGGCGATCATATCGCCGGGAGCGTCAATGTCACCGATTTCGGGGTATGGAACAACGCGGCGGGCGAGATGGCGAATACCCTCAATCACCCGCTGGCAAAACACCTCCAGCGCCTGAACCAGATACGGCATAAAATACCCGCGCTCCAGAAGGGGCAGTATTCCACCGACGGGTGCAGCGGCGGGATGTGCTTCAAGAAGCGCTTCACGAGCGGAACGGTCGACAGCTTCGTGCTGGTGACTATTTCCGGCGGGGCGGCGTTCAGCGGAATCCCCAACGGGGTATATAAGGACGCGATTAGCGGGGACGTCAAGGTAGTCACAGACGGCACATTGGCGGCGAACTGCAGCGGGCAGGGTAATATGCGGATATATGTCCTCGACCTGGTGAACAATCCCGCGCCGGGAAAAATCGGCGAGGATGGGGCGTATCTCCACCCGTAGGAGCAGGGTCATCACTATGTAACCATGAACCGTTTCCATATGAACCGGGACCGAGAAATCGGCCCCGGTTTTTTATTTTTTGCATATGTAATGAATATATGTTATATTTATTTATAAACATAAACCATTTTTGTTTATTATTTCTTTAAGTTAATAAAAAATAGGTATTTTTCACCTAAAAAATCAGGGTATCCCTGATATACAAATAGACGATAGTGAGGTATACTAAGCTTATATACTATTATATAAATAATTATAGTAGTATTTAAAAACATACATACGTGAATTATTTGCATTACGCTGATAATGAAGATAAAAAATAAAAAAGGAGGCTGTTTTAGATGACATTGTTTTTCAGATAGAGAAAAGGGGTCTGATACATCTGGAGGTATACATGTTGAAGAACATCAGTTTAACGGTACGGTTAGTCTTGGCGTTTGTAGGCGTAACAGTGATTGTGATGGTAGTAGGGTTATTGGGTTTTAGCTCCACGGAAAGGCTGAACAATCTCTCCGAAAGCATGGATACTATTCATGTGCTGGACGAAAAATTACTCATGCGGGAAATCGAGCATCTCAAGTGGGGACAGAAGGTAATGGGCGCTTTATCCGCTAAAAGCCCGAGTATCGAAGTAGAAAAAGACCCGACTAAATGTAATCTGGGAAAATGGTATTACAGCGATGAAAGAAAAATTGTTGAAACCAAGTACCCGGAATTAAAAAGTTTTATCGACGATCTGGAAAAACCGCACAAAGAATTACACCAGTCGGTTATCGCGTTGGAGGAAGCGCTGAAAGAAGGAAACTATAGCGGAGCCGAGGAATTATTTTTAAATAAAACTTCGGCGGCCCTGACTCAGGTGCAAGCGGATTTGGGAGGTATGAGGACATATTTAGAATCCGAGTTGAAGAAGGATACCGAAGCGCATACCCGCGGGGTAAGCGATGCGCTGGTTCAGGGGTATAGCGGCACCGGGATAGGGATATTCCTCGCGCTTTTTTTAGGCGGGTTGGGATCGTTTATGAGCTTCAGCTTGTCTAAAAAGATAAAAAACAACGTGAAGGAACTCACCGCAAACGCGGATAGCCTGACATCCTCGTCGAAACAGATTTCAGTGTCCAGTCAAAACCTTTCCAGCGGGGCGTCGGAACTCGCGTCGTCTATCGAGGAAATGACCTCGTCGCTGGAAGAACTCCAATCGATCATCGAATCCAACACGAAAAATGTCAACCAGTCGAAACTGATGACGAACGATGCGGGAAATTCCGCAGAAAAGAGCGCAATCCAGATGCAGGAAATGACGGCCGCGATGGTGGAAATAGAAAATAATAATAATCGGGTAGCGAAAATTATCAAGGTAATAGACGATATCGCGTTCCAGACGAATATACTCGCGCTGAACGCTGCGGTGGAGGCGGCGAGAGCCGGAGACGCCGGACGCGGGTTTGCGGTAGTCGCCGACCAGGTAAAAAGCCTCGCGCAGAAGAGCGCGGACGCCGCGAAAGAGACCGCCGACCTGATCGAAGGCGCGATTATCAGCGTATCGAACGGTAAAAAAGTCAGCGATGCCGTCAGGGAATCGATATTGTCCATGAAGGATACGTTGGAGAAAATACGCGCTCTGATGGAGGAGACCGACCGCGCATCGCAGGAACAGCTCAAGGGCGCGGTGCAAATTACCAAGGCTGTCGGCGAGGTGAACGGGGTGGTGCAGACTACCGCGGCTTCGTCTGAAGAAAATGCCGCCTCAGGCGCGGAATTATATAACCAAGCGGAGATACTCGGTGAAATCATTGAAAACCTCAGCCGGATTGTCGGGAGATCTAAAAATAATGCAAAGGGTAAGCGGGTGGAAAAGAAATTATTGACGGATAAATCGGCCGGGATGCAGAATGTTTCCGTGAAAAAAGCAGCGGTGATCCATGCCCAGCCCGTTTCTGATAAAAACTCCGGTGTGGAGATTATCAGACCGGACGATAAAATTCCGATGAATGATTTCAAGGATTTTTAGATCGGCTAGAGCAACTCAATTGAGGGAGTGCTATTGAGGGTAATCAATCCAACTGATACATCTGTTAAAGTAACGTTCCTTTTCAATAATCACCGGGATCGAGAAATCGGCCCCGGTTTTTTCTATCTAAATACCGATAAAATGTCTAATAATATGTAAAAATACTAGTAATTCATGTTATAATTCTAAGTGAAGAAATGTAGTACGTTTTAGGGGGTAAAAATGTTTAAAAAAACAGGGCTGACATTCAGGCTGATTCTGGCGTTTTTAGCGGTTTCGGCGGTCGTTCTCGCGGTCGGTATTCTGGGACTTCTCTCTACCAATAATCTCGACAGTATCTCCGATCATATGAACGAAGCACACTTTTTAAATGAATCGCTTCTTTTAAGGGAGGTGGAGCATCTATCATGGGCGCAGACGGTTATGATCGATATCAGTACAAAAAAGTCCAATATCGAGGTTCAAAAAGACCCGACAAAATGCAATCTGGGAAAGTGGTATTACGGAGACGAACGAAAACAGTTCGAGACGGAATTCCCGGAAATCTCGGAGTTATTAGCACAACTGGATCAGCCTCATAAAGATATGCATCAATCCGTTATTGAGCTGGAGAAATACCTGAAAGCGGGAGATGCAGGAGGGGCGGAAAAATATTTTACTGAAAACACTAGGGCTTATCTGGGAAAAGTTCAGGAAATTATCAATAACATCAGGAAAAAGCTGGAAGGAATTCTTAACTCTGAGGCTGAGGGACAGCATTTGATCGCGAACAACGCGCGGCTTCAGGGATATATCGGGATGAGCGCGGGAGTAACGCTTGCCATACTATTAGGGATTTTTATCAGCTTGAATATCTCCCGGAGGATTAACCGGAATGTGGAGGATTTATCGCAGAGCGCGAATCAGTTGACCAACGCATCCCAGCAGGTTTCCACGTCCAGCCAGGAACTATCCAGCGGGGCGTCGGAACTCGCGTCGTCTATCGAGGAAATGACATCTTCGCTCGAGGAACTTCAATCGATCATCGAATCCAACACGAAGAATATTAACCAGTCGAAACTGATGACGAACGATGCGGGAGGCGCCGCCGAGAAGAACACCGCGCAGATGGAAGAAATGATGGCCGCGATGGTGGAAATTGAAAGCAACAATAACCGGGTGGCGAAGATTATCAAGGTGATAGACGATATCGCGTTCCAGACGAACATACTCGCGCTGAACGCGGCGGTCGAGGCGGCGAGAGCCGGGGATGCCGGACGCGGTTTCGCGGTGGTCGCCGACCAGGTAAAAAGCCTCGCGCAGAAAAGCGCGGATGCGGCCAAAGAAACCGCCGCCCTCATCGAAAGCGCGATAAGCAGCGTATCGAACGGGAAAAAGCTCAGCGAGTCCGTCAAGAGTTCTATCATCAGCGTGAAAGAATCGCTTGAGAAAATCCGCGCGCTGATGGACGAGACCGACCGCGCATCGCAGGAACAGCTCAAGGGCGCGGGACAGATTACCAAGGCGGTCGGCGAGGTGAACGGGGTGGTGCAGGCCACCGCCTCATCGTCGGAGGAGAACGCAGCGGCAGGCGAGGAAATGTACTCCCAGGCGGAGATGCTGAAAGATATCGTGGAGAATCTTCGCGTGATAGTAAGCGGGGCGGGGAAACGGCAGAAAATAGGGTACGCCGCCGATAAAAAACTGCTGACGGATAAATCGGCCGGGATGCAGGATGTTTCCGTGAAAAAAGCGGCGGTGATCCATGCCCAGCCCGTTTCTGATAAAAACTCCGGTGTGGAGATTATCAGACCGGGCGATAAAATTCCGATGAATGATTTTAAGGATTTTTAATATCAGGGGTTTTCTATCGCGCGCAGAGGTAAATTTCCTCGGCCGGGATAAAAAACGAGAATCAGGGTTTTAACCCTGAAAAATCAGGGATTCCCTGATGGACGATTTGAAGAAAAGTTGTTATACTTATTCTGTTAGGATTTGAATGGATGCAATCAATTTGACCCCCCTTTCTTCAGTTGTGATAGAGGCATGGCGCTTTTTTGCGTCATGCCGTTTTTATTTTACATATCCTTCAAGATTGATTATAATTCCTTATTCATTTTTTCGGACGGTAATATGAGTATATACAGAGTTCTTGTTGTCGAGGATGCCGCGTTCTACGTGACTATATATAAAAAAATTCTCAACCCCGCGCATTTCGAATTGATGACGATTAGCAGGGGTTCGGTATTTATCGAGAAAGTGCGTTCCTTCAAACCGGATATTATCCTGATGGACGTGCATTTGCCCGATGCTAACGGCGTCGACCTGTGCGGCGAGTTAAAATCGTTCAAGGAATTAAGCAGTGTTCCGGTAATCATGGTCACCTCCGAAGAGGATGTGGAGGTGCTGAAAAACGCTTACCGGGCAGGCGCTGTCGATTATATAAAAAAGCCCTTCAACGCTATCGAGATGCTGATTCGGATGGAGAATGTGCTGAAACTTTCGAGCCAGACGCAGGAGCTGGTACGAATCAAGCAGGACACCACGGTGAGCGAGATGGGGCGCGCGATCGCGCATAACTTCAATCAGCCGCTGACGACACTGCTCGGGTCCGCCGAGATGATCAAAATGCTGAAGGTTCAGAAGCATCTGGACGAGGAAGTGATCGAACTGATGGATATGGTCACCGAGTCCGCTGAAAAAATTTCCATACTAGTGCAGAAAGTGGAAAAATTGAAGGAATACCGCGTGAAGGATTATCTTCATGATATAAAAATTATCGACCTGGATCAGGAGTGACAATTGGTGAAAGTACTTGTTATCATGGGAAGCGACAGCGACCTTCCGGTATTATCCGGCGGATTGGAGATTCTTAAAGAGTTCGGCGTGGATACCGAGGTGCATTTCAGTTCCGCGCATAGAAGCCCCGAACGGACTGTCGAGCTCATCAAGGGGTTCGAGGCAAACGGCGGTAAGGTGATACTGGCGGCGGCGGGCATGTCGGCTCATCTCGCGGGCGTAATCGCCGGGCATACGGTTCTCCCGGTCATCGGAGTCCCGTTATCGTCTCCCGACTTCGGTTCTCTCGATTCCCTCCTGTCGATGGTCGAGATGCCCCCGGGAATCCCGGTCGGCGTCACGGGTAAGGGAAAGTCCGGCGCGAAGAACGCCGCGCTTCTAACGGTCGAGATTCTCGCGTTATCGGACAATACGCTGCGGGATAAACTCATGGCGTACCGCGAGAAAATGAAGAAAGACCTGCGCGAGCGGGATGACGAATTACAGTCGCAGGGCTGGGAAAATTATAAGAAGAAGTAAATTTATTTTATGATCACCCCGCCCGCCCCGGTGGAGTAGAACTGATAGACCTTGCCCTCCTGGGGTTCGAACCCCAACGCCTCGCCGTAGGTAGTTTTGACCCCCATCTCACGGCAGAGGTTCGTATTCGTCGAGTAAGCGATCATCTTATTGATCTGCGCGATATAACTGTCCTTGCTGAGGATATAAATATCCTGCGTATCCAGTTTGAATGTCAGCGGGACCCCGTCCCCGGCGGCGAATATATTCATCCCGTTATCCGGCGGGAGTACCTCGGAGAACATATGAGACGGGAACGCGATATTATATGCATCACCCTTCTCGATGAGGGAATATTTAAAATTGATGACGCCGAAATCGACGTACAGCTTTTTCCCGTCGATGATGTAGACACGTTCGCCCGTCTGGATATCCTGCTCCTTGACCGGCGAATACGCGAAGTACTTCACCGTGACATTCATCCGGTTCGTGCCGTTGACCGATACAGGCAGCGCGGTGACTTCGAGCACCTTCCGCTCGGTTTTCAGGTTCTTCAGGGTGGCCTCGAGCGTCTTGACCTCGTTGAAGAGTTTGAAGCTCCCGGTGACATCCTTCAGCCCGGTGAATATGATGGAGAGGACGAACACGACGAATACGCCGATGATGATGGTCGATATATTGGTATAGAACCAGAATAATGTTTCCGATACGCCGCCGACCACGCTATAAAACGTTATCTCGTCCTTTGAGGTGCGTATCTTAGCCACCAGCATAGCAACGAACGCTACGGCGACAATAATCCAGCCCCACGGGGTCAGGAAGAGGATTTTCGCTATCCAGATAATGACATTGAGGAAACCGTTGAGAAGCCCGTCGATAACCCCTATCGCGGAGATGAAACTATTTACTTCCATTGACACCCTCCATCATTTCAACCCCGCCGTTGGGGTGTAGAATATAACTATAGGTCTTCCCCGATTCGAACGGTGTGTACGGGCTTTGGTGCGCCGCGACATCGGTAATATCTAGGATATACTTCCCCTTGACCGCGCTGTAATAATCCCCGTATTCGAATACGGTCTCGTAGATTCCGGCCAAGGCCCGGCGGATTTGCTCGGTGATACCGGCGGCGTTATAGTTCTGGGGAAAGTTATTGACTACATAGAGGGTCTGGATACCGACCCCGTCTTTCGGGGCGATTCGTTCGGTATAGACCTTATACGGGAATATGACCGTCTTATTCTCGTCCTCGGTCTGGAGTACGACCATCCGGGATTCGAGATAGATATCGGTGCCGGGGAGCGTGAGGGTCTTTTTGCCCTTGACCTCGCCGTCGATGCCGAGGATAGACAGTTCGAACTCGATGGCGTTTGCGCCTTTTTTCAGGATGGTGATACGGGCGTAATTATATTCCGATTTGACCCATGCGATAGTCTTGCGGAGGTCGTCCACCTTGTCCTGGAGAATATCCTTCATCTGCGAAAAGAGGAAAAACAGGATGGCGATCCCGGCAATCAGAACGATAAAGAAACCTAGTTTTTCACCGCCTGTTTTGTCGTTCTTGGGCGGGATGTATTTCTGAGCCATACCGTTCCCCCGTTCGTGAAATCGTTCGGACGGATTATTATAACTTCAACGGGGCGGAAAACTCAACTATTCGGGGATTTGATTCTTTATCCCCCGCTTACGCCCGATTCTACATGAAAATCTTATTTTTCACGTATCTAATTGCCCGAAAAGGAGAAAATCATTTGAAATATTTTCCTATTTATTATAAAATGATGCAGTGCATTTCGGAGGGGAAACATGAATTATTACATAGTGGATATTATTATCCTCTTTATCAGCGTCGCGCTTATCCTGTACTTTCGCAGACGGGACAAACGGAACGCCCAGCTTTCCACTCTGAAAGGCTTCGTCCAGATGGCGATGAATAATATTCAGCAGCTATTCAACGATAAGGAACGCGACCTCCGCGATAAAACCATCAACCTCGATATTTCGCTCAAAAAGCTCGATAAGGCCAGCGAGTTCATCAATAAACGTCTCGCCGAAATCAAGGAGTATTTCGAGAAGACGGCGCTTGTCCATGCCGATCTGAAAAACAACCTCCAGAGCGCAAATGTGTTCAACCAGGACATAGTCGCGGTCAGGGATCAGCTCAAGGAGCTTTCCGCCGCGGTCGATCAGATCAACGTACTGAAAAAGGATATCGGCGAATATAAGAAGCAGTCCGGCGTCCTGAAGAACGATGTCGAGCAGGCGCGGGTATGGGCGCAGGACAGCCTCGGCGACTTCGTGAAACGGATGGAGTCCGAGATAGAGAACTATCGCATCCATATCGCCGACGCGCAGAACGAGAAGCTCGAAAAGATGGAGAGCGACCTGTCGAAGGCTATCGAGGATACCGAGTTCCGCGCCGCGAAGATCGAGGAGCGTTTCAACGATATCGACAGCAGGATGAAGGATATCGACGCTATCGAGGGCGAGTACCAGGGCAAGATTTCCGGTATCGAGCAGAGATTTATCAGGATCACGCAGGATATCGACGGGACTGAGAAAAAGTTCCGCGCGGAAGCCGAACAGTTATTCCATAAGGCCGGAGACGAAATCCGTCTGATTATCGACGCGCTCAAGAAGGAGACCGAATCGACCGCGCACGAACGGGTGGCGTCTATCGACGAGCGCCTCAAGGAAGAGATCAAGAAGCTCGAGGAACGGGTCAATGCCAGCATACGCAGCTTCAACGAGAATCTGAATAATACCGCTAAGGGTATCGGCGACCTCAATAACCGCCTGACGAATTTCATCAAGGAAAGCTCGGAGAAATTCAAGGGCGAACTGAACGCGATCAAGACGAATTATACCGCGGAGGCGGCAGGCTTCTTCGAGAAGCTCGACGACCGCGAGAATCAACTGAACGCTATCGCGAAGGAACTCAATCTCCAGATCACCGACGCGTCGAAAAATATCCGCAAGGTCGCGGATGAATCCGGGAGCGCCGCGCTCGAAAAAATACAGTCGCGCGAGAAGGAAATTCTCGGCAACCTCGAGAAATCGTCGGACGTCGTCAGCGACCGTCTGGTTCAACTCGAGAAGTTTATCAACTCCTACGAGACCGACCTGACGAAAAAGGTCTCCACGATGGAGTCGGAACTCATCAAGGATATCAACGATTCCAAGAACCGTGTCGAGGAGCTTCGCGGTATCGCCATGAAGCTCGAGAAGAATCTCGACAATACCATATCCCAGCGCACCAAGGAAATCGACACCTATATGGAACGCCTCAAGGACGCGTTTATCGAGGACTATAAGGGACTGATCGACAATACGAAGGACGAGATCATCGGGCTTCGCGACGATGTGAAGGAATTGCAGGACTCGGTCGGCTCGCAGAAAGACCGCATTCTCAACGGGGTCAAGGAATCGGTGGAGAGTCTCAAGCAGTGGGGAACCGCCCAGCTTACCGGGGTCAAGGAAGATATCGAGGGCACCAAGCTCCGCGCAGACGGTATCCTGGTCGACGTCCGGGACGAGATCGACCGGAATGTGGACAAGCTCCGCAACGACCTGAAAATCAAGCTCGAGGCGGCTATCCGTGACGGCGACCTGACGCTGAACGCCAAGAAAGAGGAAATCAAGCGGATCGCCGGGGAGATGGGGCGCGAGTTCGACGAGAAGGAGCGCGAGATCGGGCGGCGTATGGAGAATTTCCAGCAGGGTATCGAGGCGTCGCTCGCTAAGGCGAACAGCAAGATCGAAGCCGCGCGTTCCGGCCTCGAGACCGATGTGACCCGTTCGACCGAACGCCTCAAAGAGGAGCTTGAACGCCAGATGAAGAACGGCAATCAGCTCCGCGAGGAACTGTCCGGCTTCGAGAAACTCCTCGCCGATATCAAGACCACGTCCGACTCGAATATATCGAAGATACGCGATAAGTATCAGGACGTGAAGGACAGCGTCCAGCAGCTGGAAACCAACCTCGACGGTACCCGCAAGCGTATCGACGAGAATATCAATACCTATATCAACTCCATCTATTCGCAGATGGAGAACGAGAAATCGGATATCCTTTCCCATATCACCGACGAACGGGATAAGGCGAAGGATGTGATCGCGGAATTCGTGGCCGCCGCGCGCGACCAGATCAATCAGCGGATGGAGAAAATCCTTTCCGATACCGAGACGAATATCAAGGGACTCGACGGGAAGGCGCAGAACCTGATGAGGGACTTTTTCGACCAGCGGAAGACCGATTTCCAGAAGGAGGTTCAAGGTTTCCGGGAATCCTTCTTCTCGCCGACCGAGGATATTATCGCGCAGTTCAATAAAAAGGCCGATTCTCTCCGCGTGGAGCTCGAATCCGACCTCTCCGGCGTGAAGGACGAGTATAAGACGTTCATGCTCCGTATCGAGGAGGTCACCGATACATTGAAGGGTATCGAGGACAAATCGGTGGGCGCGGTGCAGACCAAGGTATCGTCGATCGAGAACGAGATCACGACGCGTATCAATATGATCAGCCACCAGTTCGACAGCTATATCAAGAAGAGCGAGGACGAACTGAAGGACGAGATGGAGCACGTTCAGGGCGAAGTCAAGTCCCTGTTCGGCGAGCTCAAACTACAGGAAGAAAAGATGAAGAATACGGTGCTGGAGGATATCCGCAACCTGAGCAAGAAGACCCAGGAGATCGAGAGCCGTTACGACCAGTTCCTGAAGAAATCGGCTACCCTCGAACGCGCGGAGGAAATGGCGCAGAAGGCCGAGCAGAATATGACGATCATCCGTGATTTCCTGCGCGACCTCGAGGAACAGCGCCGCGAGATCGACAAGGCCCTGCGCGATGTGGATTCGGTGAAGAACGATAATAAAACCATCCAGAGTATGATGAGCGAGACCCTGAAGAACCGCAAGGAAGCGATGCAGATCAAGGAAAGCGTCGATAACGCGATGGAGAAGGCAAAGGATATCGAGCATCTTCTCGATGTGATCAAGGAACAGCAGGAACAGGCCGACTCGGTAAAAAAGGTGCTCATGGATACCCTCGGCATGTATGACGACATCAAGTTACGCGTGAACGAGCTCGAGGGCAAGCGCGAAATGATCAACGACCTCCTCCAGACGATCGACCAGTCCGCGGGGACAATCGAGACGATGCGGGATAAGGTGAACGGTGTCGAGGATAAGATGAGCATGCTTACCCAGAGCGCCAAACGTATCGAGGACGAGATACGCGCCGCCCAGCGCCAGATCGATAATGTTTACAAGTCGCAGGACAAGATGAGCGACAGTCTGGATAAGCTCACGAATATAGAAGGCCTTCTCATCCATATCGAGGAGGAGGAGAAAAAAGTCCGCAAGATACAGGAATGGATCGGACGCGCGATGAGCGATGTCGAGGAACTGAAGGAGATGACGGCCGCGGCGGCCCCTGAGAATCCCGGCGCGCAGAAGAAGCGTTCCGGCGCGAGCGAGGACGAGACCAGCAAGAACGTCCTGCGTCTCTATGAGAAAGGGTGGGGTGTGGACGAAATCGCGCGGAGCCTCAAACTCTCGCCCCGTTATGTCGAAATCATTATCGAACGTTACGCTAAATAACAGGAGTATGACTTTATGCTGGATATAAAATACCTGCTCGAGAACCGTGATGAGGCCAAGGAATTACTGACGTCGAGAAAGATCGGGCCGGCGCTGGTCGAAAAGATAATCCTTGACTACGAGGAAAAGTGCCGGACTCAGAAGGACGCCGACGACCTTCGGAACAGGCGCAACACGATCTCCAAGGAAATCGGCGCGAAGAAATCCAAGGGCGAGAATGCCGACGAACTGATGGCCGGGGTCGCCGCGATCAAGACGCAGATGGAAGCCATCGAGGCGCGCGAGAAGATACTGGACGCGTCGATACGCGACACCCTTCTGCGTATCCCGAACCTTCCGCGCCCGGACGTACCGGTCGGGCAGGACGAGTCCTCGAACAAGGAAGTCAGCCGTTGGGGCACGCCCCGCAAGTTCGGCTTTACCCCGATGGAGCATCACGATATCGGCGAAAAGCTCGGCATCATCGACTTCGAGCGCGGCGCGAAAATCGCCGGGCACGGGTTCATCCTCTATCGCGGCGCGGGGGCGTTACTCGAACGCGCGCTCATCAATTTCATGCTCGATACGCATACGTCCGACGGGTTTCAGGAGCAATTCGTCCCGTTTATGATTAATACCGAGTCGCTCACCGCTACCGGACAGCTCCCGAAATTCGAGGAGGATTCCTACCGGATAGACGGCGAGAACCTCTATATGAACCCGACCGCCGAGGTGCCGCTCACGAATATCTACCGTGACGAGATACTCGACGAGAGCGCCCTCCCGATCAAGGTGACGGCATACGCGCCGAGTTTCCGCCGCGAGGCCGGAAGTTACGGCAAGGACACCAAGGGGCTGATACGGGTGCACCAGTTCAACAAGGTGGAGCTCGTGAAGTTCGCGCGCCCGGAGGATTCCGAAATGGAACAGCAGTCGATGCTCGCGCAGGCGGAAAAAGTCCTGCGCCTCTTGGAACTCCCGTACCGGGTCATCGTCCTTTCCACCGGGGATATGGGGTTCTCGGCGGCGAAGTGTTACGATATCGAGGTATGGC
>MIBD01000129.1:4884-20720 GCA_001829395.1 Spirochaetes bacterium GWF1_49_6 | reverse complement strand
GTATAAGGAAATATCGTCGGTGTCGAACTGTACGGATTTTCAGGCTCGCCGGGCGAATATCCGTTTCCGCCGCGAGGAGACGAAAAAGACCGAGTTCGTGCATACGCTGAACGGGTCGGGGCTTGCGGTAGGGCGCACGATGGTCGCTATACTCGAAAATTACCAGAAACAGGACGGGAGTATCGAAATCCCGGCGGTCCTTGTGCCGTATATGCGGGGGTTGACCGAAATTAAATAAAGAATTATGCAAAAAAAACTTGATAAAATAAAAATTTACATTAAGATATAATGGTGAACATAGGAGGGTCTATGCAGTACGAAAGAAAACCGAGTGATGACGGAACAGTTACCTATAAGATCAGCGGGGACTTTACCATCTTCTTTCTTAATAACATCAAATCTGATATTGAAAAAGATATCGGCAGCGGAAAAGTAATCTACTTCCTCTTTGATTTCGAAGAAGTGAATTATATCGATTCGGCCGCTATCAGTCTCCTGATTATGACCGGGAAGTACAACGACGGAAAGGGCAAGCCCCTTTATATCAAGAAGCCGAAAGATGTGGTGAAGCGTATCGTGGATAACGCGGAGCTGACTTTCGTGGAGTACCAGTACTAGTACCCGTACTAAGGGAGTAAGCGATTTTTTATAGAAGCCCGGCCTATTCTAGGACGGGCTTTATTTTTTGAAAATAAAATTGCCGCCCCCATTATGGGGGTGTTGACAAACCCTGTTTCGGTCATTGCGAGGCGTCATGGTGAGCGTGCCGAACCATAGCCGAAGCAATCTATTTTATACTATATAAGGAATAAAACAGACTGCTTCACCGCTTCGCGTCTCGCAGTGACAAAAAAGAGCTAAAATTCCTTCTTCGTCATCAAGCTCGTGATGGAAGCGGCTATTATCGTAATAATAAACTTCTATTCCTTATCTTTCCCCGCGATCACGATATAATAATAATCAGGGAAATATTCCTTAATTACCTTCATCAGGTCGGCTTTAGTCAGCCCGTTGATCAGATTGATATAGCTCAGTTCGTAGTCGTATGCCCCGCGCTTGAGCATATAGGTGGAGAGCATCGACGCGATTTTCGAACTGTTCTCGTAGTTGAACGGCACCGAGTTCAGCTTGTTGATCTGGAACTTCAGCACCTCGAGGTCGGTCGGCCCGTTCTCCTTGTACTTCTTCAACTGGGTCTTGTACATATCGATAGCGGTGTAGACATCCTTGGGCGCGTTCTGCATATACAGGCGGTACAGGCTGTACTGCCCGTAGAGGATGGGGAACGTGTATACCCCGTAGGTCAGCCCCGCCGCATCGCGGATCGAGCGCATGAGCCATGATGTGAAACTTCCGCCGCCGAAGATATCGAGGGCGAGCGAGTACGCGGTGTAGTTCGTGACATCGGTATAATCCACCGACGGCGCGCCCATCAGCACGACCGACTGTTTAATGTCGAGAGGCACGACTTTGACCTGGTTCTGCGTCGGTTTCGGCGCGAGCTTCGCGCCGACCGGCTTCATCACCGCGGGCGGCTGCTTCCATCCGCCGAGCTGTTCCTTCACCGCGGCGACCACCTGATCGAAGTCGAGGTTGCCGACTACGGCGATCACCATATTCTCCGGGCGGTAGAACGAGGCGTAGAAGTCGTATATATCCTGCATAGTAAGGTTCATTACGTCGTCTTTAGCGGCGTAGAAGTCCAGCCCCGCGCCGTCCTTACCGAACGCCAGCTGGAATACGGCGTACTTCGCGTGCAGGTCGGGGGACGGGCTGTTCGCCATCTCTTCGATGGACTTCATCGTGTTGAACTTTTTCTCCTCGAGGACGAGCGGGATAAACTTACGGTCCTTGACCGCAAGCCCGAGCCATTTCACCGCGTCGGCGAAGAATTCGGCGGGCACATCGATACCGATAGAGGTATAATCGTAACCGCTGCCGCCCTTGAATGTTACCCCTTTCTTTTCGAGTTCGTTCTCCAGCCCGAACATCGGGCCTCCGTTAAATACGAAATCGTAGGCGTAGCTGGACTGGTAGGCCTTTTTCTGGTAGATCGACCCCGCGTCGAACGCGACCGAGATGGATACCTTTTCGTTCATGGTGAACGGTTTATAGAGGATGGTGATGCCGTTATCGAGGGTGACCTTCTTAACGGTCGCGAGATAGCCCGTGATGGACTTTACCGCGCCCTTGAAAAGGAAATCCTTACGTTCCTGCGCCTCGGCTATCGCCTGAGGGGTGGGGTTATCGAACTCCGAGTAATCGATCGGCTCGCCGTGGCTTTCTTCTTCCATACCGCCGCCGGGCTTGGCCTTCGGGTTCTTCTTGGTCACCTTGAAGAATCCCGTACCGGAGTTGTCTGGGGTCAGGTATTTTTCTATGACGCTCATCACGTCGTCCACCGTGATATTCTGGTACGCCTTCACGAGGTCGTTATAGATACCTACGCTATGGTAGCGCGCCAGATCGATGATGGTGAACATGATACGGCTGATGGAGTCGTACTGCATCATCTCGGAATAGAACAGTTCGTTCTTCAGGTCTTCGAGATTTTCCTGCACATACTCGCGGGTGATGGATTCCGACGGGTAATCCGGCTCCTTGGTGTATCCCATAAACCCGAGTCCCCCGTCGAGTGTCGGCCAGTATCCGAACCCGCCGATCAATCCGCTTTCGTTGATAAAGCTCAGTACTTGGCATTCCTTATTCTTCAGGTCGTATCCCGGCAGATGGAAAACCACCTCGCCGAAATTCTCGCTCGCGACTCCCTCGACCTCGACATGCACGCCCTTCTTCTTCGGGAGCGGGATAGGCGTTTCCTTCGGGAGATTGGGGTTCGCGGGGATGGGGGCGAAGTATTTTTTGATCATCGCGAGCACCTCGTCGGCCTTCACGTCGCCGACCACCACGATATAGGCATTATTCGGCACATAGTATTTCTTATATAGCCCGTTCATTACATAATCCCGCTGGGCGTTGGTAATATCCTCCAGGCGGCCGTAACTATAGGCGAACGGGTGTTCCCCGAACATCGCCTTGTCGAACTCGTGGTAAAGCTGGGTGTCCGGCATACTCTCATGCTTGGACAGTTCGCTGAATACGACGTTTTTCTCGCTCTCGAACTCCTTCGGGTCGAGCAGGAGATTCACCATCCGGTCGGCCTCGAGTTCGATTGCTTTCTCAAGCCCCGCGACCGGGAGCACTTCCCAGTACACGGTCATCTCGTAGGACGTGAACGCGTTATTCTCCGCGCCGAGGTCGTTCATCACCTTGTCGAACTGCCCCTTCCCGTACTTCGTCGTGCCCTTGAACATCATGTGCTCGAGCAGGTGGGTGAGTCCCGATTTACCGTCGATATCCTCGTTACGGAAACCGACCTTATAGGTCACCGAGAATCCCACGAGGGGGATGGACGGTTCTTCCTTCACGATAATATGAAGCCCGTTGGGGAGATCGAATTCCTTGATGTTCTTGGTGAACTGGAGTTTCGACAGGTCGACCGCGTAGGCGAACCGGAACGACAGGACGAAGAGAAAACCTAAGAATATTCTGAATATGCTTTTCATTGCGGCCTCCTTTATTGATTCGTTTTCGATGTCTTGAGGTCGAGCACCGAGTTCACGCCGCCCATACCGTCTGAAACGGTGTCCGGGTTATCCGGGTCGGCGACCCAATAGCCGTCGATCACAAATTTATAGTAGTACGTTTTACCCTTTTTCAGGTCCATCACGAGCGACCATACCCCGTTGGAACTCACCGTCATCGGATTAGCCTGTTTGTTCCATCCGTTGAAGTTACCGGCGAGCATGACCAAAGTCGCCTCGGGCGCGGCTACCGCGAACGTGATACCCGTATCGGTGACTGCCGGGTAATTCGGCCCTTTGATGTTATTGACACGGTTCAGGTTGAGCGTCTGCCCGCATGACGTGAGTATGAATACCAGCGCGAGCCATTTAAAATTCTTCATAAATCCTCCGGGAGAATATATTTAGACGGGAGTGGGAAAAGGGGGTTAGCGGAGATCCCGTATCTTTTTCAGAATCGCGAAATCGTTGGCGTAAAGCGTATAGGCGCGTTTCCGCTTCAGCGGGTAATCCTTCGAGATGTCGAGAAACTCGCCGTTGCCCGCGTAACGGGTGACGTCGATATTGACGTTCTCGTCGGAGTTATTGATCAGGATCAGCAGTTTCTGGTCTTTGATGAAACGCTCGAACCCGATCGTCATCCCTTTGATATAGAAGAAGCGGAGTTCGCCGCGCCGCAGGACTTCGTTGTCATGCCGTATCTCGGCGAGTTTTTTATAGAGCTGTAAAAGGTCTTTATTCCATTCCTGTTCGTTCCAGTTCATAAAACGGCGGTTGTCGGGGTCTTTCCCGCCCGTCATACCGGTCTCCTCGCCGTAGTAGACGCACGGCGCGCCCATATAGGTAAACTGGAACGCGGCGGCGAGTTTCATCCGGTCGAGTCGTTCCCCCGCTACGGTAAAAAACCGCGCCGTATCGTGGCTGGTCAGCAGGTTGAGCATCGCGAAGTTCGCCTGCATCGGGTAATCGTATATCTGCTCGCCGATAATTTTCACAAACTCCTCGGCGCTGATCCTGCGGTTCCCGAAGAACTCGAGACTCGCGTCGCGGAAACGGTAATTCATCACCGCGTCGAACTCCGTCCCATCGAGCCACGGGGAGGCGTTGAACCAAATCTCGCCGACTATATAGGCGTCGGGATTCTCCGCCTTGACCGCCTTACGGAAATCCTTCCAGTAGGGGTGATCGATCTCGGCGGGGACATCCAGCCGCCATCCCGACGCGCCCTGATGCACCCAGTGCTTCGCGACGCCGAGAAGGTATTCCTCGACCACGGGGTCGAGCGCGTTCAGCTTCGGCAGAGTGGGGAAATCCCACCAGCAGGTGTAATTCGGTTTCCCGTTTTCCATCAGCGGAAATTTTTTAACGAAATACCAATCCTTATACTTAGACTTCGCGCCGTTTTTCTCGATATCCTTAAATGCCGCGAAATCGGTGCCGGTATGATTGAAAACCCCGTCGAGGATAAAGCGAATATCGCGCTTGCGCGTTTCAGCGGTCAGACGTTCGAACGTATCGTCGTCCCCGAAATGGGGGTCGACCTTCATATAATCGGCGGTATCGAATTTATGGGTGGACTGCGCCTCGAAGATGGGATTAAAGTAGATAGCGTTGGCGCCGAGGTCCTTGATATAGTCGAGTTTCCGGATTACTCCCTCGAGGTCTCCGCCGTAGAACGTGTCGGCCTTGGGGAGCTGGCCGGCCGGCGCGACATTCGGGGGATTGAGCGCGGGATTGCCGTTATAGAAACGCTCGGGGAAAATCTGGTAGAATACGGCGTCCTTGACCCAATCGGGAGATTTGAAAAGCTCGCCATCGGGCTGAACGTACTCGAAATGCTCGACTTCCCACTCGTTCTGGATAAGCCCGTTCTTACCGAAATACTCCTTACCGTTGCCGATACGGTCGATTTCGAAGTAGTACATGACGTTTCTCGCGCCGAACCCGTTCCGGTAATGGAAGATGAGATAAGCGTAGACCTCGTCACGGTACAACTCGTACCCGTTGACGGTATGAAAAAGATCGTCGACCACTACAATCAGGCGGGCGTCGCTGAATTTTTCGAAATTAATCGCGGCCCGGATATAGAAACATGTCGGGATAAAGAAATCGATATGCGGTAAATGCAGAAAGTCTTCTTTCAGCTTGGCGGAACCGACCATGAGAAGCGAGTTCTCATAGCCGTTGTTTTTAGATTTCAGCGGGTTACGCGGATCGATAACAAAATTTGTGCCGTCCACCAGAAACTTATACTCATAACGCCCTGAAGGAAGTTTCGCCGCTCCCCACCAGACATTATCGCCGTCTTCGTCTTCGAGAAGAAGGCTCCCCCGTTCCCAGTTATTAAAATCACCTACGACTTCAACCCGTTTCGTATCGTAATGCGCGCCAAACTTGAAAAAGACATTGTACTTATGCATAAGGCGTCTCCGGGCATATATAGGACAGTTTATTATATACAGGAAATAATAGAATTGCAACTTTGTATAGAAACACGTCCCGTTCGGGGATTCGTGCCGGGGAAACGGAAAAAACTATGAAATTTCTATTGTCATTTTTCTAAAGACATGTTAATATTAACTTGAGTATAAATATTATTTGGAGGAGTAGGATGGAACAGGTAAATCTTGCACCTCAACCTTTGGGTGCGTCGAAAAGTAGCGTCGAAGAATATGCGAAAAAAGTTATTGATCAATTAGGCTATAAAAAAGGCGAGGATTTAGACAAAATTCTTGAAGAATTAGGGGGAAAGACTTTTACTATACCACCTGATGATCTTGATCAAACTCCTAGTATGGTAGTAGATGGAGAGAATAGTTTTATAATCAATTTACCCTTATATTCAAATTATTTAAGAAATCGCTTTACAATTGCCCATGAAATAGGACACTATCTATTACATTCTAAACAAGGTCAGATTCCTATTGAAGTTCGACGAAGTGGAGATAATGAGAGAGTTGAATGGGAGGCAAATTGGTTTGCCGCTGCTTTTTTAATGTCAAAAAATGAAATTGAAAAAGATTGGAATGAGAATGGTATTAGAGATATTTATACACTTGCTTCTATTTATCAAGTTTCAATAGAAGCAATGCAAATACGTCTTACAGCCTTAGGTTTAGTATAAAATGATTGAAACTTCTCAATTATTACTTTTTATAAGTGCAGATTTAGTAGGATCTACAAGTATAAAAAGTACGCAAGTAAATATTGAAGAAGATAGATCATGGATAGGGTATTTTAAGAAATTTTATCTTGATTTACCCTTCATAGTAAATGAAAATCTAAAAGAAAACAATTTGAAAATTGATATTTGGAAATTTAACGGAGATGAGATTCTTTTCAAAGCTGTTATCAATAGAATTAATGATATTAAAGTTATTATTGGAAGGTATATAGAATCAGTTAGAGAATTTCAAGAAAAAAATTCTCAAGAGAACTCTTATATAATAAAAACCACTATTTGGACAGCTGGATTTCCAGTAATAAATAAAGAAGTTACCCCGCTTTTACGCGACGAAAATAGTAATAATAAAGATGAAATAACAAATCCTTATCAGGATTATATTGGACCATCTATTGATGCCGGTTTTCGTTTAACTAAATTTGCTGACCCAAATAAAATTGTTTTATCTATTGAACTTGCTTATATAGTTGCTAAACAGTTTCCAGAAGATTTTAAAATATTTTATAGTGGAAATGAAATATTAAAAGGGATATTAAAAGAACGACCCTATCCTATTTTTTTTCTTTCTACCCCTGATAAAACAGAAGAAATTAGAAACAAATTGATAGGAGCAGGAAGTAAAGATTCAAGTATTGTTACCCAGTATATAAAATCATATATTCATTCTATCAAAGATCCATTTTTAATAGTACTACCATATTTAATCTCAAGCGAAGAGAGTTTTGGGGAAATACATCCTATACATCAACAATTCTTGGATAGAAACAAAAGACGAGATGAAACCATGCTTAGTGACCCGGATGATATAAAAAATACTAAACCAATAGACGATCTACCTCAAAAAGTGAAAACATTGAAATAGTATAAATCAACTAGAAAGCTTTATAGAAAATCTCCTTAACATTCTTTACTCTTACGTAAATCTGCTGTAAGGATATTCAGAAACGGAAAAATTTTGAAAAATTGCATTTCTTGATTATTCCTAAAATCTGTTATATCATACCATGAGACAAATTATTCTAATACAAATCATAAGTTAGGAGGAGTGTTCATGCTAAAAAAGATTCGTTGGTCTAAGGTACTTTTAGCGGGCGTAACTCTGCTCTGCGCCGGGCTTCTCATATCCAATGCGGTAGCCCACGCGCAGGAAGCGGGCGCTGCTCAGCCTGCCGCTACTAATGCGGTAACGGCTCCTGCGGCGGACGCTGTGGCTCAGACCACCCCGATGCAGAATGCGGCCGGCGGCGCTGATATTCAGGCCGCTATTCCCGCGTTAATCGCGTTCGTGGCAGCTATTGCGGCTTTAATATTCGTTGTATTCGCCGCAAAATATGTGTTGAAGAAGGACGAGGGTTCCGACAAGGTAAAGAAGATTTCCGCCGCTATCCGCGAAGGTGCGTTCGCGTACCTCAGACAGCAGTATAAGGTAGTGATCATCTTTTTTATCGCGATGTTTATTCTGCTCTTTATCATATCGACTATCTCCCATAACCTTCTGTCTCCCTTCGTACCCTATGCGTTCCTGACCGGCGGATTGTTCTCCGGTCTCGCAGGGTTCATCGGGATGAATATCGCGACACGCGCGAACAGTAGAACAGCATGGGCAGCGAAAGACGGCTTGAACCCCGCTCTGCGTGTGGCGTTTACCGCCGGCGCGGTCATGGGTATGAGCGTCGTTGGTTTGGGTCTGCTCGACCTTTCTCTGTGGTTCCTCGGCCTGAAGTATATCGCCAACCTGCCTATTGAGGAGATCACCCAGGCGATGCTGACGTTCGAAATGGGCGCATCGTCGATGGCGTTATTCGCGCGTGTAGGCGGCGGTATCTATACCAAGTCTGCCGACGTGGGCGCGGATATTGTAGGTAAAGTCGAAGCGGGTATTCCCGAAGACGACCCCCGCAACCCCGCGACTATCGCGGATAATGTGGGCGATAACGTAGGCGACGTCGCAGGTATGGGCGCCGACCTTTATGAAAGTTATGTAGGTTCTATTGTAGCGACTATGGCTTTGGGCGCGGTAGCGTTCGCGTCGAATCCGCTCCTCGGTGTTACAGTACCGATGGCGCTGGCGGCGATGGGCGTATTCGCGTCTCTCATAGGTACGTTCCTAGTCAGTACGAAGGACGACAACGCGACTCAGCCGGTTCTATTGGGCGCTCTGCGCCGGGGTGTTTATATATCCTCGGGGCTTATTCTTGTAGCCGCGTTCTTCCTCGTGTATTTCACGATGGGTATGCAGTATATCGGCGTATTCTTCTCGATTGCGACCGGTTTGATCGCCGGAAACATCATCGGGTTCTTCACCGAGTACTTCACATCCGACACCTATAAACCCACTAAAGATTTGGCCGATCAGTCCAAGACCGGCGCCGCGACATTGGTCATCGGCGGTCTTTCTCTGGGTATGGCTTCGACATGGATACCTGTAGTAACCGTTGTATTTGCGATTATCGGCGCGTATTTCTTTGCCGGAATGGGTAGTTCCGCCGAAATGAAAGACGCTCTCGGACTGTACGGTATCGGCGCCGCCGCTATCGGTATGCTTTCCACTCTGGGTATCACCCTCGCGACCGACGCCTACGGGCCTGTCGCGGATAACGCCGGCGGTATCGCTGAAATGGCGGGAACCGCGGGCGGATTGGGTAAAGATGTACGCCGCAGAACCGACGCGCTTGATTCGCTCGGAAACACGACCGCCGCGACCGGAAAAGGTTACGCGATCGGTTCCGCCGCGCTGACCGCTCTCGCTCTTCTCGCCGCTTTCCGTGACGAGATCACGCATAAGGTAAGTCAGATTGAAGGCACCCAGTTGGTGGTGGTAGCGAACGTTATCACTCCCGAGGTGCTGATCGGTCTGTTCATCGGCTCGATGACCCCGTTCCTCTTCAGCTCGCTTTCGATGAGCGCTGTCGGGCGCGCGGCTAATAAGATGGTGGAGGAAGTACGCCGCCAGTTCCGCGAGATCAAGGGACTGATGGAAGGTACGACCGATCCCGATTACGCGAGTTGCGTACGTATCAGTACGAAGAGCGCGCAGCGTGAAATGATCCTGCCCGCGCTTCTCGCGATTATCATGCCGATCGTGACCGGAGTCTTCTTCGGTATCTCGAGTCTGGTAGGGCTTCTCGCGGGCGCGCTGGTCACCGGTTTCCCGTTGGCGGTTATGATGGCCAACGCCGGCGGTGCATGGGATAACGCTAAGAAGTATATCGAGGGCGGAGCGCTCGGCGGAAAAGGCAGCGAGGCTCATAAAGCCGCCGTTGTCGGCGATACCGTAGGCGACCCGTTCAAAGATACAGCCGGTCCTTCGCTGAACATTCTCATCAAGCTGATGAGCATGGTAGCGGTCGTGTTCGGCGCGACTATCTATGCATTGAACAAACTGGTAGGATTATTTAGATAAGAGTATTCGAAATAGTAAGGCGGGAGTAACCTCCCGCCTTTTTTTATTAATAAAAGCATTTCCGGCTTGTATTAAATTTAAAATATATTACAATATATTAGGGGCGATTTAAGGAAAAGAAATGATTCGTTTACAGGGAATTGTACTACTATTCATTATTGCGTTTTCTATCTGGGGTCTTGTTATTTTCGCGTTCCAACGCGGATTAGTGAAAACAAGGTTTTTCGATGTGCGAATCTCCAGTTCGGGAATTTATTTATTCGCGACTATTATTCTTAACTCAATATTTTTAACGAAATACATGCAGTATCCGGTATTTTCGGTCGAATTATACAGGATGTTTTACCTGATATTCATGCTGGTGTCGGCGTTTTTTATTTTCATTTTTAATTCGACCAATGCTAACCCGAAGCATCTGAGACAGCGGATGATCCTCTCGGTTGTCCTGTTCGTCATCAGCGCGGTCGCGGGTTTTACAGGATTATGCACGATGGAATACGCCGCGCACGGATATTTTTCTATATTCCTGATTTCCGAAAGCGTTCACCTGCTGTTCGCGAAAAATCCCAACCGGCAGATTGCCATCGAGAACAGGGTTCTGTCATTTTTGTTTTTTTTAATGATCGGCGTCAACACCATCGATACGATCTTCGAAAGTATTTCCCTGCTGTACGGGGCGTGGATACTCCCGTTCCTGCTGCCGTTTTTCTTTATTTTTAAATACTCCCAGTTGAACCGGGAACTTCATGCGGAGATTGCTTCATTGGACGAGATGACAGGTAAGGAAAAAGAAAGCTACGAGTCGTCGATTTACCTGGTCGTGAATATGCTGGAATCGAAGAACGAATTCCTGAAGGGGCATTCCGAGAAAGTCAGTCTCTACGCGACCCTGATAGGAAACCGGATCGGTTTGAACGCCGAATCGCTGGAAGAACTCCAGACCGCGGCGCTCCTGCACGATATAGGATATGTCGGGATAGCTATCGAGGAATACAGCAGCCGGAAAATTATCAATTCCGAAGATTTTATGCGGATAAAGAAGCATCCCCAGATCGGCGCGGACATCCTGCGGAAAAGTTCGCAATTTTCCCGCTTCGCGGACTATGTGCTGTATCACCATGAGAACTGGGACGGCACGGGATATCCCAACGGTATCATCGGCGAGAAAATCCCGTTATTCGCGAGGATTATCCAGATAGCGGATACCTACGACGCATTAACGACCGACCGTTTTTATCGCGCCGCGTTAAGCCGCGAGGATGCGATGATTATACTGCGTACCGGGAAGGGCACGGATTACGACCCAGATTTGGTCGATGTGTTTATTAAATGTGTAGAGGTTAAGTCCTGATGAACGAAACGGTGCCTCTTGTTCCGACCTTAATCAATGTGCTGAGTATCGTGTTAAACCTCCTGAATGCGTGTTTTCTTACCTATGTATGGTTCGAGAACCGGAAAACCACGTATCAGGGAATCTACCAGAAAAAGGAAATCCAGAATTATATAGAATTTTCGCTGGGGGCATTGCTCTATGTCACCCCGCAAGCCATTCTATTGATATCGGACGTATTCGAGCTGAATCTCTGGATGCACCGGATTCAGCATATCGGTATCGCGGTCGCATTGATTTCCTTCATTCGTCTGCCGAAGCATATTTTTAATGTAAAGGATGAAAACAATATCTTACGCGGGATTATGATCGGGCTGATTTGCGCGACTATCCCGTTAATGTTTACTCCGTGGTTTATTCTGCCCGTTCCGGTAACGTTCGGCAGTATCACCCAGGGAACCCCGGGATATTTATACGTCGGCGTGCTTGCCGTTCACGGGGTGGTGTTTTTAATCAATTTCATTAAATCGGCGGGTTATGCCGCTAACAATGCCCGATACCATGGTAAGCTGGCGACGAATGAGATGGGTTTCATTTTTGGCAGCGTCGTCCTGCTGATTTTTAACGGTATCGCTATCCTCAAGCTCAGTAATAACGGTTTTTTACCCATGCTGGATAATTCGGCGTCCTCCATCGGCTTCACGATGTTCAGCTTCATTATTACGGTGATGCTGACGATGCGTTACGGGATCACTCTCAGGGAGCGTTCCGAGAAAGAGGGGCAGCTAAAAAAACTGCGCGAAAATATCGAGAAGGAATATGAGGATATCCTCTCCACCATCGTGGAGATACTGGAACGGGACGACCAGTACACCGCCGGGCATTCCCGCCGCGTCATGCAGATATCGATGGAGATCGCCAAGGCGATGGGGCTCCGCTCATCCGTGATCGATAAGATCGAGATTACCGGGATACTGCACGATATAGGGAAACTCGGGGTCAGTAAGCTGGTCCTGAATAAGCCGGGGAGATTGACCGAGGACGAGTTCCGGCAGATCAAACGGCACTCCGAGTTGGGCTTCGATATCGTTTCGACCTATAAGCCCCTGTTCGAGATAGCGACCTATGTGAAGGCCCATCACGAGAAGCTGAACGGCGAGGGATACCCCGACCGTCTGACGGACGAAAAAATCCCGGAGATAGCGAAGATCATCTCCGTCGCGGATATCTACGACGCGCTTTCCAGTAAGCGTCCGTACCGCGAAGGGCTCGAACTGGATAAATGTTTACAGATTATGCAGGATATGGCGAATAACCATGAAATCGACCGGACTATTCTAGCGAAGCTGGAAAAAATCATCCCCAACCTCAAGATTGAGGGTTAAGTCTTCTTCTGCAGTCCGAATTTCTCCATTTTCGCGTAGAGTGTCTTCCGGGTAACCCCGAGGATTTCCGCGACAGTGGAGATATTGTATTCGTGCTTTTTGAGCAGTTTCTCGATATGAATCTTTTCCAGATTATCCAGCGTAATATCCGCTTCGAGGAGTTCCGTTCCGGTCATAATAGAAAGTCCCGCGCGGCGGATTTCGACAGGCAGCATCTCAGGGAGAATCACGTCGTTATCGGAGGTCAGGATGATACGGTTGATGACGTTTTCAAGCTCGCGCACATTACCCGGCCAACGGTAGTCCATCAGTATCTTCAATGTCCCGCTGTCGAACAGAGCCTTCTTCTGGTAGCGCTCGTTGAATATCTTGAGAAAGTGCTGGATGAGAAGGGGGATGTCTTCCTTACGCTCGCGTACGGGCGGGAGGTGGATCGGGATAACGTTGAGGCGGTAATAGAGGTCCTCGCGGAATGTCCCGTCCTGGATCATTTTTTTCAGGTCCTTGTTGGATGCGCTGATGATACGGACATTCACCGATATGTGTTTTTCCCCGCCTATCCTCAGAAATTCACGTTCCTGTATCACGCGGAGCAGTTTCGCCTGCGCGTCCATGGAAATATTCGAAATCTCGTCGAGGAATAGCGTACCCTCGTCCGCGAGTTCGAATTTCCCGCGGGTGGTTTTCCCCGCGCCGGTGAACGAACCCTTTTCATAGCCGAACAATTCGGTTTCTATCAGCGATTCCGGGATCGACGCGCAGTCCACGGGGATAAACGGTTTCTGGGCGCGGTTGCCGTTAAAGTGGATCGCCCGCGCGATCAGTTCTTTACCGGTGCCGCTCTCGCCGTAGATCAGCACGGTCGCGTCGTTATTCAGCACGTTCTCGATATTGTTGAAAACACTGCGCATCTCTTTACTCTGGCTGATGATATTGGAGAAAAAGAGGGGGCCTTTGATGTCCCGTTCCAGCGTATCGATACGTTCCTTGAGGCCTTTTTTCTCGATAGCGTTATGGATGGTGATAGTGAGTTTTTTATAGTCCATGGGCTTCGTGATATAGTCGTAGGCGCCCATCTTCATAGCCTCGACCGCGTGATCGATATCCCTGTCGGCGGTGATGACTATCGGTATGGTGTCGATATTTTTTTCCTTGAGATACTCCAACACTTCTACGCCGGATACTTCGGGCATACGAAGGTCGATCAGCGCGACATCGAATATCTCCCGGTCGAAGAGCGCGATCGCTTCTTTACCGTCAGTCGCGAGTTTGACCTCGTAGGTCTCTTTGAATAGTTCGTACAG
Source organism: Spirochaetes bacterium GWF1_49_6 (assembly GCA_001829395.1). GTDB lineage: Bacteria > Spirochaetota > Brevinematia > Brevinematales > GWF1-51-8 > GWF1-51-8. Next base: position 6,530 of record MIBD01000129.1, on the reverse strand, counting down.
GAATTCGCGGATACCGTACTCGTCGTCCGCCACTAATAGAGTTCGTTTCATTTTTCCTCAACCCATGATTTTTCAAATACCGGGAGCTGTATAGTCAGACGGGTATATTCCCCGACCTTCGATTCGAGGGTCATCGTTCCTTTATGCTCGGTAATGATACGATGCGAGATGGAGAGGCCCAGCCCGCTTCCCTGGGATTTCGTCGTATAGAACGGGTTGAACACCTTATCCAAGTCCTCTTTCTTGATGCCCTCGCCGTTATCCTCTATCACTATATCGGCGTTTCCGTCGACAAAGTTTTCGGTAATACGGATATACTTTTTCTTTCGTTTGGTATTTTTCAGCGCCTGTATCGAATTCAGGATGACATTCATCATCACCTGCGTCAGGAGTTCGCGGTTGCCGTACACGATGATCTCGCGCTTTGTATGGAGTTCCAACGCGATCCGGCTCTCCTTGAGGCTATACCCGATCACTTCGCTGACTTCCGATATGATGGAATTCATGTCGACAGTAGAAAGTACCCCGATCTGGGGTTTCGCGAACGACAGGAACCGATCGATAATATTATTCAGGCGGTTGATCTCGCGGGAGACAATATTCGCGAATTTCAGTACGAATTCCTCGTCGTGGATTCTCTGCCATAACAGGTCGGCGAATCCCTTGATGGAGGTTAACGGGTTCTTGATCTCGTGGGCGATACTGGAGACCAGTTCCCCGGCGGACGCGAGTTTTTCCGTCCTGCGGAGCTGGGATTCGATCTCCTTCTCGGAGGTGATATCGAATATGGTGTACAGGTGCACCGAGGGCTTATACCCGATACTCAGGATACGTTTCGAGACGCTGAAGTAAAAATCCCTGTCCTTGACGGGGATATGGAACTCCTTCCCGAAGAACTCCGGGTCGGCCTTATTTTCTACCAGTTCGATGATCGAACCAAGACTCATCTTCATCTCGGCGAGAAAGTCCCGCATGTACCTGTTGGTGAATATGGTTTTCCCGTCCGCGGACGCGTTCAGGATGCCCACCGGTATGTTCTCCAGCACCTCTTCGTTAAATTCCTTCAGCTCGATCGTTTTCTTATACAAGAGGGCGTTCGTGATAATCGCGCCGATCTGGATGGAAAGGTTGGATACGAATTGCTTGTCGGCTTCGTTGAAACTGTCCGAATCGGAGGCATAGCTCTTATTGACCAAATAGATGATCGCGACCAGCACGCCTTTATTGAATAACGGTACCGCCATAATACTTTTCATGTGCTGGCGGTCGGAATCCTCTATATGTATCTTGGGATTGTCTTCCGCCTCGTTGATGAGGAGAATATCCTTGGTGCCGAAGAGGTAGTCCTTGATCTCCATCCCTTCGTATGTGATCTGTTTGAGGCTTTCGGACTTGAACCCCATGGAAAAGTTCATCACATCGTTATCGTCGAATATCTGGAGAAGCCCGACTTCGGCGTTGAGGAACTTCACGATAGTCCCGATGAGGTATGAGAAAAGGAAATCGTCGCCGATATTCACCGCGAACGCGTTATAGAGGTCGGAAAACGCGTTATCGATCAGGTTCTGCTCATCGCTCTGCTGGCGGTTTTCCTCGAAATAGGCGCCGAATAGATTATTAAAATGCGACAGGAGATGGATTAACGC
>MIBD01000129.1:2355-4847 GCA_001829395.1 Spirochaetes bacterium GWF1_49_6 | reverse complement strand
TCCATCAGGTTTTCGAGGGGTATCCGACCCGCAGTCAGGAGATCGCGCACTTTATCGGCCGGAAGGAGTCTAGCGCTTTCCGCGATATCGCGGCCGGTCAGAACCGAGGAATAGGCCTCGTCCTTGAAGAGAAGGACATACTGGGGAGAGTGGGAAGCGATTAAATCGATGAGAAAGCTTTTTAACGGAGCTTCATCGATTATGAACATTTTTTATCTCGTCGATATCGAAATGCTGCGACCGGAGAAGGTCGTCGAGATTATAAAAACTGCGCTTTTCCTCAAGGAAGACATTGACGATCAAATCGCCGTAATCCATCAGAAGCCAACCTCCACCCCATTCTTCGGACGGGTTTTTTAACGGGACTTTATGCTTCCACATAAGTTCCTCAACTTTGTAGCGGGCGGCGTCGAGCTGAACCGAACTTTCGGCGGACGCGACAACCACTACGTCGGTTAACGACGACTTTTCCCGCATATCGTACTGGGTGATTTCCCGCAGTTTTAAATCTTCTAAAACCGCCTGAATTTGGTCTATAACGGACATTAAATCTCCTATAATAGTTCGGCCCAGATCTTTTTTACAGCATCCTGGTCCATTTCTACCATGATAAAATCGTTGTAAATCTTTAAAAATGACGCTGTATCGAGTTTGCTTAACCCTGAAAGTTTCTTTATCTCTTCGAACTTATTCTTATCGAGCGTATTTCCCTTGAGCGCCGCGTCGAGCTTTAAGGCTAGATCTGCGATATTCTTTTCCGGCGACTTGTATTCCGCGATAAGCCCGGCGGATTTCAGCGCCAGTAATAACTGATATACCTGCTTGCGCGATACCTCTGGGAATACCACATTCCGGAAAAACTCGTTGATCTGGGGGTTGGTAAACCCGTACAGACGGAACTCGGTGCGCATACTATCCATGAAGGACTTGAAAGCCCCGTCCTTCTGGATTTTATTTTCTACTATTTCGTTGATGCCCTGGTTGCTCGCGAACGCCGTCTGCTCTTCGGGGGTGAAAAAGTTCATGTAGGTATAGAGATTCTCACGGTTCAGTTCCTTGAGGATGATATAGCGGAAGAACCATGAGGTCTTAGCGCCGTCGAACGACGTAATCGCCTCGTAAATCTGAACTTCGCGGTACTTTTTATAGAACTCCGAATCGGAGGCGAGTTTTTTATCGATAGACGCGCCGAGCTCGGTTAACTTATCCTGCGCGAATAGCTGCTTTTCCTGATCGCCGAGGAGGGTATAGAAGTGATCGAAACGGTTTTTATAGCGGTAGATTTCCGATGTGACCACGCACCCGGAAAGAATGAGTAACGCCGCTCCGATTATCGCGAATTTCTTCATGAATTGCTCCTTATGTAAAATGTTATTGCTGGGTTAAAAGGTTTTCGTAAACCTGGGTATTCTCGTTCTGCACGAAAACGAAACTCGCGTCGGAAACAGCCTGGTTGATCGTACCCATATTGTAGGTGATCTCGAATTCGAGATTTTTACCCATCGCGGTAACCGCCTTCACTTTCAGGATATACCCTTCCAGACTCGCGAACATCTCTATCTTACGGAAGCCGGCGGTATTATTTCGCGGCTCGAAAACAATCTTATATACGATCTGGTCTTTATATTTGACCTTAAATCCCTCTTTTGGTTCCATCGGAGCGTAATCTTTTAATAATCTTTTTATATTCCATCCCATCATCGGGTTGCTCTTCGCCTTATCGAGAATTTCCTTGACCGCGATATCCTGCGCGTCGAAAAGAAGCCACAGGTACTTGCCGTCGGACATAATACGCTGGCCGCCGCCCGAGAAGTCCATGCGGAACTTATCCGGCGCCTTATAGATAATCGACCCGGAGTACGCTTTCCCGTCGAAAATATACGCGAAATTCCCCGTGAATGTTTCGACTTTAGTGATGCGTTCCTGAATAATATCCACGATGCTCATCGCGTTGAAAACCTCGATTTTCTGCGGGTAGGATGGCGAGAACAGGAGTATTAAAAATATCCCCGCGGGGATGACTGTCTTTCTTATCATTGCTTGTCTCCTTACCGTTAAATTTTGACCTATTAATTATAGAAAAAAAACGTTGAAATGTAAAGTATTAGACGCAAATACAAATCCCCCGCGCCGAATTGACAGGTTTATAAGAATAGCGTTAAAATATATAAAAAACGGACGCGGTATGATATTTTTTCAAATATTTCCCACCCTTCTCTTGATCTCGAGCGGAATTCTGCTTCTCGACTGTATTATCGCTCTCAGGTACTATAAACAGTACCGGATTATTTCCGTCCTTCTCCTTTTGGTCGCGCTGACCGTATGGTGCGGGGCGAACGGGATGGAACTGATGAACGCCGGGTTAGATATCGCGATACTATGGCGGAAAATTAAGTATATCGGGCTGATCCTGACCCCGTCGTTCTGGTTCTTCTTCAGCGCGCAGTATTCCGGACGGAAACAAGCCCTGAAGCCCCGCGCTGCAGCGTTAA
>MIBD01000129.1:1998-2271 GCA_001829395.1 Spirochaetes bacterium GWF1_49_6 | reverse complement strand
TCGTCGGGACTATCGTTTACTATAAGCCCATATTCGGGATATGGGGGATTATCCATACCTTCTATTCGTACCTGCTTCTGCTGGGGGCGGTGGTGCTTTTATGGGAATCCCTTCCGCGCCTCCCGAAGTCGAACCGTATCCAGGCGTTCCTTTTCCTCGGCGCGGGGATTATCCCGTGGATGATGAATATATTTTTCCATCTGGGGCTATTGCATTCGATCCCGTTCGATCTGACGCCGGGAAGTTTCTTTATCACTGGAACGCTGACCGCGG
>MIBD01000129.1:938-1924 GCA_001829395.1 Spirochaetes bacterium GWF1_49_6 | reverse complement strand
TTCTTCCCAGGGCTGGACGAGATACTGAGGCAAACAAACCCCGGAACTTTGGAATACCGTGGGGATATCGAGTACGCCGCGAAAGACGGCCCGGTATATTTCGATTACTTCATCTACACCATTATGGAAAGGGACAAGACCCCGTCAGGATTCCTGATATTCCTGCACGATATTACCCAGCAGCGGAACGCTTTACTGCGTGCGGAATCCGAACGCAAGATGCGGGAGGAGCATGAGAAAATAATGATTCAGCAGTCGAAGCTCGCGGCGATGGGGGAAATGATCGGGGCGATTGCGCACCAATGGAGACAGCCCCTGAACGCGGTAGGGCTGATTTTACAGGATATCGAGGACGCCTACCATTACGGGGAAATCGACGCCCATTATATCGAAAAAAACGTGAATACCGCGATGCAGCAGATTCATTTTCTATCGAAGACCATCGACGATTTCCGTAACTTCTTCAGGCCTACCAAGATGCAGGAGGTGTTCGATGTATCGAAGATGATCGCGGAACTCCTTTCGCTGATCGCGGTGCAGTTCAAAAATAATAATATCGTGGTTACCGCCGAATCCCATATCGGCGAGGGCGACCGGATTTCCATCGGTAAACGGATTGCCGATAACGTGTTCGAGCTGCGGGATTCGTTCGATAAGCCGCTCAATATGATCGGTTTCCCCAACGAGATCAAGCAGGTGCTCATCAATATCCTGAATAACGCGAAGGACGCGATTATCGAACGGCGCAAGAAGAAAAAATACCGCGCTCTGCAGGGGGAGATTCATATCAAGGCCGCGCGGGTGAACGAAATTATCCGCATAGAAATATCGGATAACGGCGGCGGGATACCCCCGGAGGTGATCGACCGGATTTTCGAGCCGTACTTCTCCACCAAAGAGCAGGGGAAAGGGACGGGGATCGGGCTGTATATGTCGAAGATGATTATCGATAAGCATCTGGACGGGAGTCTCCGCGCGGAAAATAC
>MIBD01000129.1:0-925 GCA_001829395.1 Spirochaetes bacterium GWF1_49_6 | reverse complement strand
AAATTTACCATCGAGCTCCGCCGCTAAGTGCTGCGCACGCTAGTCCCGATGTGAAGCGCGTTGTGGGCATAAAAAGATAGTCCGTGATGACGGCTGGAAACAATACCTGAATACGGGTACTTTGTACACTAGTCCCGATGTGAAGCGCGTTTTGGGCATAAAAAGATAGCCCGTGATGACGGTTGGAAACAATACCTGAATACGGTTACTGCGTTATCGTGTAATATTCACTATAAAATCAATACTTTGCCACATCGATAAGTCCTAAAGCAAACTCTGATTGTACCGCTATACCATCACGGGCTATTGACCTGTCTTAGCAAATAGACTGATATCGGGATTAGCCGTCGTGCAACGACCGCAGTACTTGATTTTTCCGCGGTAACCGGATAAAATACACCCGAATGCGCCCGCACACGGAGGATTCATGGCGTTCTATGAGAAATATTACCATAAGATGCCCGACGGCACTATCAAGCAGATCAACCCGTTCAGCAACACCGAGGTATGGTGCGTGGAGGAGCGCGGGCGCAAGCCCACGATCAATACTATCCCGCATACCCCGGAACCTCTCGAACTCCGCGATCCCGAGGATTATTGCCATTTCTGCGAGACGAATTATGTGTTTACCCCGCCGGAAAAGAACCGTGATTTTGTGGACAAGGACGGGGTGTGGAAACGCCAGCGGTTTATCGCGCCGGAGAAACTGGGACGGGAGTACGCGGAATTCCGCAGGGTCGGCAACCTATTCGAAATAGTGACCTACGATTACTGGCGGATGAACTATAATTATACGATGCCCGATACCTGCCGGAAGTGGCAGGAGGATTACCTCGGATCGAAGGCGGGCTACGAGCATATTATGAACGTCCTCGGGCTGAAGATGAGGATGATCGGGGCGGATTTCGACGCGATGGATGAGGAG
>MIBD01000128.1:3287-5959 GCA_001829395.1 Spirochaetes bacterium GWF1_49_6 | reverse complement strand
GGAACGAATGGACCGATTTGTCCGCGCAATGTCCGAAGTGCGGGCGCGAAACCGGTCACGGTTCCTGCTGTAAGAAACGTCATTATAAAAACTTGGAGGAATAATATGATTATCGCAGTACCGACTTCAGAGAACAAGGGATTGACTTCCACGGTATACGGCCATTTCGGGAGCGCGCCGTTCTATATGCTCTATAACACCGACAGCGGGGCGTTGGAAATAATGGACAATACCGCGAAGGAGCACGCGCACGGGCAATGCACCCCCGCAACCGAGCTTTCCGAGAAAAATGTGGGCGCGGTGGTCTGCGGCGGGATGGGTTTCCGCGCGATCAATAACCTTCGCGGGATGGGGATCAAGGTCTATCTGGCCGAAACGGCGGGTTCTGTAGACGATATAATCGCGCAGTGGAAAAGCGACGGTCTCCGCGAGATCAGCGATCAGGACGCGTGCGGGGAGCATCACGGCTGCCACTAGTATTGCATACGGCTATTCCCGATATTAAGCTATTATTTAGTAGAAAGAAATAGCCCGTGATGTAAGTCCCCCTCGACGATGCTCGGGGTGACAGATATTACGCCCACTGCATGGGGGCTAACCCCGATATGAAGCGGGTAGTTGTTAGAGAGAGATAGCCCGTGGTCGGGAGTACCCCCCTCGACGATGCTCGGGGTGACAATGGGTAGTCATTGCGAGGCATAGCCGAAGCAATCTGATTTAGAATGTTGAATATTGACTGCTTCACTACCTCATCGTCTTCGCCATCCATGGCTTCCGACGATGCTTCCTCCGTACATGGGAGTCGTCGCAGTGACAAAAATTTATCTGTTTATGCCCCAGATGGGTACATAGCAGTACAATATATATACACGGGCTATATTATTGTTCCGGTATCTGCTCGATATCGGGATTAACGTGCGCAGTATTTGATATGACTGCAATGTGCCACATTTGAACACGGGCTATATTATTGTCCCGGTATCTGCTCGATATCGGAATTAGCGTGCGCAGTATTTGATATGACAGCAATGTGCCACATTTGAACACGGACTATATTATTGTCCCGGTATCTGGTCGATATCGGGATTAGCGTGCGCAGTATTTGATATGACTGCAATGTGCCACATTTGAACACGGACTATATTATTGTCCCGGTATCTGGTCGATATCGGAATTAGCGTGCGCAGTATTTGATATGACAGCAATGTGCCACATTTGAACACGGGCTATATCATTATACCGGTGTCCCGTTCGATATCGGGATTAGCCGTCATGCAATGACTTGCAATAGTTGGGGCTTTCCTTTAAAATAATGAATCTTTTATTTAAGGGAGCAGTCTCATGATTACCAAAGAACAGCAGCGCACGAATTTCAGCGGCGATTTCACGAAAGCGGACTTGGTCGGGAAACGGGTCATTGTTAACGGGTGGGTATTGAATTACCGCGACCATGGCGACCTGACGTTCGTCGACCTGCGCGACCGCACCGGATATGTCCAGCTCGTATTCGACCCGCAGGCTAATCCCGACGCGCACGCCGCCGCGAAAAAGCTCCGCCATGAGGACGTGATCGCCGCGACAGGCATAGTCCTCGAACGCCAGCCCGATCTGGTCAACCCCCGGATGGCGACCGGTAAATATGAAATCAAGATCGATAAAATATGGGTGCTCAATAAGTCCAAGACCCCGCCGTTCCAGCTCGACGAGCCGGAGATCGGAGAGGAAGTGCGATTGAAGTACCGTTACCTCGACTTCCGTCGTCCGCAGATGTACAACAACATGCTGATGCGGAGCAAGATGACCGGGACGATACGGAACTTCCTGGACGAGAACGGGTTCCTCGAGGTCGAGACGCCGATCCTGAACAAGTCCACCCCGGAGGGCGCGCGCGACTTTTTAGTACCGTCGCGGATGCAGCACGGGCAGTTCTACGCCCTGCCGCAGTCGCCCCAGATATTCAAGCAAATCCTCATGGTCGGGGGTATCGAACGGTATTACCAGATCGCGCGGTGTTTCCGTGACGAAGACCTGCGCGCCGACCGTCAGCTCGAGTTCACCCAGATCGATATAGAGATGTCGTTCGTGACGCAGGACGATATCATCGACATTATGAGTAAAATGATCGCGAAAGTACTGAAAGACAACTATAATACCGATATCAAGCTCCCCATCCGCCGGATGACGTACAAGGATGCTATCGACAAGTACGGTATCGACCGCCCCGACCTCCGTTTCGGGATGGAGATCGTGGATGTTACCGACGCGGTCAGGGACTGCGAGTTTCAGGTATTCAAGAACGTGATCGCCGCGAAGGGGATGATCAAATGTCTCCCTGTTCCCGACGGCAACCGCCTATCCCGCAAGGATATGGACGACCTGATCGCGTTCGTCGGGCGTTACGGCTCGAAGGGGATGGCATGGATGCGCGTTAAAGACGGCAAACTCGAGTCGAATATAGTGAAGTACTTCTCCGACGATGTGCAGAAGAAGCTGATCGACGCGGCCGGCGCGCAGGAAGGGTATGCCCTGCTGTTTATCGGCGACGTCAACCCTAAGGTGGTGTACGATTCGATCGCGAACCTGCGTCTCGAGATCGGCGAACGTTTCGGCCTCCGCAGTAAGGACAAGATCGAGCTCGTCTGGGTCGTCGATTTCCCGCTGTTCGTATGGAA
>MIBD01000128.1:0-3237 GCA_001829395.1 Spirochaetes bacterium GWF1_49_6 | reverse complement strand
AGATGGAGCATATTCCGCTGATGGACACCAGTCCCGGCGAGGTGCTTTCCGACGCGTACGACCTGGTGATGAACGGCACCGAGCTTGGCGGCGGGTCTATCCGTATCCACGATCCCGAGGTGCAGAGTAAGGTATTCCGTCTGCTGAATATAGACGACGAGTCCGCGAAGGTGAAGTTCGGCTTCCTGCTGGACGCGTTATCCTACGGCGCACCCCCCCATGGGGGTCTGGCGTTCGGGTTCGACCGGATCGTCATGCTCTTCCAGAAGCTCGATAATATCCGCGAGGTCATCCCGTTCCCGAAGACCCAGAAGGGGCAGTGCCTGATGAGCGAAACCCCGTCGGGAGTGACCAAGGAACAGTTGGACGAACTCGGGATAAAAGCCGTGGAAGTCAAGGCGAATAAGTAAAAGTGATTAGTTAAAGATATAAGAAACCCGGCTTGAAAGAGCCGGGTATTATTTTTATATACGGAACAGAAAAGTATAAACAATTGACAAATCCTTGTAATAGAGCAATAATTTAAACAAGGAGTTTATATGCATTATAAAGGTGAATGGTGGATAGAGGGGTTTGAAGAAAATAAAATTACAGGCGAATTATCATTAAATAGAAAGAAAATATCAGACAGCTATTTATCAATAGCAAAGGAATTTCAAACAAATCAAACTGGGCACGATTATCCTCCGAAAGAAGAAGATCAACTTTTTTATCCTAAAACAATTTATGGGAATATTCCTCAGGTGGGAAATGTTAGTTTATATGGATGTTTTTTAACAGGGCATCCCAAATACTATAATAGCTTGTATAATGTTTACAGTTTTCAACAAATTGCATTAGGAATTATTTGTAATAATATTGATGAAATTAAAGTAAAAAGTATTTGTTGTAAAATGAACGGAATAAATACTTGGTATCCTAAAAGCTTCTTTCGTTATAAGGGATTAGGAAGTAAAACATTTACTTTAGAACAATGCATTCCAAATTCTCAAATTCTCATATCAGAAATAAATAGTGTAAAAATAAAAATCTATCTTGTTTTATCAAGCCGAAGAAATATGAGAAAACAATCAAAAAAAAGTATTAGTATAAAATATGCTGTATTATTTGAATCTGAGAAAGAAACATCTTTTCATGAATTATTTTTTTATATTAGATATTCTAAGTATTTATTCTCTATACTTATTGGAAGTCCTTTAAAATCCGGGAAATATCAATCAAAGGATGAATCTGGAATTAATAGTAGAAAAGATATTCAATTCTACTTAACTGAGATAAACAATTCAGGAAGGAAATTCTCTATACTGGAGATATTCAATACTTATAATGAAGATATGATTGATATATATATTAATAAGTATTTCGAATTAATTAGAATTACGGAAATGAATGCAGTAGTTTTGAATATTATTGAAATACTTAACACGACAAATAAATTTACACAAGAAGTATTTATTTTAATTTTAAAAACAATTGAATTGATATTTGAATACAAATACAATCAAAAATTTACTTATTTAGATAATGAAGACTTTTTAGAATTTACCAGTAATTTTAAAGATTTCTTAGATAGATTACAACTTTCAAACCACCACGATTCAAAATATAAAGAAGTGTTTAACAAAAAAATTATTAATATAAATCAATATTCTTTAAGAAGTAAATTAGAATTTTTCTTTAAGAATATTAACTCTTCTTTTTTAAGTAATGGAATAATAAAAAATGTTAAAAAATATTCTAATAAAATATCTGAACGAAGAAATAAAATGACTCACTCTTTTGTTGAATTTGATAAATCAGAAGCTGAGGATATGTATCATGATATTGGCGTTTTAGAAATAACAGTTCTACTTTTTATTTATAAAGAATTAGGTATCGATATCAATAATCCTATTCTTACAGAAAGGATAGAACAGTATTATTTTTCTCATTATTATAATTCATTTATTATTTGATAAATAACTTAAAAGTTGAATTGTTCAAAGCGTATCGAATAAGTAAGGATACTAGTATAAAAAAACCGCCCCTCGAAGGGGCGGTAACGTTTATTTCACTATAAATTTTTGCTTCTCCTCTCTGCAGATCGCCTGCGCGAGCTTGCGTCCGTTCATCCCCGCGGGAGGAAGCCCGCCGCCGGGGGATACCCATTGCCCGAGCATATAAAAATTCGCCAGTCCCGGCAGCTTTGTCGGGAGCTGCTTCATCATCGTGTTTTTATCCGGCAGCCAGCCCTCGTAACTCCCCTGCCAGTTCCCGGTATAACGGATGATCGTTTCGGGGGTGGCGACATCAACGACCTCGACCTTGCTCTTAAAATCGCCGAAATACTGGTCCGATTCGTCGATTATCCAATCGGCGATAACCTTTTTCTCCGCCTCATACTTCGAGGGGTCTTTCTTTTTCAGGTCTATCCAGTATTGGTAATTATAGCTGTTAATCATCGAGGTGATCGCGGTCTTTCCGGCGGGCGCCATCGTGTCGTCGAAATTAAATAAGCGGATATGGATATGGTCGAGGGTTTGCTTACCGTCCTCGATAACCAGCGGGTTCTTCACATCGAAGTAGTGGGTGGACGGGATATTTTCGAACTTCCGCGCCAGCCCGAGCGAGACGAATATCAGCGACGGGAAGGTCTTCCAGTTCCGGTAGGCGTTATCATACTTCGGGTGCGAGTATTTCCCGCCGAGGAGCGTATTGAATGTGGCATAGCCGTCCGCCGCGGAAATCACGTAATCCCCGCGAATCTCCTTACCGTTGACGACTATCCCGGCCGCTTTGCCGTCCTCGACGATTATTTTATCGGCCTTGCTGTTATAGAACATCTTTCCGCCGTTCTTCCTGAACGTCGATTCTATCGCCTGCGCGAACTTGAGCGAACCGCCCATCGGGTAACCGTTCGATTTCGCCGCCATGAACCCGAGCATCATCATCATTCCCATCATCGGGAAGTTGTTCATCCCGGCCGAACCGTACATCTCGTTAAAAAATTGGCTGAGCGCGGGGCTTTTTAGCTTACCCGCGAACTTGGTGACCGTCATCCCGCCCCATTTTATCAACTTGGGCATCAACCCGATTATTTTCAGCATCAGCCCGAAGGTCTCGTCTTCCTTTCGGCCGGGCATATCGAATTTTGAAAACGCGATGATACCGTTAATCATCCGGTCGATGAGACGCTTATCGTCGGGGCCGAGACGGAGCATCTCAGCGCGGAGTTTTTCCGGGTCGGTATAGACTGTA
>MIBD01000127.1:30318-33405 GCA_001829395.1 Spirochaetes bacterium GWF1_49_6 | reverse complement strand
TTAAAGCGCTTCTTACTTCCGGGGAAACCGACAAAGGGCGTATGTTCGACGCAGAACTCGTTAGGTTCTTTCGATGGGTAATCGTGCGAGTTACGCCCTACTCGGATTTCCCGGCTCTTCTCCTAAGCTTTATCCCGCGGGGCGCTCTTTGGATACTTTCTGGCGACAGAAAGTATCATGTCTCCCGTTCGCTTCCGGCATCGAGGGACTCTTTTTTTTAATCGAAATTTTTACGAAATCTATCCATATCTTTTTTCATCTCTTCTAATTCTTTATTAGAATAGTATTCTTCCGTAGACTTATTTTCTGTAGTGTTTTCACGATAATCTTCTACATTATAATGTTCAACTGCTTTACATTTCTTTTCTTTGATAAGTCTTACTACTCGACGTATTCCTTCAATTGAAAGTATATATTTCACTCTACTCATTTTTACCTCCGGTTCACCTTCCAATGGCGGAAAATTCTTAAACTTTTCTATCCCAACTTTCCAAGCGATAATTCCCATCATTTCCAAATTATATCCATGTCCGTCTTCTCCCATAAACTTACTAAAGAAGTATTCTCGATTTGTTGGTGAAACTCCAAAGAAACAAATAATAAACGAAGTTCCGTCTTTTTTAAAAAGTTTAATATACCCCATATTTGTATTCTGTTTCCTAAGACCTCCGCCGATGAATCGTACTTCTTCTATTTCATCCCATTCGGCGAATTTTTTTTGACGAACGAAACATTTATACCAAAACTTTTTTCCATAAATACCGTCGTTTTGCAAATTTACAATCCATAGTCCTTTAATAATCTGTCTAAGAAAATGTAAATATGTGCCATCATATATAAATATTCCAGTGAGTATTGCTGGGACTATTATACCTCCAGAAAAAGCATTCATTACAGAAACAGAATATACTATCCCAACGATAAGAAATCCACCTAAGAAATATGGAAGAATAAATTCAAACAGAAATACTCCGAAAAACCTTTGCTTGTAACTCACATCAAAATACTCCATTACGGTTTTCCTATATGTATCTTTTTCATCCTGCTTTATCTCTCCCCCCAATCCTTCCTACCCCGTCACCACTATTTTCAACTCTTCGAACCTGCCCGCGCGGTAATTAAAAGACTCCGCCGCGTACTCCTCCCCGCTCAGCACCATCCTGAAAAAGCGCGTGCGCGGGTTCCATTCCCGGACGTCGCCCGTATTGAAACCGTTATTGACGTTATCGACTGATGAAAAACGGGCGGGGTATCCATGGGGGTGGGAATGTATTTGCAGGAAAGAGAGCTTTGTACCGGCGCGAAGTTTCTTGATCAGCGGGTATCCCGCTTCCGCGCGCAATGTGACCGTCGCCTCGTTCCGGCGGGCATAGTCCTCCTCACGCGGGTAGAACCATTCCTCCGCGCGATAAGCCGTCAGCCCCGCCTTCCGGCAGAGCGCGAGTATCATCCGTTCGCCCGTGTCACGGAACAGGTACGCGCGGATCCGCGCCATCTCCGCTGAGGAAAGGAGAAGCCTCATTCCGCGCCGAGGGTGAAATCCGATAGGGCGTCGAGCTCGTCGTTATTCTTCAGCTTGACGGGTGCGGTCTGATCGTCCAGCTTTTCGAGGTCGCCCTTCTCGTTGATACGGTAGAGGTTTTTCCGCGCGGGGATATCGAATTTCTCCTTGATTTTGCTCACTTCGATCTTGTCGAATTCTTCCTTGCGGTTTTTATAGCTTAACGTAAACATCCGCGTACCTCCTCCAGAACGTTTCTCAGTTCGCCGGTTAAATCTATCCTGTTGGAAAAATAGAGCTCGATAATAATACGGACGATGTCCTCGCGGGCTTTGTCAATCGTATCCGTATTATAGGGGTTATCCTGCGAAAGCTCCGATCCGGCGATTTTCAGGATGATGTCCGCCGCCGGAAGGGGTATCGCCTTGAAGAAGGGGGCGAACGGTTCGAGGTCTGCTATCCCGGTGAACGCCTTCGCGAACAGCGGAAACCCCCTTGCCGCGAACACCTTGAACATCGAGAACCGCCCGTTCAGCCCGTTCAGCCATTGATCCCACGGCGGCTCCTTGCGGTTCCTGACCTGAAGAAAACAGTTGTTCGCGAGGCGGTCGCGTAAAAGTTTGACCAGTTCCACCCGCGCGATATTCACCGCGTATGCCGAGATCACGTTGTCCCGGAAATAGTCCTTTTCCTTCTTATAGTCGGCCTGCCCGCGCTTGGAAATCCGCGAGAGGATGCGGCGTTCCGCCTGCTCGTCGTAGTCGGCGATCAGGAAGCATTTCGCGATACGGGTAATCCCCATCCGGTGTACGATATACTCGATCTCCGCATCGCCGGCCTCGAGTATCCACCTGTCGGCGGGCTTCCGCATCAGAAGCTCGATATCCTGTATCGTCTCGACCGCGTCCCGGAACTCCTCGTACTTCCGCAGCGATTCCATCCGCACCCCGTCGAAGAATATCGTATGCCCCATCGCGGTCTTCGCGGAGTAGATGACGTTCCGGAACCAGTCCGGGTCGTCAACCTTTCGGAAGAACTCCATCTCGTCCATCACACCCTTCCTGTGCGACTTCGACACGTTCTCGAGCACCTTGTTCTCGATATCGGGGTAATGCACGATCAGCGACGCGAGCTGTTCGTAGTTCAGGTAATGCTTGCCGAGGAGGCGGCTGAATAGTTTCTGCGCCTCGGCGTTCTCGAGCTTCTGGAGGAAATTATCCACCCGCCACGGAAAGATGTCCATCCCGCTCACGATAAAAAACGCCCACTCCTTGAGTATCCTGAACAGGTTCGAGACACTCAGGTCGGTGAGCTGGATATTTTCCGACGAGCGTTTCACGAGGAAGTTCAGGAATTGGTAGGGGATAATCATATAGAAGAAAATATTCCGGTCGGTCATATACGCGACATATTCGATAACGACCGTGTTCTTCACAGTCTGCTCCGCGACATTCGTGAAATCTACCGGGCGCGACGCCTCTTTATTCGGGATTATGTCGAAACGGATAAAGGTCAGCGCCTCGATATGGTCGAGTCCCCCGGCGAGCCGCTCCAGCACGTGCCCGAACGGGAAATACCCGTCATCG
>MIBD01000127.1:25548-30286 GCA_001829395.1 Spirochaetes bacterium GWF1_49_6 | reverse complement strand
GTACTTGTCGCCCGATATATAGTTCAGGCGATGCCCGGAATAGACCGCGCGTTCGTATGCGAACTCCCCCACGCTGACCGAGTTCGCCTGTATGAACACGTCGCGGATGTCCCCGGCGGGGGTCTCGGTCTCGCCCGTGTCGCGGTACGGGATAAATAGTTCGCTGATAATCATATCCGACTGTCGGTAGGTCATATAATCCGAGGCGGTGTTTTCAGGCATAGATTCTCCCGGAATTATTATATTCGGGACGGATAATTCTTTCAAGAAGATTTAATCGAATATCAGGCATTTTTCATCGAGAATTAAAAAGCACTTATTCTTCAAGGGCGTGCCGCTGAACTTGAGTAAAAACCAGTCCAATCTGGAAATTATCGCTTGCGAGTTCGGCTGTTTTAAAGCTATAACGATAATTCCGTAATGAGGTTTGTTTTTTGAATGAAGAGTGTGATAAAAATCTTTATCGGTCGTGAGAAGTGTGCCTTTTTTATCTTTGGCAAAGTTTAAAAGTGTTTTATCATCGCATCCTTCTAAAGCCGTACCGCGGACATCGATTGATTCATGTCCCGCTTTTATCAGAACATCTACGGCTTTTTTCGGGAAATTCTCATCGAGGATAAATTTCACTTCAGGTTCTCTATGGGATATGTTTCGAAACGGGTGAGTTCCCCCGCGAACGAAAGGGCGGCCTGAATATCCTCACGGGAAACATTCGGGTAATTGACGATTATTTCATCGATCGACAATCCCGAGGCCAGGTCCGCGATCAGATTACTGATAAGTACCCGCGTCCCTTTAATTACCGGTTTCCCATGGCATATATTCGGGTCGATCACGACTCTTTGTTTCATATTACTCTCCGTATCCATTATACTTCATCCGTTTTGTTAAGTCAAAAGATTAGGATTTCCGGCTCAGTCCCATACCCACTTCATGTTCCGCCAGTTGTGGGAGAACTGGAACGCCTCCATCTCCTGCTTCTGCCGTTCGATAATCCCCTCGCGTCCGCGGTACATCGCGTCGAGCTGGTTCAGCATATCCGGATCCCCCTTGACTATCCGGCAAAGCGCCGCGTTCACCTGACGGATATGCTCGCGAAAGCCGATGTAGTTCCCGAACAGGGTCTCGTAATCCCCTTCCGCGCTGTCGCCGGATTGCGGCGATTGTATCCCGCCCGGCGCTTCCTCAGCCGCGTGGAAACATACCCAGTACCATCCCCACTGCTTCTCGTAATCCTTCGGCATCTTGACGGAGAGTCTGTCCAAATACTCGTGTATCGTTTTTACATTCGCGGTATCCGGTATCAGGTGGTGCTTCCCGTCGGTGTGCTTGAGGAGCGCCCACGTATTCATGATATTCATCCCGAAGCCGAAGCCCGGCGGGATTTCGAAGAACAGGTAGGTCTTCCCGCAGGAGTATCCCTCGGGGACTTTGAAGTTCTTGAGCAGTATCGCGGACTGGTCGGGCATCTCCAGTATATTGCCCCCGTACTCCTCCTTTACCTCGCGTAACGCCCACTTATAAAACGACTGCCGAATCATTTTGCCGCCTCCCCGAAGAAACCTATCCCCCGGTACACGAGAAACTCCTCGCGGAGTTTCTTATATGCCTTCTCGATAAACCCGAGGCTGAGGAGGCGGGAACGGTTGATATTCTCGTTATAGATATCCTCCGCGATCGAAAACTCCGTATAGGGTAATTTCCGCGCGGTATCGTAAAACAGTTTCCGAGCGTCATTCTCGCCCATCGGGGACGAAGGGTGATAGCGGAAGATATCGAAAAAATTGACGAATTTCTCATAGCCGAACAGGCTGTAGAGCAGACAAACGTCCCCGGACGGCATTCCCGCGAACAGTTCCCCCATCCCCTTGATATCGAGGATATCCTTCCGCGCGTCCGCGCGTTTGATAATCTCCCGTTCGAGATACTCGTACAGCGCGAGGTAATTCGATACCCTCAGATGCTCCCTTTCATCGCGCTTGAGGGCATGCACCTTCGCCTTGAACTCCCCGATCGCGCCGCGCATCTCGTCCTGAAATCCCGGCTTGAACAGCCGGTACAATCCCCCGAGGAAACTTTCTCCCTCGAACGCCGCAATCGCGATCAGGCGCTCCTTCCCGTCCCCGGTAATCAGAGGATTGACGGCGCGCGATTCGATGATCATCCCGATCATCTTACCGAGCGGCAGAATACTCTCCTTCCTCCTGAAACGGATATTCCTGATGAGAGCGGTCAGGTCGCTGAGGGGCGCGTGTTCCGGGAGAAGCGTGTCGACCGTCTTGGGGTCGTCCGCCCATACGCGCGAGGCCGCGTGCTGGAGCTGATAAAACACCTGAATGCGCCACCGGAATCGTTCGTAATCCCCGGCGAGGCCGATATTTACCGACACGCGGTACTGGTCGAGGAGCGCGGTATTCCTGACCGACACCATCTCGCGGATAATCCGGTACTCCGGGCGCAGGTTAATCAGGGTCGCGAGATGCGGGAGATTGACAGTTCCCGTCTGGAGCATCCGCGTCAGCACGAGCGACAGTTTGCTCGTGCCCTCTTTATCGGCGAGATCCTCCCGGATGAGCAGGTTGGGTACGCTGTAAAAAAAGTCCCCGCGCCCGAATACGATACTGTTCTCGACCGATTCTATTTTGCGGAGCTGATCGTTATAGTTCGATTCAGTGGTCACGAAACGGGTCTCGGCCTCGGCGATATACCCGAAGCCGCAGAGCGCGAGCAGGTTCGCGAGAGCAGGCCACGGCAGGAGGATATAGACCGGACGCCCGCCGGATGGTTCCTCGATAGTCAGCATGAGCTTCCCGGTACGCCATTCACTGCCCGGGCGGGAGAGGTAACGCACCCCCGAGTTCTCGTGCCGGACGAACGCCCCGCCCGTATTCGGCAGGAACGCATAGAAACGTTCCTCCGCGAGCAGAAGCATATCCTTATCGTCCGCGACAGGCTTCGACCCCCATCGGGAGATAGGCGCGCAGATAAAGACGAAATTTTTTATCAGCGTCCCGAAATCGCTTTGCGTCCATGTAACACTCTCGATATTCGCTTCGCTGAGGGGGGTAAAATCGAATGACGCGGTCGGTTCAATCGACCTGAACCGGAAATCGCGGAATTGGGGGAGAAAAAAAGAAAGGATAGTAAACACGCAGGAATCCGGGGCTTGCACATTCCCTCCCTTATGGAACCTTTATGATATCGCGCGTTCTTTCATATTCGGGAATGTTTCAAGGATGATATCGAGTATCTCCTTTTTCAGTACTTCCTTCGGACGCATCCCGTCGAGCAGGCGGATACGTCCGTCCTCACGGGCGAGCTTGAGATAAGCGTCGCGTACCGCGTAATGGAAGTCGTAGTTCTGCTTCTCGATACGGTCGAGCGCCAGATTAGCGGAACGTTTCCGTTCGAACCCCACCTCAGGAGGAAGGTCGATCAGGAAGGTCAGGTCGGGTCTGCACCCCTGGATAGCCAGCTCGTTGAACTGTTGAACGGTATCGAAGCCGATTTTCCGCCCGCTCGCCTGATAGGCGTAGGTGGAATGATAAAAACGGTCGCAGAGAACGATATATCCCTGTTCGAGATAGGGCAGGATGGTTTCGTTGATATGCTGGTTGCGGTCGGCGAGGAAAAGGAGAAGCTCCGCGATAGGAAACACCTTCTCGTGCAGGACGATATTGCGGATCAGGTCTCCCAATATGGTTCCGCCGGGCTCCTTAGTCAGGATACTGTTGATCCGTCGCGATTCGAGATAGTTATACAGGTAATTCGCCTGAGTGGATTTCCCGCATGCTTCGATACCTTCGAAAGTGATAAATATTCCGTTCATTCATTCTCCCGAATCTTGATATTTAGTGCGCTTCCGCTTAACATTATTATAAATGAAATCGCGCTTTATGTAAAATCCGCACTATTCATTTTATTTACAGATTAACGGTTTTAAGCTACAATTAATTAGATAAGAATCTCTAACGGAGGGAAGCATGAAAAAGCTGATGTTCGGGTTATTAAGTCTTTTATTCTTCGTCAATCTTGGCGCGGCCAAGAACCCCAAAGATTATACATTCTATGACAGCCTCGATCCGGCGGCGAGAAAAGAATTTTCCGATGCGTGGTTAAGCGCGGGGAAAGCGTTCCTTGATGCGGGTAAATCCAAGAAAGCGAAAGCCAGCTTCTTATTCACATATTACCTCTATCCGATGGGCGAAAGTTCGGACGAGGCCTGCGGCCTGTTGAGCGACAATTTCAAAGAAACCTATACTTACGACGCTGATAAATTTTTCAGCTATTACATGAAGCACGGGAAAAGTCTCGCGGATACAGCACAGAAACTGAATAATTTCCTGATGGCGCTCGAAGTGAAACCGTCCGACCCGAACGCGAATTTCGAAGCGGCTAAGGCCTATTACGAAATGGGCGATATGGAAAAAGCCAAGAGTTTCCTGAAGTCCGCGATTGAAAACGGCCTCGATCCCGAGACGCTTCCTTCGGAGTTTCAGACCCTGAACCAGTAACATTACGCGGGTTTTGCCCGTATCCAAGTTTAACTTTCTTTGCTGTTCTTGTCGATAATATAATGAAATCCGGTTAAGCGGCGATTTATCGTCGCTTTTCCTTTACTTTGGGGGAATGTTTGGAATTCATTGTGTTGGCAATCGTTCTTGTTGGTTTGACTGCCTTTTATCTCTTTCAAACCATGCACGATCGAAAAATGAAAGAAGCGGAAAAGGCATACGAG
>MIBD01000127.1:23218-25542 GCA_001829395.1 Spirochaetes bacterium GWF1_49_6 | reverse complement strand
AATCTCGATGTCGCGCTCTCTATCTTTATGGATTCCCTCAAGAAAAAACCCGACGATGTGGACACCCTCTGGCACCTCGGAAATATCAACGAAGAAAAAGATAACAATCTCGAAGCGATCGGTTATTATACCCGCATACTGGGGATCGGTAAGGAATCGACTCTCTTCAGTAAATTCGAAGTGCTCCGCAGAGCCGGCCTCCTGTACCGCAAGGTCGACCGCGATAAGGAAGCCCTCGATTATCTCATGCAGGCCTATCAGCTGCTCTCCACCCAGAAGGACGTGATCGCGGGTATCGCCGACATCCTATTTACACAGAAACAGTTCTATCGCACTATCCCCTACTATGAACGCGGATTGCCCAGTATGATGGATAACGCCGCCTACCAGAAGGGGTACGGGTTCAGTCTGCTGATGATCGATAATATTAACGATTCCATCGGCATACTTGAAAAAGTCAACCTAATGACGTCACACGATATGGAAGTGAAATACCTGCTGGCTTATCTCTATCTCCGCACGGGGGCGTATAACCGCTGCCGCGAAATGGTCGAGGAAGTGGTAAATTCCGATAAAATCATTCTCTCCCTACAGCAGATGTATTTCGCGATTAAAATGCTGACAATGGCGTATATGCTCGATAAAAATTTCGAAGTTGCCAAGGAGCTTCATAAGAAACTCGAAGCGATGGTTGCTAACGAGGAGAATCCCCAATGGCGGGAAGAGACCGCCATGCTGTTTATTTTCATGCGTATCAAGCAGGGATATTACGACCTGGCCCTCGAGAAACTCAACTCCATTCTCGACGTCGGGGTGGATACGTCGGAAATGAACGAACAGGATAGAAATAAAGTAAAAGAAAAACGAAGTCTGCTTTTCGAACTACTGACCACGATGGACAAGTATAAAAAGGAAAAAGACCTGATCGCTCAGACAGGGGATCAGCGCCGTTTCGACGTCAATTACTCGATACTCGAGGCGAACGCTAAAGACGCAAAGAAACAGCTCGACCAGATTTATACCGACTGGGAAAAATATTTCCTGACGAACGAGAATATCTGGCAGTTGTGGGGGCCGAAGGTCTCGCTGAGCTTCGATCCGACCCCTATCCTCGACCGTTTCTCCGAAGAGACGATGAAGGATATGAAGGAAAAATTCAAGACCGTGCAGTCGAAGCCCCGTGAGGCCGCACGGAGCCTGCGTGCGCTGGGTATCGACCCGAAAGACCCGTGCCAATCTATGAAGGATATGGACTTCCCGTCGTTCGTCCTGTTCGGCAAGGAGATCGCCGACCGGATGGGATACCGGGTGCTCAGCGATACGATTAAAATCGATCAGGTCGCCTTCTCGGAAGGGCAGGGTTTCGATCTATTCTGCGAGGATAAAGTTAAAAAAAACAAGACCCTCATATTCGTGCGCCGTTGGAGAGAACCGATAGGGTTCATCACCATTATGAACATGCTGGGAGCGCTGACCCAATTCGGCGCGGAGAATGTCATACTGATTTCGACAATCCCCCTTACCGACGAAGCGCGCAATATAGTGGATAGAAATGATAAAATCAAGTTATACTTATGCGATGAGATCGGACATCTGCTAATGTAAGGTGCTGAATGGATTTTAGTTTACTTTATATCCTGGCTGTAGCCGCGATTGCGGTAATATTGTACTTGGCTGTCATGAATATTGTCAAAGATAAAAGCAACTCCCTTGAAAAAGCGGGCCGCCTGATCGAGTCCAAGGACTACGAGGGGGCGATGGAAGTTTATAATCAACTGATCCTGAAAAACGAGTTCAACCCGCTGTACCATACGCTCCTCGCATACGTCTTCTATCTCACTGAAAACTTTCAGCGCGCGGTGGTTGAATATGAGATCGCGCTGAAGAACCAGAAGGACTTGTCGCTGAAGGAAATGAACGGTATCAATAAATTCTGCGGCATCAGTTATTTCCATCTGAAAAATTTCCCCAAGGCCTTTCTCGCGCTCTATAACGGGTTTATGACCAATCCGCAGGACGCGGAGATTTGTTATCATCTCGGGATGATCTACGCATCTCAGCGGAAATTCGAGAAGGCGCTGGATTATATGTCGCGCGCGGTAGGGCAGGAGCCGATGAACTATGAAGCGCACTATTTTACCGGGCTGGTCGCGACCGAGGCCAACAGACGGGACATTGCTATCCGGGAGTTTACCGTCGCGAAAAAGATCAATCCCCTGGCTGCACTCGACCTTTATATCGGATGCCTGTTCAAGGAAAACAAGGACTTTATGAACGCTATCCGCAGCCTGAAAAACGCCACCCGGGGCAACCTCACCTTCGAG
>MIBD01000127.1:20272-23207 GCA_001829395.1 Spirochaetes bacterium GWF1_49_6 | reverse complement strand
AGCGTTAATTATGATGGGCGAATGTTATAAAGGGCTAGGACTGATCGAGGACGCGGTTACCGCGCTTGAGCTCGCCAAGCAGGAAACCGACTCGACCAGCGACCCGAAGGCGTTCGAGATGAAAAAGAACGTCCTCTATAATCTGGGTATGGCCTATGTGAAGGACGGTAAGCCGGAAAAAGGTGTCTCCGCGTGGAACGACCTCAAGCAGTTCGATTTCTTCTATAAGGACGTGAAGGAACTGACGTCCGGGCAGTTGAGCGACGATGTGATGGCACGGGTAACCGAGCGTTGGATGGTGATGCCCGGCCTGATGGTCAGGGATGTGATCCCTACCCGCGATATCGTATCGAAAAAGTTTTTCGATATAGATACCCTCGAGAAAACCGTCCAGCGTAATGCAGGGGATATGAAGGAAGGCCAGCCGGTCTCCGGTTCCAAGATTGAACTTTTCAAGCAGTTGAATATTAAAAAATTCCGCGATACCAGCCGGAATATCCTGAAATATATGGGTTTCACGATTCAGAAGGAAATCACACTGAAGTACGATTCGGATTTCGCCGACGGGAAGGCCGCGGCATTTGTTTCGCGGAAGAAGAACGCCGACTTTCTGGTAATCATCAAGCGGCATAATGACGATGTATCGGGTTTCGTTCTGATGAACGCTCTCGGTACCGCGAAAACCATGAATATCTCCAGCGTCGTGGTAATTATCACGTCCCGCTATAAGGACGACGCATTGTTAATCGCCCAGAAAAACCCCGGTCTTACGATTATCGACAGGCGGGGATTGATAAAAGCGCTGAATTACGCGCTGCAGTAGATTACGGAGGATAGCTATGAATAAAGTGGTAAAAATTATACTTGCCGTGTTGGTCGCCGGTATCGCGGGGCTATGGATTTACCTGCTCTATCAGGAATACCAGCAGTTACCGGCGCAGAGTGAAAATACTAAATTCCTGATATTCCAGATAAAAGCTCTGCTATTCGCCCTCTATGTAATCGCGTCTCTCGCGCTGATGATGTACTTCAGCCTCTCCTCCTCCCGCCAGAAAGCTATACCCGAAAAGCAGGAAGCCGCGTCCCCTCTGCTCGAGCATTTCTCAGTCGAGGGAACCGAGCACGCGAATGTGGATGTCATGCTGAACCTCCAGTCTATCCGTCAATTATTGTCCTCGAAAATGAACATTATCGATACGATCTGGGAAAACTATAACCGGACGGAGGATTCCGCCGGGAAGGGTGAAACGGTCGGCGAAGAGGAACTATTAAAAGTCCTATCCACCCAAATCCAACTCCTCGGCACATCGAACTTCCCCGACCTTCTCAACTCGCTGGTCGAAAGCGCGTCTCAGATGATCGGCGCGAAACGCGTCTCGCTATTTTTATACAACCCCGGTAAGAAGAACCTGAAGATGGTCAAGGGTATCGGCTTCGATACGGACGAACCCATCGAGACGACCGCCGACGAGGGATTCGCCGGATACGCGTTCTCTTCCGGTAAACGGATATTTGTCACCAATATCGAGACCCACCCCCAGCTCGGGCGAAAAAACAAACCCCAGTACAGCAGCAAATCGTTCATCATTTTCCCCATCCGCCTCTTTCTGCAGGATAACTGCATCGGGGTACTGAACCTGACCGAGAAGGAGGGCGAGAACGGGATATTCAATATGGTCGACCTGGAAAAGATGAATATCCTCGTGAATAACTTCCGTCTGAAAATGGAGAATATGATACTTCTGCGGGAATTTAACAAGAGTCATCCCGGCGAAACCCCGACTCCATAAATCAACTTGAAATTTTCATCATTTCGTGCTATATTGTACACGCTAAATCTATAAATAAGTTAGGAGGCAGATATGAAAAAATTGTTTATCGCTCTCTCGGTGTTTATTGTTATGGGGTGGATTACCGGATGTTCGGACGCGTTATCCAACGATAAGATCGCGCAGTATGTCGCCAGTTCGGCGGGCGCGAATTCATCCACCATGCAGATGGTCAGCTATTCCAAGTTTAAATCCCTATCGACGTTAGCAAATTCCGGATTGTCACCTCTGACGGTAACCAATAACAACGCGGATGGAAGCACCACCTATATCGATACTTTCAGCGGAATGACATTTACCACCACTATTTGGCCGCTCAGCTTTAACAATAACTATGCAAATATGAAATTCAACATGAGCTTCGATTTCGGCGCCGGCAACGGAAGTCTGAGTATGGGGTCGGATATCAGCATCAGATTCTATGATACTAACGGTATCGTCATACCCATTTCGAATGAAACGAACTACTCGGACGCGGATGCGGTCGCGGGGATTGTCGATATCTTCGGTTCGTTGACCATTTCTTCGACCGATAAAGATGCTAAAACATTTTCTTTCACCGGCCAGTTCGGCGACAGCTTAGATAAACCGTTCCAGTTTAATGCCGATGCCGGTTCTATCAACGGGTCGATTTCCTATTCCATCACCGGTACCGATTTGAGCGAAGCGGTAACTATTTATTACGATTACAAGAATCTTACCGCCGGGTCTCTCTCCGACTATCCTTCGGGCACTGTAAACGGGTACGCCCAGCAGGGTACCAATAAAGTCGATTTCACGATTGTATTTAACGGTACATCTACCGCGACCCTGACGGTCGGCGGAAAGAACTACATTATCGACCTCGCGACTAAGACCTACACTGAGGCCTAGGTCATATTATAAGTTTTTCAACTTCTGATACACAGGGGCTGTCATTACGGCAGCCCCTGTTTTATTAGTCCTTATCATCTCATCCCTCGACATCCCGCTGAACGCGGGACAAGTGCTCGGGATGACGCTCGACACATCCCGCTTTTTATATACGCGGCATCATCACAGGCTATGTATGAATAATAGCATCGCGGTTAGCTGGACGCCCCGCATCTGGGACATCCATGCCGCTG
>MIBD01000127.1:19391-20225 GCA_001829395.1 Spirochaetes bacterium GWF1_49_6 | reverse complement strand
CCTGCCGTTATAATCATATCATGCCTGAAAACGAAGCACCCCTGTTCCTCGATCTTGACGACGAGAGTATTGTCTACGCGGTAAACAGCCCGCTGATCCTCGAGGCCTCCGCCGGCAGCGGAAAGACCACGATGCTGGTGGAACGTTATATCGCGAGCCTGTTCTACCTGATGGGGTTCGCGGGGATGAAGGCGCGCGACGCCGTCCGGGCGATAGTCGCGATCACGTTCACGAACAAGGCCGCCGCCGAGATCAAGGACAAGATCCGCAAGAAGCTCGAACGGTGCATTACCGCCGGGTATCTGGGCGAACTCTTCGAACGGCTCGCCCGGCACAACCCCGGTGTCCGTCCCTGCCCTGTCGACATGATTATCGCGCAGGAGGAATCCCTGATGAGCGCCCTCAACGACGCTCCGGTTTCCACCATCCATTCCTACGGGCTGGGGCTCCTGCATAATCATCCCGTCGAGGCGGGGCTCGACCCGCTGATGAAAATATCCTCGTTCGCCGGCAACCAGAACAACCTCCCGCTCGCCAACGAGGCGACTCATGCGACGATAATGAAAATGATGCGCGAGAAAAATCAGGGATTTGCGCGTCTCGTCGCGCTCGTCGGGATTAACGAGACGATGGAATTCATCGGGGAAGTCCGCGGCCTTTGCGACGATATCGGGTTCGCCGAGTTCGGGAGAAAGCTCGAATCGGCGGGCTATCTGGAGTACGAAAGAACCGTTGCAGGAATGAACGCGGACGAACTGGGTCAATTTATCGCCGATAAAATAAGCCCGCGCCTCGGGGCAATTAAGGGCGCTATCGAAGGGTATTGCGCATATA
>MIBD01000127.1:18677-19373 GCA_001829395.1 Spirochaetes bacterium GWF1_49_6 | reverse complement strand
CGAAGGATCTCCTGCCTATCCTGCGGAAACTCCCGCATATCGACCCGTCGCGTCTCGATCAGGTATCCGGCTTACGGTACAAGGAACAGAAACCGATCAAGGACGAGACGATTATGGGCTTCCGCAACGGGGTTAAGCACGCGACCCAGGCTATCGCGGCCGAGGTGCATAAGCTGATATTCCCGCTCCTTCTGCCCGTGCTCCGCGAGCTGTACGACACCTACTCCCGCCTGAAAATAGAACGCCTCGAGCTTCTGTTCTCCGATATCGAGACCTCGCTCGACGCCGCTCTGCGGAAGGGTCCCGCGCTCGCCGACTGTGTCCGCGGGGACGTCCGTTACTTCCTGATAGACGAGTATCAGGACACGAGCGACATCCAGAAGCGCATATTCGACGCTATCCTGTCCGCCGCGGCCGCCGGGAAATCCCCGATAGTCCCGTTCATTGTCGGCGACCCCAAGCAGTCCATCTACCGTTTCCGTTACGCGAATGTGGACGTGTTCGACGAGACCTCGCGGGAGTTTATCGCACGTTACGGGGAGGGTGCGAAAAAGTACCTGAGCAAGAACTACCGTTCCACAGAACGGATTATCGATAACGTCAACACCGTATTCCGCGAGGTGTTTTCCACGCACGCGGCGGATGAGATCATCTATAAGAACCAGTCCGCCGGAAAACCCGGCAATTCAGGGGACG
>MIBD01000127.1:15832-18667 GCA_001829395.1 Spirochaetes bacterium GWF1_49_6 | reverse complement strand
TTACTTCATCCCCGCGCAAAAAAGCGAGGGGCGTTCGCTGAAAGCCGCGAAGGAGAATAATTATACCGCCGCCGCGAACATCATCAACGCGCTCGTAGCGTCCGGTGAATACAAACCCCGCGATATCATGGTCATCCTGCGGGTGAAGGCGACCCCGCTCAAGACGATTCTCCCGATATTCGACGAGCATCTCGCGACGGGTATCCCGTTCGTGTTCGCCGATAAGCGCAACATGATCGAGGACACGGTTATCAACGATATCGTGATCTACCTCAAGGCGCTCGACCGCCCCGAGAGCGACTACTACTTCACCGCGCTCTTAAAAACTCCGTTCTTCCGGTTTACCGATTCCCGTCTGCTGGAACTCTCCCAGCGCGCAAGGGAGACGAAGCGTTCCTTCTACGCGGCGCTATCGGACGAACAATTCCCGGAGATGGAGTTCTTTAAGTCGCTCGCGCGGATGAAAAGCAAGCTCGATATCGCCACCCTCGTCAGGAAAATTGTCGACGATACGGGATATTTGACCTACCTGTACTCCCTCCCGGAAAGCAAGACCGCAGTCACCGGGGCGCTCATGTTCCTGAATTTCATCGAAAGCATCAAATCGGGCGAGGTGTATAACCTGACGCAGTTTATCTATTATCTCCAGACCAATAAGCCGGAACTGCAATTTCCCCAGCTCTTCGGCGATATTTGCGACGTCGTCCGTATTATGAGCGCGCACGGGGTGAAGGGTCTCGAGTCGCGCGCTGTGATTTATATCGCGACGCCGGGTAAAAATCTCAAACCGAAGATATATATCGAATCCCGCGAGGGTCTTCCCCCGATCGGATTCGCGCTGACCGGCGCCGACCTGAACTACGACCGTCTCGACAGATGGAACGACGATAAGACCGCCGACGAGGAACGCCGTCTCGCGTATGTGGTGATGACCCGCGCGCGGGAGAAGTTCTTTTATATCGGGGTGTGCGATTCGGAGAAGGTTTCGCAGGACGGGTGGAGCGGATTTATCCAGTCGAATGATTCCGGCGCGCTGAATAGTTTTTTCGCCGGGAAAGCGTTCGATATGGAAACCCTCCCCGCGGAGGGGACGAACAGGCTTCCTAGCAGTCCGACAGTCGAGGGCGCGGATGAATGGGCGCGTGTGCTGATGCGGGACTTCACCCCGAAACCGGCCCCGCTTCTCCCGACCGCCATCACGGTCACCCAGCTTCTGGACATGGAGTTCAGCCCCGGCGGGTTCAATAAACGGTATATTATAAAATCCTACCCCATCTCGGAGATGATCGGCGATCTGGACGACCCCGCCGAACTGCTTTCCCTGACAGCGTCGCGCGCCGAGATAGGGACATTCCTGCATAACGTTTTCCGCTATGCAAGTCCGGACGATTACACGGTGTATATCGATACGACTCTCCCGATCTGGGACGTCGATCTGACTGCGAACCATGACGAACTGGTCAGGCTGTCCGGTCTATTCTTCCGTTCCGAGATGTACGAAAAGTACTATCGGGAGAACTCCTTCCGGCGGAACGAATGGGAGTTCAATTTCCCGCTCGAGCACGAGCTTTACACCCCTCTGCTCAAGGGTTCGGTCGACTGCTATATCGTCCGCGGGGAACGCGGGATATTGATCGATTATAAGCTCAAGCTCTCGGGAGACATGCGTTATCCGCGTCAGGTGAATTACTATGCGTATGTGCTTCGGAAGATCGGGCATCCGGTCGATAAGCTGTTGCTGTACGAGATCGAGACGGGAAAGATGAAGGAGGCGGAGCTTGAGCCGCTTTTCATGGAAAGCCTTGTACGGGACAATCTGAATAAGATCGTGGATGAGTTTATAAAAGCAGGTCGACAATCAAACCCTTGATACTTTCGACCAGCTTGAGCGCTTCGAGACGGTTGGTCTCATGGGACAGGATGATCTCGGCGAGCTTCGCCAGATTCTGATCGATGATATCGATCGATTTATAAAGGTGGATTTTCCGCAGGCCGGTGCGCGACGTGGTATCCTTAATCTCGTAATTCTCGCGCACGAGTTTCACGAAACGGGTAATCTGCTTCTTATACCGCGTGAAATTTTCAGGAGTGGGGTCGCGCCCGAGTTCGTCGCCGAACCTCGTCACACCTTCCGCGATCTTATAGATATCCCCTGACTCGCCTGTTCCGTCGCCGGTATCGAGTACCGCGCCCATATCGGTTTCGCTGGACTGGAGCGCGGAGCTGAAAGTCCCGCCGCTCTCGATTACCTTGGTATGTCCTTTGGCCTTGCCTTTTTCGGACGATTTTAACGGCTCTATTCTCATCGATTAGCGCCCTCGTTTTACTTGTTATCCATTAACCCCGGGTCAACCCCGCCAAAACATGCTTGATAATTTCCTCGACCTCGAGGGATGCAATGCTCGTATCCTGAAACACCCGGTCGATCACGGGCTTGGCTTCCTGATCGGAATACCCCAGCACGCGCATCGCGAGCAGAGCCTCCATCCGTTTCTTCGCGGCCGGATTCCCCCCGGACGTGTCCTCGCCGACAATCAGGTGCTTGATTTTATCCTTGAGCTCCAGCACGATCCGCGATGCGAGCTTCGGACCGATGCCCTTCACTTTCGATAAAGTTACCGCATCGTCGGAGATAACGGCGTTACGTATCTGGGACGCGGAGAGTTCGGACAGGAGCTTCAGGCCGATCCTCGGGCCGACTCCCGACACGGAGATGAGGTTCTCGTAGAACCGCTTATCCTCCGGGGTGGGGAATCCGATCAGCGTCATCGAATCCTCGCGCACGATGAGCGAGGTATATAGCCGGGCGTCCGCGCCGATCTCGGGAAGAGAACG
>MIBD01000127.1:15419-15815 GCA_001829395.1 Spirochaetes bacterium GWF1_49_6 | reverse complement strand
TCAGTATTTCGTAGCCTACCCCGCCCGCCTCGATTACCGCGAGGGTTTCGTCCTTATGCAGCAGCGTACCTGAAACCGAGTAAAACACCCTGCTAGTCCCTGACGGCCAGTATCACTTCGCCGGGCTTCAGCCGCAGGTTCATCTTACCGTCGATCGCCTTGTACTTCTCGCCGGTAAATATATGCACGAACGGTTCGTCATAATCCAGCAGGACTGTCGATATGACCTCGTTCTCGAAATCCATGTTCGCAACAACCAGAAAGTCCCGTTCGACCTCGATAGGATAGAGTATCTCGCCGAACATTCCCGATGTGAGCATAGTCACCATATCCTCCTCGAAGAAGCGGAGGAACGAGATGACCGGGTTTTCCGGCGACATAAACGGTTTCCCGTTC
>MIBD01000127.1:13394-15412 GCA_001829395.1 Spirochaetes bacterium GWF1_49_6 | reverse complement strand
TCTCCACCCATTCGAAGTTATCGAGATGGATGATGTTTCCTTTATTTTCAGCGCGGAACTCGCTCATTTTCTTTATATGCCCGATCAGTTCCTCCGCGAACGGGGAATCCCACGCTATATCGGCGCGGTCGAAGAACGCGAGGGGCTTCTTACTGAGCACCTTGATCTCTTCCGGCTCGAAGTCGAGGCCGAGATTGTTCGGCTTATGGTCGCCTAGTTCGAAGCCGGAGAAGCAGAACGGCACGGTATTGGGTAAAGTGTTGATAATCGTCCATATCGCCTTGGAGAACTTAATCCCGCCCTTACGCGCGGCCGCGCGGGGAGTATCCGCGGTCTCCGGGCTTCCCCAAACCGGGTTGGGATACTTCGGCAGCGATTTGATAAACTGCTTGGCCATGCTGTCGCCGTTATCGGAGGCCGCCATCGTGCGCGGGAACGCATACCACGAGTTGCCCATCACCATGTTATAGCCCTTCGCGCGCGCCTGCGCCCATACGTTGAAATCCTCCGCGAGGAAGCCGAAGTCGGCGTCCACATCGCGGGCCTTATCGATAATCTGGTGCTCGAGGTCGTGAGGGAGCGCATGCCCCATATCGATTCTCGCCCCGTCTATGCCGAATTCTTCCTGAAAGAACGGAATGAAATTCGCGATGGTATCCCACAGCGCCTTATTTTTCTTCACGATACGGCTGTCGTACATCCGGATCGTGCTGTACGCGACATAATTGAAATTCTGATCCTCGTACAGCTTGTAGTAGGTGACGTCCGTCCACGGCGGCTGAATATCATCCGGCGGCCAGTCCGCGAACGCACCCGGCACCACCACTTCCTTGCCGCCGACCTTTCCGACATACCCCACCTCTGGGCTGACATACTCAATCGTTTCCGGCTGAGGCGGCTCGTTGAAGAGACGGACATAATCCTCATGGGGCGGAATCATGTGCTTCTCTTTCGTGTCATGCCAATGCGAGACTTTATGATGGATTTCGTTCAGTTCGTCATGGGTAAACTCCGGCGAATGGTAGCCCTTATCGGCGGAACGGTCGATCCAGTAAAACCAGTCGGGGTGTTCCTTGATAAAGTCGGAGTCGCGGGCGGCGGTACGCGGTACGAAGTCGAGCATAACGCGGAGTCCCATCATATGCGCCGCTTCCACGAACGCGCGGAATTCCACGTCCACACCGTACTCGTCCACCAGCGGGTCGTGAAACATCCCGTCGATCTTAAAATTATTCCGCATCCCGTAGGGGGATCCCAGTTCGCCCTTCTTATAGGCGGTGCCGGTCTGGCTTACCGGGAGGAGATAGACCGTATCGAAGCCGAGGGATTTTATATAGGGCAGAAGCGCGATAGACTTCAGGAACGTCCCGGTCTCCTTCATACCCTGCCCGTTGAGGGTGATATTCTTCTTGGAGCCGCCGAGCACGCCGTCCTGATCGTGGTCGAACGCGGTAAAGTTACGGATATAAATACCGTAAATACTCGTCCCGCTGAGCCAGTCGCCCGGCATGCGTTTGATACCGTTCTCGATAATTTTTTTATTTTCCAGCTTGAGTCCCGCATTTCGTGAAACCGATTTGCGGTAATCGATATCCGCCTTTGCCTGCTTATCGATCGTCTTGAACTGCGCGGAAAGATAGGCGCACGGTTCGACCCGGACAAACATGCCTTTCTTTTCCAGTATCTTCACATCTTTCGAGGTAACCCATAGCTGGGGTATCCAGTAATTCAGATCCTCCCGCTCTTTCGACGAAATCGCGTCATAAATAAGCCGGAACGAACTCGACATATTTTTCTCCTATTGCCGATTTGGAAATATGGGCACTTCTAATAACCACCGATTCTCGGTGGCAAGGAAGTGACCATTGGGCGTATTTTATAAAGCTATAAAGCCATTTGTTAAAAATGTTAATAGTTTTTAGAACCGCCCATATTGTATTTTATTTTAGCGTTTTGTCAAGCGATTCGAATATCATTCGCTAACCTTAGTTTCGAACTTTTTCCCCTCTTTTTCGGAA
>MIBD01000127.1:12898-13307 GCA_001829395.1 Spirochaetes bacterium GWF1_49_6 | reverse complement strand
ATCCAATCCGGCTGAAAATCGTTCAGGATAAACACGACGGTCTTCCATCCGCCGAAACCGAGAGCCCCGAGAAAACCGATGAAGCTCAGTACCCATGCCCATCCCTTGAGCCTGAGAAGGTATCCGCCCGCGAGGACAACATAAACCGCCCCGCAAAGTTTCAGGCCAAGCTCCACGCTGATCGGCTCGATGCCCAGCGTTAAAAAGGTAAACAGTATGGATAGAAGATAGAAGTACGCGGCGGTTATCATCAGCCACGCGAGTACGACCGCGCTGAACGGTATTTGCCCCAAGAATGTCTTGCACTTCGAACAGAATTTACGCCCCTTCGGGTTTTCAGCGTCGCATTTCGGACAAATGACCATCGGTGCCTCCCTGTCCCATTATTTTATAGGGGAGTACCTTTTTA
>MIBD01000127.1:11432-12892 GCA_001829395.1 Spirochaetes bacterium GWF1_49_6 | reverse complement strand
TTTTCGTTCAGTTCACGAGCGCGGATAGAGTTAGGGAGGTGCTAAAACGGAGTTCCGGGTGAATGATCGAAGAACCCGTCCATTTCAGCGCGAACCAGCCGATCCGTGTTTCCGCCGTTACCGATAAGTCCGCGAACTCGGCGAAACCATCCTCCAGCCGCGTGGAAAGCGCCCCGCATTCGAATGTGATTTCCAATGCCCGCGACGGCATCCACAGGTAATACACCCGCGCGAGCAGGGTTTCGTTCAATAAGGCATACGCCAGAGCGGCCGGGAGACGCCCAGCGATATCACCGGGAAATATATCCGCGGGGAGACGCGGCGACTGCGACGGGAGCATGAGCGCGAGCAAGAACCCGAACCCGTCCCCGGTATACGCGCTGATGGGGAAAAAGATATCCCCAGACGCGTCGAACAGCATCGGGAATACCACGCCCCCCGTGGCAAATTCCGCCCGGACGGAGTATTCCGCGCGCAGGGAAATCCCGATATATTTGTCCCAGCCCATCTCCCACCCGGCGGCAATCTCGCCGAACGGCGCGCCGGTCATCCGGTATGCACCCCCTATGGAGATATCGGCGGTCATCCACGGCGAGAGCCTAGTGGCAGCAAACAGCGCCGCATGATATAGCCCGTCCCACACGAGAAGCGCGGGGTCGCAGGATAACGATACGGTACGGTATCCGGCATGCATCCAATCCGCGCGGGCACACGCCCCGAACGTCCATGTAAAACTATCGGGGTAATCGAACCAGCTCGTCCATCCGAGGCCGGAAAAGCCGATGCTGATGAAATGCTCCCAATATATGTCTTTCAGCATATCCGAGAGGAAGCCGTAAGCCTCGAATCCGGTATCCGCCGGGAAAACGATACGTCCCGGATCAAACACGTATCCGCCTTTGAGGGTAAACCCGTAGCGCGCGCGGAAGTAACCCGCATCGGGTAACGGCGATTTCGCCCCGGCGAATTGGGAAACGAATAATAAAATGAGTACCGATAACGGCAGACTAACGCGCATGGCAATTCCTGAAATAAATAATCGTCGATAGGATTTTACATGATTCCACGGATTTTTTCAATCAATTGGTTCATGGAAAACGGTTTCTGGATATATTCTTCCTCGCTGAACTTGAAACCCTGTATATCGAGGAGGTTTCCGGTATACCCGGACATAAAAAGCGCCTTCAGGCCGGGATTTGTCAATTTGAGGAGGTGATGCAGATCCTGCCCGTTCATTTCGGGCATCACCACATCGGTCAGGAGGAGGTCGATTTTCCGGCCGGAACTGAGGAACAATTCCTTCGCGCTGACGGGACCGGCTGCGGTTATCACATGATATCCGCATTTTTTCAGGATGGTCTCGGTGAGCAAACGCACCGCGGGATCGTCCTCGACCAACAGGATAGTTTTTTCACCGGCGTTTACATCGGAAAAACTATCGGCAGACAATCCGTTCTTTT
>MIBD01000127.1:1793-11318 GCA_001829395.1 Spirochaetes bacterium GWF1_49_6 | reverse complement strand
CGGTCGCCAACCCCAACCCGGTACCCATCTCGTTCTTGGTGGTATAGAACGGTTCGAAAATATGCCGCAGGTCTTTGTTATCGATACCCGTCCCGTTGTCTGAAATCCTCATCACCGCATAATTCCCCGGATTCATTGTTTCGCTCTCAATATCTCTGGGCTCGGTAACTGTATCGTTGTATGTTTCGATTTTCAGATTCCCACCCTTGGGCATCGCATCCTGTGAATTGATGCATAGATTGAGGAGAATCTGCTCGAGCTGCGAAATATCGGCCTCGATACACCATAATTGGGGATACGGTTCGAACTTCATTTGAATATCCTCGCGAATCGTCCGGCGGAGGATATTGAAAAACTTGGATATGATATCGTTCAAATTGACGGTCCTGAGGATCAGCATCTGCTTACGCCCGAATGCCAGAAGCTGGCGGGTAAGATTTTTCGCGCGCGTCGCGGCTTCGTACAATTCCTCCATGGATTCGTACACCGAGGTTCCCGGTTCGAGGTCGAATTTTAATATCATGTCCGCATACCCGATAATCGGGGTCAGCATATTATTGAAATCGTGCGCAATTCCCCCGGCAAGCCGCCCGATCGTCTCCATTTTCTGCGCCTGACGAAGCTGTTCCTCTATTTTGACACGTTCCGCTTCCATCTGTATCCTTTCGATTTCAGACGATATTCTCGCGGCGAAGAGGGAGGCGAATTTCTCGATCAACGTAACATCCGTCAGCGGTTTTTCGCTCATCACGGATAACATCCCCAGCCACCGCCCCTTACTGCTGTACAGCGGCATCCCGGCGTATCCCTCAATTCCCAATTGCTTCAGAAGCGGCGCGGACGGAAACAATTCCCTCACACCGCTCTGATAGACACGAAAATTGTTTCCCGCCAAACTTTCGCAGGGAGTACCGATTAATTCGTATTCGATATTCTCGGCAATCGCATCCCGACGGCATAATGCAATTGTCTTTACGCTGCCTTTCAGGGATTCATCCAGTATACAAATCATCACATAATCCAGCTCGAATGTTTTAGCAAATCCCTGCGCCATCGCGTTAAAAAACTCCTGCCCGGTTAACGCGGACGCAAGAATCAGTTGTTCCAGCGCATTTTCCATACGGGTGGAATCCGAAATATCCTGAACGGATAATACCACCCGGTCGACCTCCCCTTCGGAATTCATAACCGGGGCGCCGTTTATCGACACGTATTTTTTCATACCCGCATCGAATTCCAGCAGGTAGGTACTATTCCTGATAACCTTTTTTGTTCTCACTACTATTTCGTTGGGCATTTCTTCATCGGGAACCGGCCTGCCGTCGGGGTAAGAAATTCGCAGTACCGGACATTTTTTTATCGCTTTTATTTCATCGTCCGGGTTCATCCCCGCCATAAATTTCACGGTCTGATTGATAAACTCGACCTTACGATTTTTATCGAGAACCAATAAACCGACGGGGCTGATCTCGACAATCTGGTTAAAAAGGTCGCGTTCGTTCTTCAGGGTAACCTCAAAATTCTTTCGCGCGGTTATATCCCGATACACTGCCGCAAAGAAACCCCTCGCGGGGCTATAGGCCGATATCTCGAAATACTTACCCCGAATAGGGTAATAGTGCTCGAACCTGACCGTCTCGCCGGATACCCCGACGCCGGTAAATTTCACTATCATTGATTCATCTATTCCGGGAAACACTTCCCTGCATGTCTTTCCTATTATATCTTTTTCCTGCAGCCCCATCATCTCCAAATACGCGGGATTAGCCTCGAGAAACTCGTAATCTACCGGTTCCCCTTTTTCATTTTTAATGATCTTATGATAGGCGAATCCGCTTAACATGGCGTCGAAGAGGGAATGGTACTTTTGCTCGCTTTCCGCCAGCCGCCGCTCGATACCCTTCTGTACGCCGATAGGGATTTGATCGGCCATCGCCTTGAAACCTTCTTCCGCCGATTTTGTGGTATACATACGGGACAGGTAAAACGATTCATTAAGGCATAGAATAAGAATATTCCCTATTACTGCGGTGTCGTCTTTCAGCGGAACGGCGATCATCATCAGACGGGAGCGGAAACCCTCTGGGGTTTCGATAAAAAACTCGCCGCTTCGGCCTTGTTTATCATCGAGAATGGTATCGATAAATTCCGAAAAATGCTTCCGCGCGTCCTGTTCTGCAGGAATATAATCGGTAATATCTTTCCCCGTAACTGGCGATTCTCCCGCCCCGATTAACTCATTAAAGCCGGGGGACGTCCGAATAATATGTTTATTATCCCCTATAACGGCATACGACAAACTATCTAACAGATTGTTTAGATTAAAAGAGTTAGCAGATAGATTATCAGCAATAATACCCTTATTATTTCTTTTCATTAACACCCCAGTTAACAATATTATAATAATAAGAGAGGAAATATTCAAGAAAATAATAAAATAATAATATTGCTTGTGATAGCTTGCTTTTTTTTAGCTAAATGTATATATTTATACAAATAAAAATACGTATGAGGAAAAAATGTCGAATTTGGAAAATTTTGCAAAGTTAGGTCTCTCTGAAAGTTCAATCGAGGCGTTGGTACACAAAGGGTTCGAAGAACCCACGGCGATTCAGGAACAGGTTATCCCTATTCTATTAAAAGGTGAAAAAGATGTAGTAGGCCAGGCTCAGACCGGTACGGGAAAAACCGCCGCGTTCGGACTGCCTATTCTTGAACGTATAGAACCCGGGAAAGGCTATGTTCAGGCGATAATACTATGCCCCACCCGTGAACTCGCGATACAGGTCGCCGAGGAAATCAATTCACTCCGCGGTAAAAAGAATATTCACATCCTGCCGGTCTACGGCGGTTCGTCTATCGAGCAACAGCTCCGCCGCCTGAAGTCGGGTGTCGATATTGTCGTCGGTACTCCCGGCCGTGTGATCGATCATATCAACCGCAGAAGTCTCGACCTCTCCCATGTATCGTTTCTGGTACTGGACGAGGCAGACGAAATGCTCAATATGGGATTTATCGAAGATACGGAAAAAATTATCTCGCATACCAGTAAAGACCGCAGGATACTGCTCTTTTCCGCTACCATGCCCGACGCCATTCTCGGCCTCGCCCGGCGGCATATGCGCGATTACGATTTCATCCGTATCCAGAAGCAGCAGCTTACTGTCGCTACGACGGATCAGATATATTTCGAGGTATCCGAGGGTGATAAATTCGAAGCTCTCTGCCGTATTATGGATGTGGAAAAAGAGTTCTACGGTCTCGTGTTCTGCCGAACCAAGGTGGATGTCGACGATGTGACCAGTAGGCTGATCGACCGCGGTTATGACGCGGATGCTATACACGGCGACCTCTCACAATTCCAGCGCGAACGCATCATGGAGAAATTCAAGGCTCAGCGCCTGAATATATTGGTTGCCACCGATGTCGCGGCTCGCGGTATCGATGTCAACAATCTGACCCATGTTATCAACTACTCCCTTCCGCAGGATCCCGAGTCGTATGTCCACCGTATCGGCCGCACCGGCCGCGCGGGTAAGGAAGGAACGGCGGTAACGTTTGTTACTCCCGACGAATACCGGAAACTCCTGTTCATCCAGCGTGTCGCCCATGCGGATATCCGTAAGGAAGACCTGCCGGGTGTCGACGAAGTAATCATGCAGAAGCGGCTTCGTATCAAAGACGATATCGCCGAACTCATAGAAAGCCCGGATATCGAGGCCTACCGTTCGTTCGCGCATGAGCTTATAGATTGGGCGGATCCCGAGACAATTATCGCATCCGTGCTCCGTTACGCGTTCCAGGACGAACTGGATCCGTCGAACTATAGTGAAATCCGTAAAGTATCCATCGATAAAAAGGGTAAGGCTCGCTTATTCGTCGCGCTCGGACGAAATAAGGGTATGACCCCCAAGAAAGTGGTAGATTTTATCGAGTCTGAGACGTCTGTCAGAGGCAACCGTATCCGAGACGTCCGTGTCATGGAAGAATTCTCTTTTATTACTGTATCCTTCGAAGACGCCGAGATCATTCTCAATGTATTCAGGGAGAAGAACCACGGTCAACGCCCGATGGTCGAAAAAGCCAAGGAAGGTAAGAGAGACGGCGGCGGCGGTAGCGGCGGCGGAAGGGACGGCGGCCGGGATGGCGGTAAACGTGATAACTATCGTGACGGGAAGCGTAAAAAAGACGGGCGGTATTAAAATTCTAAATATCTGAATACCGGAAACATTTTCGCATATTTACTGTATTGATATAAGATTTGCCATATTGCGGGGTGAATAATTTTCTGGGGTATGACTATGGCAAAAATGAACTGTTGGGAATTCAAGAAGTGCGGACGCGAACCCGGTGGGACAAAAACTGCGGAACTAGGGATTTGCCCGGCAGCGGCGGAATCCAGGGTAAATATGCTGAACGGCGGCCTCAACGGGGGGCGTTCCTGTTGGGCGGTTACCGGTACGCTCTGCGGCGGAAAAATCCAAGGAACCTTCGCCCAAAAGATTTTCAACTGTATGGAGTGCGATTTCTATAAAACAGTCATTTCCGATGAAGGCAACGCGTTAAAAACGTCCAAAGAGATCATCTCGATCCTGCGGAGCGCATAAGCGAAATTTTACTTATTTCGATGCATTTATCTGCGTTTTACCACTGCACTATTCTTCGGGACAGCGGGCGGCTTGTATAGGACTCGGCATACGTTGTATTCAGACAGTATTGTTCTCAATCCTTTACGCTCATTCGTTTGACGAAAACCGGCTAAAAACCTATGGGCACTTCTAAAAACCGCCTTTTCAAGGCGGCAAGGAAGTGACCATTGGGCGTTTTATAAAGATTTATAAATACTATTGTTATAAATGTTAATAGTTTTTAGAACCGCCCCTATAATATTGCAGGACTTTTCGCAAACGAGGTGCAAAATGAAAAAATCGACTTACGCCAACCTTTATTCCCGCTCTTCCAATACCATGAAGTCGTCGGAGATACGCGAACTGCTCAAGCTCCTGAACAGTCCCGATATGATCAGCTTCGCAGGGGGACTCCCGAACCCCGACGCGTTTCCGATAGAAAAAATGAAGCCGATAGTCGAGCATGTCATGCAAACGCACGCGCGCGACGCGCTCCAGTACGGGACCACCGAAGGGCATAACAAGCTCCGCGATGTTATCGCGCGGGGTATGGGTCAGCAATACGGCGCGCCCCAGGCGCTCTCGAATATTATGATTACCAACGGTTCCCAGCAGGGGCTTGACCTGATATCGAAAATTTTTCTGAACCCCGGCGATAAAGTACTGACCGCTAATCCGACTTATCTCGGCGCGATCATGGCGTTCCAGGCCCATGAGGCGCAGATCAGCGCAATCGCGTTGGACGAGCAGGGTATTATTCCTGAACTGCTCGAGGACAAGCTCGAATATATGGAGCAGAGAAAGGAACAGGCGAAATTTCTTTATCTCGTGCCGACCTTCCAGAACCCGACCGGCGTGACCATACCCCTCAAGCGCCGCGAAAAGATATACGATATTATCTGCCGCCACGACCTCATCCTGATCGAGGACGATCCCTACGGCCTGCTCCGTTTCGAGGGGAAACGCGAACCGCTGATAAAAAGTATGGACGACGAGAACCGGGTAATCTACCTCGGCACGTTCTCGAAAATTCTCGCGCCGGGATTCCGCACCGGGTGGATCGCCGCGCATGAGGAGATTATCCGAAAGGCGACGATCGCGAAACAAGCGCAGGACCTTTGTACGAATAACTTCGGCCAGTATTGCATATTCGAAGCGATCTACCACGATATTCTGTTTCCGCATATCAAGGAAATCATTACCATCTATAAAGAGAAACGCGACCTGATGATCGACGCGCTGAAGGAATTTTTCCCGAAGGAAGTGCGCTGGAATAAGCCGCAGGGCGGATTGTTCCTCTGGCTCGTTCTGCCGGAGTTTATGAGCGCCTTGACCATGCTCCCCCGGGCGATCGAGAATAATGTCGCTTATGTTACCGGCGAGCCGTTCTTCCCAAATGGGGGCGGGCATAATACGATGCGCCTGAATTACAGTTTCGCGTCGAACGACCAGATAAAAGTTGGAATCGAGCGGCTATCCCATGTGATTAAGAACGTCATTTCCGAAAACACGGGTGGAATCGCCGAGGATTTCGTCTCTATCCCGTAGCCCCGATGCCGGATTTCCCGTCATTCCGAATCTGTCCTTTCCCGTCATTCCGAGCCAGTCGAGGAATCTATCGAAGGATGTTTTGTATATTCCATAAATCGAA
The DNA here is from genome assembly GCA_001829395.1 of Spirochaetes bacterium GWF1_49_6. GTDB lineage: Bacteria > Spirochaetota > Brevinematia > Brevinematales > GWF1-51-8 > GWF1-51-8. Next base: position 5,039 of record MIBD01000127.1, on the reverse strand, counting down.
TAGATAGCTTTCCCATCATTCCGAATCTGTCCTTTCCTGTCATTCCGAGCCAGTCTAGGAATCTTTTTCAGGGTTACCTGTCTATCCCGTAAACCCAACTATTTTCGATCCGAAACTTCTTTCAGTACCTCAGTCAAATCGCTCATCTCGATGGGTTTTCTCAGGAAATAGTCTGCCTTTCCCCGGTCATTCTCATCGTTAACCTGATCATCGCCGCCGCCGGATAATATCGCGATAGGAAGCGTGTCCCCGTACTCCGCCCTCACCCTTTCGGTAAGCTGCCACCCGTTCATCACCGGCATTCCGATGTCCGTAATAATCAGGTCATATCTATTATTCTTCATTAACTCCAACGCTTCCTCGCCGTTACCGGCAATATCCGTGTTGTGCCCGAGCATTGTCAGTCTCTTCTGGCCGAGCACTCGGATCGAACTCTCGTCATCCACCCAGAGCACCTTGAGCGTAAACGCCGGTGTCTGCGGTTGTTCCGCCTTTTTATCAGGCTTAGTCTGCGCGGCGGATACCGGGAGACGGAACTGAATCACCGTACCCTCGCCGGGCGCGGTCCGTTCGATAAAGATTTGCCCGCCGTGCGCCTGTATAACGGAAAGGACGCCGGGCATACCCAGCCCCCTCCCCTGCTCGAACCCCTTGGTCGTATAGTACGGCTGGAAAAGTTTCTTGACCGTTTCGTCGTCCATACCTATCCCGTTATCCGAAACCCTGACTATCACATCTTTTTTATCATGTTCCGTCGTTACATCCAATGTTCCCCCGTTGGGCATCGCCTCGATACCGTTCTTAATCAGATTATAGAGCACCGACCGCAGCTCGTTCTCGTCGCCGTCGACCACCGGTATATCTTTCAGGTTTTTATTGACCAGATAAAAGACGCCCCTCTGCTCGGCGGTATCCTTCCATAACGGACGGGTCTGTGAAATCACATCGATAACCACCTGATTCAGCTGAATACCGGTATAGTTCCGCTGCCCGCCGTCCGGCTTATTGAAGCTTTGAAGTTTCCTAATTCTCGCGGCGGCGTCCCTGACACTTTTTTTCATCGATGTGAGATTCTCTCTGGTCTCCTCGGTAATTTCAGAATTCAGCAGCATGAGTTCGATGTTCCCCATGATGGATTCGAGACTGTTATTAAAATCGTGCGCCACTCCCGATGCGAACTCGCCGATAGCGTTCAGGCGTTGGTTACGGATAATCGTATTGTACGCGTTCACCTGATCGGTAATATCGTTGTTCACGCCGATTATTTTCGCGGGTTTCCCGTCATTAAATTCATAGACATGCGCGTAGGCGCGGATATAACGCGTCTCACCCGAAGGCGTGATAATCCGTAACTGCGACTCATAGTCCTGACCGTTTTTCATTACATCATCGACTTCCTTCAGGACTCTTTCTCTATCATCGGGATGAGTGAAATCCATGACACTCTCGTGCGTGACAGTATAGTCGTTTTTATCCACCCCATAAATATGATACATATAATTATTCCATTTGACCTCGCCGGTCTGCAGATTCTGCTCCCATATACCTAGTTTGACCGAATTGACCGCTAATGATAGCCGTTCCTCGCTCTCCCTGAGCGCCTCCTCGGTTTTCTTACGGTTGGTAATATCGAACGCGATCGCGGTGCCGCCGGTTATTTCACCCTTCTCGTTTAGCAAGGGCTCCGCGGAAATATCATAGGTATGATCCCCGTCGGAATGAGGCAGGGTGATCTCGGTTCTGGCGGCTACCCCGTTCTCGATGATTCGCTGTTTGAATTGTACCATTTTCCGCACCCCGGAGCCTTGGCCCACTTCGTCGTCCCTCTTCCCTAATAGCGATTCGGGGTCATAATCGGGATGCGGGTTTTGTATCCATGTATAACGCAGTCCGCGGTCGAAATACGAAAATATGATAGGAGACCCCTTCATCACTATCCTGAAACGGTTTTCGCTCTCCCGCAGAGCATCCTCCGCCCTCTTCCGATCGGTGATGTCCTGTAACGCGATAATCGAAATCCCGTCCGAGAGAAAACTTACATTAAACCCGATGTCCTTTATATCCCCATTTTTACAAGTAATACGAAACTCTGTATAGGCCGATTCGCCTTTTACCTTCGCTTGGTTCCATTCATTAACGACGCTATCCCGGGATTCTATTTTGGGAAATGCCAGTTTAAACCAGTCGTCGATTGTATTGAGATCGGTATCCGTATATCCGGTAATCACCGTAAAATAGGAATTGATTCGAATAAATAAACCGCTGTCGCTTATGATGCAAATCCCCTCGGCGAGACTGTCGAAAAGCCCCCTCAGCATCTCGTTCTGCCGATGTATCAGAGATTCTTTCTTTCTATATTCCGTAATATCACGGGCAATTTCAATCACACCGATCACGTCGCCGTCCGCGCCAATTACAGGTTCCCCGCTCTCATCCCAGATTCGCCCATCGGGAGTAGTCACGATCTTGTGTTCCGTTTTTTTTGATTTTATAGCCAAGATAGTCGGACAGTTTTCGCAATCACCAATCCCGTTACCCCAAAACAAATAACATGGATGGCCGGTCATTTCTTCGGGCGTCTTTTTCACCGATTCCGCCGCAGCCCGGTTCGCCCAGATTATTTCAAGATCGGTATTGACGTATGCAATATTGGTTGATATTCCGTTGAGGATAGTTAGATTCAGCTTCTCACTCATCCAAAGTTGTTCCAACGCCTTCTGAAGATTCCGCTCATTTTCAATTTCTTTCTCGATTTTCTTCACAACTCCGGGCAGGATTTCTAAGAAAAGAGTGTCCTTGATAACATAGTCCCGCGCCCCAAGTTTCATCATCTCTACCGCGATACGTTCGTCGCCCTGTCCGGTAGCCACTATAAACGGGGGGATGGTCATCCCCTTATTCTTCAATTCGGCGATGAACTCCGATCCGTTCATATCGGGAAGACTATAATCCAGAATCATGAGATAGGGCGAATGGGTTTCCAGATAGGAGACGGCCTCAGCGCCGGACTGAAGATTCTCCGTTTCGAACCCGGTTTCCTGAAGCTTCCGGGATAGTAATTCGGAGATACCCGGGTCATCCTCAATGATTAATATCAGCATAACTCAACCTCGTTTGCCGTATTCCCCATTTTTATACTTTTATCACCTGAATAAACAATCCCAAACGCATGAGAGTTTCCGCGAACTTCCCGAATTCAACGGGCTTGGTAATATAGACATTGCATCCGAGCTGATAGCATTTCTC
>MIBD01000127.1:0-1735 GCA_001829395.1 Spirochaetes bacterium GWF1_49_6 | reverse complement strand
GGATGTTCCTTCATATTCTTTAATACTTCAATCCCGTCCATTTTCGGCATATTAATATCGAGCAAAAGCAGATACGCGCTGTTACTATCGCGTACCTCGCCCTTGCCGGTCATGGAAATAAAGCCCCATACCTCCTCGCCGTTTGAAAAGCGGATTATTCTGTTATAGACTCCCGCCCTTTTCAATCCGTCCAAGATAAGCTCGGCATGGCCGTCGTCATCCTCCGCGATGAGAATAATCAATTCCTTGTAATGATCCATATTTACCTCTATATTTTATTCTGAAAACTCGTGATTCTTTAATAGAACATGAAAGACGCTGCCCATCCCCTCTTCCGATTCCACCCAAACCTTTCCTTGATGCTTGCCTGCGATTCGTTTCACCATACTCAGCCCGATACCGTCGCCGGACTCAGGGTATTTTGAATCCACCCGGTAAAAAATATCCCATATTTTATCAAGATACTTTTTATGCATCCCGATTCCGTTGTCCCGGATAATATACTCCACATCGTTTGAATCAGTTTTCGCGCTTATGGTTACCAATACCGCTCGTTCCTGATGCCTGTATTTCAGCGCGTTGAGAATAATATTGGCAAAGAGCTGAGTGAGAAGCTCCGCATCCCCGTAACAATCCGGCAGGTCGTCAATTTTAACTTTCCCGTCCGCCTGTTCGACCTGAAATGCCAAAGCATGAACGATGTTCCTTATCAACTCATTCATACCTACCTTATGAATGACCATCTTAAACTTCTCGGTCCGGGAAACCTGTAACAGCCCGTTAATCAGCCGTTCCATCCGGGATATGCCGGAAAAAATATATTCCAATGACTTGGGAATATCCTCATCGGTCAATTTGGCCATTTCTTCTTTTATTTCCCGCGGGTAGGAGCGCTTTAAAAATATATCCTTAATACTTTCTATATGGGACTGCAGGCGCTGACTGAAACCCTGGATATTCACCAACGGAGACCGCAAATCATGGGACGCGATATAAATATAATTCTCCAGTTCTTTATTCTTCTCGGTCAATTTTTCCATCGTCTGTTTCAGTACGGTAATATCGACGCCATATACGTTAACGTAATCGTTTTCCGTTATCGGGGCAAATGTAAATGAATAAAAGTTATTTTCCAATTTCTGCTCCAGAATCGCAGGCCTTCCGGTATTCATGCATTCCTTTATCTTATTAAACCATTCACTATAAATAACTTTTCCATCCCGAATATCGATAAGATTTTCGCAGGCTGGGTTGCTGAATAATACCGTCCCATCAGTGGTTAATCTCAATACGGGATTGGGATTCTCCGACGGGAATTTCGCGAGCGCAAGCTTCTCCTGTTCAGAAAGTTTCCGTTCGGTAATATCCGTAAAAATTGTAATAAAATAGTACTTCTCCGGTGAGAACACGCTGATATTATACCACCGTTTGAGGGGTTCGGCGTACTGCTCGAAATTTCTCTCCCCCCCATTCAGCGCGATTTCCCCATAATAACCGATCAAATCGAAGGCGCCGTCTTTAATGTCGGGGACTATTTCCGCGCCCCTTTTACCGATAATATCTCCCTGCGTCAATCCCGTCATATCCCTGAATGACGGATTCGCTTCAATGAACTCAAAATCGACGGGCTTTCCTGAATCGTCGAGGATGATCTTATGATAGGCATACCCGATGGGCAATTTTTCAAGCGCTGATTTATAGAAATTCTCCATTCCGAACCCCGAATATTCATTCG
>MIBD01000126.1:13935-14121 GCA_001829395.1 Spirochaetes bacterium GWF1_49_6 | reverse complement strand
ATCGATAATACGGATGGGGGGGACGAGGATACCGAGGTCGAGGCCGATTCGCTTACGGATGAGCTTGATACGGTCGAGAAGGTCGCCGCCCTGTTCCTTGTCCACCAACGGGACGAGGTTATACCCGATCTCGAGGGTCATCGGGTCGATTTTGACAATATCCTCTATGGTCATAGCGGCCTCGCC
>MIBD01000126.1:8797-13868 GCA_001829395.1 Spirochaetes bacterium GWF1_49_6 | reverse complement strand
AATCCCAACCCGAACAGGAGACCGCCTATAATGATGTGAATGAGGATGGGGAAGCCGGGTAAAAATCCCAGTCCGAGGATGGCGATACCCGCGATATAGAGTACGCGCGGGGATGAGCCGATCTGCGAGATGATGTCTTTCGCGAAGTCTTCGCGGGCGGCGGAACGTGTCACAATCAAACCGGTCGCGGTGGAGATCAATAACGCGGGGATTTGCGAGATCAGCCCGTCACCCACCGTGAACAGGATATATGTTCGAGCCGCTTCCTCGAGAGACGCCACCTGTCCCATAGCAAGCCCCACGATCAGTCCGCCGATGATGTCCACGAGGACGATCACGAGCGCGACCTTGACATTACCCGATACGAACTTGGACGAACCGTCCATAGCCCCGTAGAAGTCCGATTCGAGACGGACGTCCGCGCGGCGCTTCTTTGCCTCTTCCTCGTTGATCAGGCCGGCGCTCAGGTCCTGGTCGATCGCGAGCTGTTTACCCGGTAACGAATCGAGGCTGAATCTCGCGGCTACTTCCGAGACACGGGATGCGCCCTTCGTGATAACGAGGAACTGGATGGCGAGCAGGACGACGAACACGATCAGTCCGACTACATAGTTCCCGCCTACGACGAAGTTGCCGAACGCGGTAATGATGCGGCTGTCGAATGCCGGCCCCAGGGTCAGAATCAGACGGGTGGAGGAGACGTTCAGCGCGAGGCCGAAAATAGTCGTTATCAGGATAACGCCCGGGAAGGATGAGAAGTCCGCGGGTTTCTTTACGTAAAAGGTGGAAAGGAGGATCATTAACGATACGGACAGGTTAATGACCAGCAATACATCCAGCAGGAATGTAGGCAGCGGGATAATGAGCATCAGGACGACTGCGATAGCCGCGACTGCGAGCGCGATATCCATCCGTTTGGTTATCATCGCAAAAATACTCTGTCTCGGTTTCGCGGGTGCGTTTTCAGCCATACTTTACCTCCTGCTTCCCTGTTATGCCGCTACGCTGGAACGGGTCTGATAGACAATGGACAGAATCCTCGCGATGGCCTGAAAAAATTCGCCGGGGATCTGTTCGCCAACCTCGACCTTCGCAAATAGCTCGCGCGCCAGGGGCTTATTCTCTATTATCATAATATTATTCTCTTTTGCAATATCTTTGATTCTCTGGGCGAAAACGCCTTCTCCCTTCGCGATGATGATAGGGGAGTTCATATAGTTCGGGTCATACTTGAGCGCGACCGCGATATGCGTCGGGTTTGTGATAATAACGTCGGCTTTGGGGACTTCGCGGGCGAGATTTTGACGAAGGAGTCTGCGCCCCATCTCGGCGATACGCGCCCGGATTTCAGGATTGCCTTCCGTATCCTTCATTTCCTGCTTGACTTCCTGCTTGGTCATTTTCAACGACTGGGTAAAGATATACCGCTGGAACGCGTAATCCGCGAGCGCGAAGATCAGGAGCAGGATGCCCGCGAACGAGACGAATTGGAAGATCAGTCCGGCAATCGTGGACATGGAGTTGACGATATTCATGCGGGTAAACTGCAGGAGCTGACCCATATTGGCGTTGACTATCAGGAACGCGATCGCGAATACCGCGACCACCTTAAATATCGACTTTATCAGGTTAAACAAAGTTTCGCTCGACCAGAACATTTTTTTCAGGTTCGGGCCGATATTGGTTAAGATTTTACTGAAGTTGAACGAGATTTTTTTCGCGCTGAAAATGAACCCGGTCTGGATTAGGTTCGCGAGAAGCGAGGAAATCACTCCCACCGCCATGATCGGAAGGAGAGCCTGCGCCATCATACCCAGGATATCCCCGAACGCGGCGTTCGCGCTGTTCTTCGTGACCTGTATGGTGAGAAGGTTCTGGAAATAGTAGGTCATAATACGGGAAAACGTATCTAACAACATTTCCGCGATCAGGCATACTGTCCAGAAAGTCAGCAGGAATACGATAATAGACACCAGTTCCTGCGATTTTGGGACATTTCCCTCTTCGCGGGCTTTCCGGCGTTTCTGTTGAGTCGGTTCTTCGGTACGTCCCTCGTCCTCCGCCGCAAACCTTTGCAGGTCGTAGCGGAACGCGGACAGAAATTCGGCATCGCGCAAGCCAAGGAATAAGTCGAGCCGTTCGTTCACAACATCGGTCATTCTCACCTCAAAAATAGGTGAGAGGTAAGCAGAAAGATTCCCCTCCCTTATCCGCATACCCCTCTTTTTACATCTGGGTCAAAATCTCCTTCGCCGTATTCATAATCCCGTTGATAACCAGCATTCCGAGATCCACGATGACCGGAATAGCAAGCCATAGTATTACGAAGCCCGCTAAAAGTTTTATATTAAAACCCATTATCATCACATTAAACTGCGGCGCGACCCGCGAAATCAAACCCATCGCCATATCGAGCATGAGCGTAATCGCAATAATAGGCAGGGCGATTTTCAGTCCCGTATCGAACATAATCATGACCGCGGCGGACATCCCTTTTTCCAGCACCTCTATCGACTGAAAGCTGAGCACCGACACGGTTCGAAAACTGTTCACAATCAGGTGTATCAGGTAAAAATGCCCGTCCACCCGTATCAGCAGGAATAGTATCAGTATGCCGAGGATATTACCTACCGCCGGGACTTCGATGCTGGACATCGGGTCGACGACTTCGTTCATACCGAGTCCCATCGGGATACTGAACATCTGAGCCGATACCTGAAACGAGGCAATTATTATAAACACAAAAAAACCGATACCCGCGCCGAGAATGAAGTTGGAGACCAATTGCACCCCGTAAGCGACTAAATTCGGCGCGGCCTCGACGTTCATCGTTAGAACCAGCGGAACCGAGACCAGCGACACGAAGAACGTGAAACCCAGACGCATAGTCATGGGCATCGCCATACCCGAGAAAAACGGCGCGGTAACGAACATTCCCATCAGCCGCGCGAACACGATTAAAAATACCTGGAAACTGTTTATAAAAACGTCGTATATCATCCCCGGAGCCCGTTACATCTTCGCGTTCGCGATCATATTCATCAGGCGGTTCGTGAAATCGATTAGCGAGTTCAGGAAGAACGGCCCGAAGAACACCAGAAGGAGAAGGATCGCGATCATTTTCGGCACAAACGTCAATGTCTGTTCCTGAATGGAGGTGGTGGCCTGAATAATACTGATAATCAGACCGATAATCATCCACACCCCGAGTAACGGTATTAATAATATTATTATGATATAGATAGTTTCGTTTACGATTTGGAGAACCAGACCCTGACTCATATCAGCCCCCTCATAGCCTGAAACTCAGTACCAGTTTCTCGACCAGCAGGTTCCACCCGTCCACGAGAACGAAAAGGAGTATCTTGAGCGGGAACGATATCATAATAGGCGGGAGCATCATCATACCCATGGACATCAGTGTGCTCGCGACTACGATATCGATCACTGTGAACGGTATCAGCAGCAGCATCCCCATATAGAACGCGATCGTCAGCTCGTTGAGGATAAACGCGGGAATCAGCACATGGGTGGGAACTTCCGCGGGAGTCGCGGGGCGTTCGATACCCGCGAGCTGGACGAAACGGAAAATGTATTTCGGAGCGGTTACATGGAACATGAATTCCCTGATAGGTTCGACCCCTTTAGCGAATCCCTCGTCGAGCGTGATTTTCCCGTCGAGATAAGGCTTGATGCCCAGATCGTAGGATTTACTGAACACGGGGTACATCGTAAACAGGCTGATAAAGAGAGCGAGGCCGACGATAACCTGGTTGGGCGGAATAGTCTGGGTCGCGAGACCGCGGCTGACGAACGAGAGCACGATATAGATACGGACGAACGATGTCAGCAGGATCAGCAGGGTCGGCGCGAGGGAGATGATAGTGATGAGGAAAAGTACCTGCAGGGCGGTCGCGACTTCCTGCGGCGACTGCGCGGGGCGGAGATTAAAGTCGATGGTCGGAATAGGGATTTGGCCGGCGGTCTGCGCGAAACCAACTCCGCCGGATACAAGAATAAAAGCCGCTATCAGGGCCCCTTTCCAGATTCCGTTTCTCAAAATCCCCTCCCGTTAATATCTGCAAAAGCTGTGCGTAAAACGTCTAAAATAGACGCCTTCGATTCCCTATATCATTATACTATATGTAGAAAAAATATGCAATAGTTATATGAAAAAAATGTGCGTAATGTGCGAAACTTTTTAAAATTAGAGGTTTTTTTCCGGGTCTTCGACAGGATTGATACGTATATGGCTGAGGAATAAACGTTCGAATGCAAGAAAGAGCGCGACGCTTGCGATCAGGGAGCCGATGCTTGCGAGGATACAGATTCCCTCGGTGAATCCGAGCGCACGGAAGAGCATGAAACCGAGTATTGCCGAGATGATGGGGAAGATGAACAGAAAGAACGCCCCGATAATCGAACGGGTCTCGTTCATCGAGAGGGTGACGGGGGTACCGACGGAGTAATGCGTTCTGCCGGGGACTTCGATGACCGCGCCGGTTTTATCGGGCTTGCATATCCCGTGGAGTTTGCACCCGCCGCAGTTATTCGCCTCCCCGGCGCCGAGCAGGACCAGGGTCTTGTGCTTCTCTATACCGATTATAACGCCGAGCTTTTCCATAAACGCCTCCATACAATTAAATTATAACTATTTACGTGGGAAATGGCAAATATCCCGGAAATTTACCCGGCGGGAGATAAAAATTCCAAAACGACAAATTATTTGATATTTTTTACGAATAGTCTTAAAGTATAGGAAATGAATTAAAAAAGGAACGGGGTATGCAGTTTTACAAAGAAAAACTGTCTGATAATTCCATTTTGTATCGGCCCAACGGCGAGATCACCGCATTCTCGATGGAAACTCTCGATACCGATATTTCGGGTGAGGCGGGAAAGGCGGACTGCGCCTTTTTCACCTTCGATTTTTCCCGCGTCCATTACATCGATTCACAGGGCATACGCCTGCTGGTCATCGCGGGCAAATATAACCATGCGCGTGAGAAAAAGCTCGAAGTCAGACATATTCAGCCCAGAGTACGGCGTATCCTTGAGTTCGCCGAACTTT
>MIBD01000126.1:8545-8694 GCA_001829395.1 Spirochaetes bacterium GWF1_49_6 | reverse complement strand
TCAGGTGCTCGATACCCTCCCTGAAAAAAGTTTCGATATGGTGTTCGCCGACCCCCCGTACTTCCTCCAGCTCGACCGCGACCTCTACAGGCCGAACCAGACCAAAGTCGACGCAGTCGACGACGCGTGGGATAAGTTCGATTCGTTCG
>MIBD01000126.1:8198-8462 GCA_001829395.1 Spirochaetes bacterium GWF1_49_6 | reverse complement strand
TCCTATCATAATATTTTCCGTGTCGGTAAAATTATGCAGGATATAGGTTTCTGGATACTGAACGACGTGGTATGGGTGAAGACGAATCCTATGCCGAACTTCAACGGGGTGCGTTTTACCAACGCGCATGAGACGATGATTTGGGCGAAGAAATCCCGAGGCCAGAAACGGTACACGTTCAACTACCAGGCGATGAAGATGCTGAACGGCGAGAAGCAGATGCGCAGCGATTGGGAGCTTCCCATCTGCTCGGGCGGCGAACGC
>MIBD01000126.1:7703-8157 GCA_001829395.1 Spirochaetes bacterium GWF1_49_6 | reverse complement strand
GCCCGAATCCCTGCTCCGTCGCGCGATACTCGCATCCACCAATCCCGGCGATATCATCCTCGACCCGTTCTTCGGCGCCGGCACTACCGGCGCGGCCGCGAAAAAGCTCGGCAGGAACTGGGTGGGGATCGAACGCGATACGGGGTATATCGGGACGGCGCGCGCGCGTATCGAATCTATCCCCGGCGCTATCGGCGATAAAGACCTCTACCATACGCCATCCCGGCGGGATTTCCCGCGCGTGACGCTGGGGAACCTGATCGAGGTGCAATACCTGCGTGAGGGGGAACTGCTGTACGATGCGCGGCGGAGTATCGAGGCGAAGGTCTGCGCGGACGGTTCGGTCATCGCCGGCGGGTTTCGCGGGTCGATCCATCGAGCTGGGGCGCATGTACAGGACGCGCGTCAATGCAACGGGTGGATATACTGGCATTATACCGATAACGGCGCTTTA
>MIBD01000126.1:6601-7686 GCA_001829395.1 Spirochaetes bacterium GWF1_49_6 | reverse complement strand
GCGGGAAAGATATGTCCGGGAGAAGCTCCCGGCGGTAAAAGAAGATAAATAGACATTCATCGGGAGGAGAAACCTTGCGGAAAATAATGCTTTATGCGGGTATAGTTACCGGAATGATGCTGGCCGGGTGCGGCGCGAATAATTACACCAAACCGGCGGACGGGAAAATCGAGCATCAATTCAGTTATACCGACTCCGACGCGGAGGAGGTATTCCTCGCGGGCGAAATGAATGATTGGAACCCCAAGGCTCTCCCCATGAAAGCGGGGGACGACGGGGGTTGGACGGCCACCGTTTATCTGGACGAGGGGGTCTACCAGTACAAATTCGTTGCCGACGGCGTATGGAAGTTCGACCCAGCCAACCCCGATAAGATAGACGACGGTTTCGGCGGGTTTAATTCGATGCTCGTACTGGGCACCAATGATGCGGGATTTATCTACCGCCCGGACGTCCCGCACGGGCTATTGACGAATATCGCATTTCAGAGCAAGACCTTCGGTAAGAAGGAAACGTTTAACATCTATCTCCCGCCGGATTATAACAATAATACCAGATACCCCGTCCTGTTCCTTCTTCACGGGCTTGGACAGAACGAGCAACAATGGACGAAGCAGGGGAATATCCAGAACTATATGGATAATTTTCTCGCGAAGGGGGCGATAAAACCTTTTATCATAGTGATGCCGTCGGCGGGGAAATCGTTCTATACCAATCTGCACGAGAAGTTTATCGTGAACGAGCTCTACGATTATGTCGCGGCGAATTACGCTGTCAAGCCCGGTAAGGAGAATACCGCTATTATGGGGATGTCAATGGGCGGCTTCGGAGCATTCTATCTCGCGCAGAGGAATCCCTCCCGTTTCGGGTACTGCATCTCGTTAAGCGGGTATTTCGACAACCAGTACTATCTGAATTACTACTGGGACAATCCGCTTATCATGGATGTCAAGCTGGATATCTACTGCGGTTCCGAGGACAATATTTGTTATTCTACAGTGCAAGCGTTGAAGAGGGTATTGGACAGAGACGGGAATGAATACGGGTATACGATATCGCCGGGTGCGCATACATGGAATTATTGG
>MIBD01000126.1:6281-6516 GCA_001829395.1 Spirochaetes bacterium GWF1_49_6 | reverse complement strand
ATAGATTTCCATACCCGCGCGAAACCGTTCGTACTCAGGGATAAAATCGCTTTTCCGGGCGGTGTAGGTGAGGGGTATCTCGAGCTTCCACGACGGGGTGAGATAGATGGAGTTCAGGATTCCCGCCGAGTAGACAGTTTCGCCCTTCCGGGGAATATCCAGTATCGAGTACTCTGCCATTGCGAAGATGCTCAGACGATACTCCGGGGCGGGGTTCCATTCCAGTCCCGCTACC
>MIBD01000126.1:0-6226 GCA_001829395.1 Spirochaetes bacterium GWF1_49_6 | reverse complement strand
CGATGAGACTATTTACCGACGAGATATTACGGGAAAGCCCGTATCCGAATTTGAGCGTCAGCGAATAATCGACGTTTATCGTGAATAACAGCGAACCTTTCAGCAGATCGTTCTTTAACGTGTTGCTGGCGATGGTGATCTGGAAATAGTTCCTCTGCAAGTAGTTAAACTCGAAATCGAGATACCCGATACCGAACAGGTCCATATTCCCGCCCAGTATCAGCTTATGGCTGAATACGGATTCATACGGGATATTCGCGAGAGTGTATGCGTTGTCGTACTCGTATCCGGCGTGCCCTGTGAGGAAACTGCTTAGATCGTGCCGGAGGTCGAATACCGCTTTAACGGCATTATTGATATCCATTTGGTAACGGTAGGTGAGAAGCGCTCGGAGGATAGTGTACAGCGAGGGGTTATAAATAACCCCGATCGTGCCCTCCCCGTCTATCAGGACATAATTCGTATCGAGGACGCTGAAAATATCGACTGCGCCGTAAACCTCGTACGGTTTCTCCCCGGTCAGGCCCTCCACGAAAATATGAGCCGTCCCGAAAAATCCTCCCGCCGCCTGAATGGAAAGCTGGGGATTGGTATCGTACCCCGCGCCTGCGCCGGCCTTGACGAAGAACTTTCCCGCCGATAAGATCGCGGGCATGGCAGTGAACAGGACGAATAACAATATATAAAAACGGCGCATTCAACCCTCCGAATGACTTTGATGATTACGGTTTCAGTTTTGGATAGTAGGCCCACTTCGATTTCAGGAAATCGAATAGAGTGAGCATTAATTCGTATCCCCGCAGGTTGACCTGTTTCTCGGGTATCTGGTTTTTCAAAAACGCGCTGTTCTGCTGAAAAGATAAATTTTCACTATTCGGATCGGGATTATCGTTCTGGGGAGATTTGTAGTACAGGAACAGCAGTTTATCCGCCGCGCGGAGCAGAATCGCGTCTTTTTCACGGAGCGTCCCCACGATAAGCGAATAGTTTTTCACATAAAAACGCGCCGCCTGTGTGAGCAATCCCACATTATTCAGATTGGGGTGACCGGATAAAAAATGCAGAAAGGTCACGAGGATGCCGAAGTATTCCTCCTGAGACAGATATACCGGCCTTAGTTCGGCGGATACGATATCGGCCTTTGCTTTCCCGAGAGTGGATACCAGTAAATCAGTGACTATTTTCTCCGCGTCGGCCGCGTTTAACGGCGTCCCGAACGCAGGAGGGGGAGTCTGAGACGCCTGCGGGTATGCGGCAACGGTGAATAGAAGAATGATAACAGCCGCGAAACGGATAATCAAACGTGCCTCCTGAGCTTGCCCTGAAGGGGGAAACGATACCACCAGTCAAACGAGACACATTGTAACAAAAAACCGCGATATAATCAAAAAAACGGCTTGAAGGACTCATCTTGACTTTTAGGGAAAAACCAAATAAAATAATGGGGCTGATAATTGAGCTTATCATTTTAAGGGGGCGTAAATGCGGATAAAGCATATATTTAGAATAGTTCCGGGTATAGGTATCCTTCTTTCCGCGCTGTTTCTTATCTCCTGCGGAAGTCCGGCGGAACGATTAAACTCAAATAAAAATTCCGAGGCGATGCAGGCCGCGCAGGAAATTATCGAAGCGAAAACCCCCCTGCGGTTTTCCGCGAAGGAAGTGCCGTTTCTCATGCAGGCTCTCCTTTCCGGGAAACAGACCATCGCCTATGCCGCCGAAACGGGGCTTGTCAATTCCGTAGAATACTCGATGACTCCCCTCATCGGGTTAATCACCAACGGGGTCTATCAGAAGAACCGTCAAATCAGCAACCTCATGGTCGCATTGAAACTGTCGGATTTTATCCGCGACCCCATCCTTCAGCTTCGCGCGCGGATACAGATCACGTCTTTATTTATCAAGCTTGACCCCGATTATTCATGGAAGATTATGAGCGAGCTGAATAAGCATGTCTCCTCCCTGCAGGGCGAGGACGCGCTCGCGATGAAATCGATCCTGATGATGGAGTTGGGTAGTTCCTACTACAGTCTGAAGAAGAAGGAAGGACTGGAGCTAATCAACCAGGCTTTCGAATTGACGGAGTACCTGTCGAAAGACCGCTACAGGCTGGATTTTATCCAGGCGGTATCCAAGATCATAGGGATGCTTCTCGCGGACGAGGAGGAAAGCAAGCATCTCAAGGATATCGAAGCGGTAATCTCGCAAATGGATAAACGGATATATATCGATGAAGCGAATTTTTACCTGGCGAAGGGGATGATCGGGAGCGACCCGGAAAAGGCTTACCAGTATGCGTTACGTATCAGGGAAAACATCGACATGCTCCTGGAACTCTCCGGGATATTCGGTAACGTGGACAGCAAGAAGGGGCAGAGTATTCTCGATCTCGCCGTAAAAAACGCCCGTTCCTTCAAGGACCCTTATGAGAAAAGCAAGAAGCTGCTATCGATCGCGAAATATCAAATCGGCGGCGATATCACATCGGGGATAGAGTATCTGAACGAACTATATAACAACGACGAGACCTACTCGGAACTGCTTTCCGCTGTCGCGGTGTCGCTTGTCCAGAACAAGCCTCAGCGGTCGGTATTTTTCGTGAACCAGATCAGCGAGGAAAATTATAAACTGGACGTGATCCAGAATGTAACCACCCTTATGCTTCAACTTCCCACGGGGTTCCAGAATCACCTCGAGATCGCGTTCGGGATGACGAATTTCATAACCAATAAAAATGCCGTACTTCGGAAAATCGCGCTCGCTCTCGCGCCGATCGATCCCGTCAACGCGTACAGTTACGCGAAGACCGGGGATATGCAGGATGAAGTCGAGGAGTCCGGTTTTCTTTGCGAGTTTGCCGCGCACCTATCGGGGAAGGATATTCCCGGCGCGAAATCTATATTTTCGGAACTCATCGTCCCGGATACCAATGTGTCCCATTTTTTATTTGTGACGAAGATTTCGAAAATCCTCGAACAACTTTCAAA
This sequence comes from Spirochaetes bacterium GWF1_49_6, assembly GCA_001829395.1. Lineage (GTDB taxonomy): Bacteria > Spirochaetota > Brevinematia > Brevinematales > GWF1-51-8 > GWF1-51-8. Next base: position 3,239 of record MIBD01000126.1, on the reverse strand, counting down.
AATCGTTTCGTTCGATACTATGCCGTACTTTCAAAAAATCACGAACCTGATCGACCAGTTGGACTGGCAGTCGCGTCAGACCGCTATGAAGGCAGCGACCGTGTATTTATCGAAATCGCATCCCGAGCTGGCGCGAGAGTTCCTCCTGCTGAATAACGTCGATTCCAACCTTGTCGAACTGATCGATGAACTGGTAAACCGCGACCCGCTGACGCTGGAGAAGGATGCGTTGGTCGCGATGGGGACGAATTCCATCGCGCCGCTGATCGGCTTACTCACAGTCCCCAGCAAAATCCATCCGCAGACGGACGAGCTTTTAAGTATACTTAAACGTATTTCTTATATAGAAAATATAGACCGGAAGCAGTTTATCCCGCTTCTGCTGTTACTGCGCACGAAGGGATTTCCGGTAAATTCCATGCATACGATTGTGGAAATATTTTCCGGCATCACCGATAAGAATGTAATCGAGCTTTTCATCCAGTTCATGCGGAATCCCGACCTCGCGGAACTCCACCCGGCGATCCTCAATTCGCTGACGCAGGTACAGGATAAGTCCGTATTCGCGGACTTTATCGACGATCTTCTCGGGACGCTGATCCGTGACGACGTACCCCTCGCGGTGCGCATCAACTGCGTGAAAATACTCGGCCTTTCAGGGGATTCCCGCGCGGGCGAGCAGATGGCGGAATTGTTCTTCGGGGACGGATCGAAGTCCGGTAAAAAGATGACGCAATCCAAGGATTTGACAGGCGCGGTGATCGAGGCTCTCGGCGATCTCGGAACTCAGGCCGCCGCCGCGAATATCTCGCAATACCTCGGCGATAAAGCGCTCTATTATTCGGCTTGCCTCGCGCTGGGGAAACTCAAGCAGTACGACATGCTGGTAAAGAATATCGGGAAAATTCCCTTCACCTTCGCGGTTACCGAGGCGGTCTCGCGTTTCATGCCGGATAAGAAAAAGTATAAAAAGCTCGGGTATTTCGGCTATACCTACACGCCGCTTTTGAACGTGCTCGCGATGCAGGGATTCGACTGCTACTCGATGAAGAACGCCGAGGACGCGAAAAATAAGAACTGCGATATTTATCTATCGGGAGAATATACCCGTCAGCAGCAGGGCGAGCCGGAGAAGATTACCGGCCCGGACGGGGAAGACCTCGTCTATTCGGAGTCTCACTTCCTGAACCTGAAAATCATCCTTCCCGGCGGGGGAATAATCTGGAATGTGACCGGATATGGTTACGGAGCGTCATGGTCACCGTCGGTAGAGGATATTTCAAAGGACCCGCAGGCCGCATTGACGTCCGAGGCGGAGGAAAACCTGCTGAAGGAATTGCGGAATAGTTTCATCAAGAAAAAGAGCTCGCTGCCGTATAATTACTGATGCGGTTATAAATTATGGGTAGTTCTGATAACCCTGTTTTCTACAATGGGGTATAAAGGAAAAGAGGATCAGAAGTGAATATTCGGCGTACCATAAAGAAATATGGCCTATTGTTATAAATGGCAATAGTTTTTGCGTCAGTCCCCGCAAGGGTGGAAGCGCCCTTATAATATAAGACTCTGCCGGATCATCGTGATTTTTTTGAGATAGCGGACGAGCGCGTCGAATGTCGGCTGGTCGAACTGCTTGCCGATCGACTTCTTCAGTTCTTTCAGCGCGATTTCGGGATGGGTCGCCTTCCGGTAAGGTCTGTCGCTGGTCAGCGCATCGAACGAATCGGCCATCGCGATAATCATCGCCTCATAGGGGAATTCCCCTTCCTTCTTTCCGTAATACCCCGACCCGTTGAGCTTCTCGTGATGGTAACGGACGAACTCCTTGGCGTTCTTCAGGAAATCCACCGATGAGAGGATATCCGCCCCGATCTCGGGGTGCGACTGGATGACGAGATATTCCTCGTCGGTCAACTGCCCGGGCTTGGTGATAATATTCTCGCTGATGCCGATTTTCCCTATGTCATGGAGTATCGCCGCGTACTTGATCTCGCGCATGGTGTCGCGCGGCAGGGAAAGTTCCTCGGCGATACCGACCGAATACTGCATGACCCGTTCGGAATGCCCGCGGGTGTACTTGTCCTTTGCTTCCAGCGCGGTCGCGAGGGAACTGACGGTCTCGAAGTAGCTTTTTTCCAGCCGCTGGTAGAGTATTTTATTCTCGAGGACGTCCACGATTACCGACGAGACAATTTTTAACAGGTAGAGATGGTCGACCGAAAACTCCTCGTTCTTCTTACTGTTCGCGATCGTCAGTACCCCGAAGTCGCGTTTGGATGCGATAAACGGGATGGATATGAATGAGAAGTTGATGAACTCTTCTTTATTGATATCGTTAAAAAATACGTGCTCCTTGACCTTATTAATCATCACGGGCTTTTTTTTCTCGAAAATATACCCCGATACGCCCGATCCGACGTCCAGTTCGACGGCGTTATCGACATTTTTAGACGAACGCGGGTAGAGCTTCACCATGAACGGGTCGTACTCGTAGAACACCGCCTTATCGAAGTTCACCACCTGAGACGCGAGGTCGACGATACTGTCGATCACATCCTCGTAGGTCTCGAACGCCTCCATCTTGCGGGAAAGGTCGACTAATGTAAGCAGATCGTGGAATCGTTTATCGATCAGGATCGCGGCGAACAAACTGACCTTCAGGGACTCCTTGAGGAGCTTCAGGAACATCTTCTCTTCCTTGAACGCCCCGATCTCACGGTTATTCAGGGAGATCGCGATAAACCCGAGCATCCTGAAACGATAGACGATCGGTACGATCACGTTTACACCCATCTCCTTTGAGAATAGGAAATTCAGGATTTCCTCGTCCTGATCTTTAAAAAACACGTCTTCGGAGATGTTCTGTTTACTGATAATTTCATTTTTTATCGCGAGATAGGTGATGAGGTCGGAGTCCTCGGGGATCGAAAAACTTCCTTCGCGGACGACCTCGCGGTACTCGTGGAATTCCGGCTGAAGTACGAAAAAATACCCCGTCGAGCCTTCGATATTTTCGCGGATTTTCTGGAGCGATATATTGACAAGATGAGTCAGGTCCTTAAACGAATCCAGATCGTCTAAAGAGTATTGCCAGTTCAGTTCGTCAAAGCTGACGTTGAGGCCGTCTTTCCCTTTGTCTTTTCCCATAACACCTTCCGTTTCAGCCAATACATGATAATACAGAAGTCCGTATTAATCAAGGGTAGTTGACAAACAATTACTGTCATTGCGAGTTAATC
>MIBD01000125.1 GCA_001829395.1 Spirochaetes bacterium GWF1_49_6 | reverse complement strand
GTACCTTACGGATAAATCCTTCCGCCGCCAGCTTATCCAGCATCGCGGGCACCCAGGGTTTGGTGATATTCAGGGCGGCAGCAAGTTCGGTCGGGGTGGGATTCTTCATCTGCGCGATAAAATCGAGGCAGCGGATTTTTCCGGGCGACAGGCTGCCCAGCCCTATATCGCCATGGAGTTTCTCCTCGTGCCCGCTCAGGTTTCTGGTCAGTATACGGATAATATCTAACAGCGAATATTGTGTTTCCATAGCTTTCTCAGGCCTGCTTCGGGGCGTTTTCGGCGATGTCTAAAAAATACTCCGTATCGCCGGATCCTTCGAACGCGATTTCCGCGCCGCCAGTCATAACGACATGGTTGTCGTCCGCCCATTCGATCAGCAGGTCACCGCCCAGGAGATGCACAGTCACTTTTCTACCGGTCAGCCCGTTGAGGACCGCCGCGACCACGCTCGCCGACGCGCCTGTCCCGCATGCGAGAGTCTCGCCGCTGCCGCGTTCCCATACCCGCATCCGTAGTTCGTTCCGCGAGATCATCTCGACAAACTCGACGTTCGTCCGGCGCGGGAATATTTCGTTGTTCAATTCCACCGCCCGCCCGTATTTCCGCACGTCCATATCGCAGACTTCGCTCACGAACGCGACGGCGTGGGGATTTCCCATCGATACGAGGGTAAAGTCGAAATCGCGTCCCTCCGGTCTCAGGCTGATAACCGCGTATTCGCCGCGGTTCATTTCGGCGTTCGCGGGGATAACCCTCGGATCGAGCAGGGGCTCGCCCATATCGACCGCCGCAAGCTTCATCACTCCGCCCGCAGTCTCGAGTGAAATCTGTTTCACGCCCGCCCCGGTATCGATCGCCATCCGGTCGCGGCGGAGTAACCCCTTCTCGTACAGGTACTTCGCGGCCTGCCGGATACCGTTACCGCACATCTCGGCCTCGCTCCCGTCCGCGTTAAATATCCGCATCCGGGCGTCGGCGGATTCCGACGGGAGGACGAAGATGATACCGTCGCCCCCTATCCCGAAGTGACGGTCGCTCATCCCTATCGCGAGTTTCTCCGCGCCGACGGAAAGTTCGCCGTACTTGAACCCGTCGATAAATATATAATCGTTCCCTAAAGCCTGCATTTTCGTAAATTCGAACCGCATCGGTTCCTCCTAACAAAAACGGCTTGCCGTAGCAAGCCCCGCTGCAATCATGGCAGCATTCATTTTCGTAGAAATATTGTTCCCGGACATTTATCGGGATTCTTTTGTCTGTGGGGCATGCCGCCCGTTATTTACTCGCTCAGGACTTTCGTCACCACCTCTTTCACTAATGCCCCGTCGGCCTTGCCCTTAACGCGCGGCATCATTTCCTTCATCACCTTACCGATATCCGACGGCGAAGACGCACCGGTGGATTCCTTTATCTCGAGCGCGATTTTCCTGATATCTTCCTCGGACATCATCTCGGGAAGGTACTTATTCAGGAAATGTATCTCGTTCTTTTCTTTATCGATCAGATCCTGCCGCCCGCCTTTCTCGAATTCGATAACGACTTCGTTTTTCTGCTTGATCGTTTTCTGGACATACGCGATAACATCGCCGTCTTCAAGCTCTCTCTGCTTATCGATCTTTTCGTATTTCAGATCGGAAATCAGCATACTCAAAACAAGCGTTACGAATTTATCCTGTTTTTTACGGGCGTCAATATATTCTCTTTGAATATCTTCGAATAACCCCATCCTGCACCTCGTGAGGATTTATATATAACGGTTCATCTGCCGCATTTTGCGGATTTTCTTTTCGATTTTTCTCTTCACTGCGGCGATCTTCTTTTTGCGGGTTTCGGAAGGCTTCTCGAAAAATCGATGCTTCTTTTCTTCAGTAAGGATTCCGTCTTTCTCGACTTCCTTCTTAAACCGCTTCAAAACCCCGTCGATGGATTCATTATCCCGGACTTCGATTCTCAACATGCAAATCAACTCCTTTATAAAAAGTTTTTAACGTTCCTTCTATATACTTCGGCAGTTTCGTTAACCGTAATGATCATCCCGGAGGCCATTTCATCGGGCGTCCGCCCAGCACATGAAGATGGATATGGTTCACCGCCTGGCCGCCATTGCTTCCGCAGTTCGCCACCACCCGATACCCGTCGCTCTTCAGCTTCTTCATCCCGACTATTTTCGCGATCGTATCGAACAGAGGCGTGTATATCCCGTGATCGTCCACATCGTCCAATGTCGCGTAATGCGTCTTGGGGATGATCAGGATATGTACCGGCGCCTGAGGATTGATGTCGTTAAACGCCACCGTAAATTCATCCTCATACACAATATCGGACTTTATCTGCTTCAAAGCAATCTTGCAGAATAAGCAATCCGCCTGAGATTCCGGCAAATTATCCTCCGCTTTATCACTATAGCTGTGTATTATAACTTACCCCGCGATTTTTTGCAAAAAAATATGCCCTCAGATTCTTGACAGAATTCTGCGGGGAATTAAAATAACAATGAGCGATTCATGAAGGAAATAGAGGTATGTACCTGAAGGACATGTTGGATAATTCATTCTCAGATGACGCGGAATTCGACGATCTCGACGACTTCGATTATATCCAGCAATTCATTCCCGAAAACGACGATTACGATTCGGGTACTGATTTTGATAACGATATGGACGACCTCGACGATCTCTTCCTCGACGACGAGGAAGAGTTTCTCGACGACGACGAGGAGGATGACGGCGCGAACGACGACCTCGACGAAAAAATATTTGTCGACGAGGATGTCCAGAGCGATATCCCGGTTATCCTCGAATGCGACGAGTGCGGACAGGATTGGCAGGACACTATCACCGAGGACGAGTACCAGAACGATTTCGACCGGGTCTGCCCCCGTTGCGGCTCGACCAATTTCAACTGGAAAAAATAACCCACTGCGTGGGGGCTAATCCCGATACGAGACAGATTACTTGGTGAAACCGTTTGCCCGTGATGGGATACATCGGCAGAATATTCAAAAGTTTTCCGAACTGCGTGCGACCCCACCTCCCGCTAAACGGAAGGCAAGCGGATGGGGGGGGGAGTACAGAAGCGAAGGCAGGATGCCGAAGCCTGGGGGCTAATCCCGATACGAGATAGATTACTTGGTGAAACCGTTTGCCCGTGATGCAATACATTTTCCGCTGCACTGGAAAAAAGCTTCCATACGCATCCTATAGTTTTGCTGTAATGCAATTCTTACTATATAATTAATAATTCCGATAGTATAGCAGGTAACCCTTCTATTCAGGTCGTTCGGTTAGAATTCAATCACGCAATAATGAGGAAATATGAGCGGATTTTTTAAAAGCATCGGCATACGGATAAAAAACTTCTTCCTGAAAATAAAGGTCTTTTTCCTGTTCCATTTCAAGCTGAAACCGAAAATCGCGCAGATGTCCGGCTATATCGCGAAAATCGCGTTCCTCCGCCGTGACGCGTTCCCCGAGGGAAAAAGTGTCTTCATATTCGAGGGGATGAGCGATACGCTGTACTTCATCCTTTTTAAGGAGAACGACCTGATCTCGGTCACCGAGGTCTATGACGACGTATTGAACAAACTCCCCGAGACCTACGCACTCCTCGAGAAAATCTCCCTCCAGCAGCTCATGCCGAAACCCCAATAGGTCACTGCGTGACGGCTAATCCCATTACGCGATGCTGTCTTTTTATCATCCGCCAGCCTGCTCCTGAGCGGAAATTCTTACGCGGGCGCGGGCTATACTCCGCGCCTCGACAGGCTCGGCGCAGGCTCAAGGATTTAATCCTCCGGTACGGTGTCGCGGTAGAAGACTAGACCTTTCCCCCCCTCATAAAAAACTAGTATGTCTGTATTAGGTATTCTCATTACATTATCAACAAACCCTTCATTTACAATATAGAGCAGATATGTTTTATTTTTCTTTAAATTATATTTTAATATCATCATTCCACGAATATCAATATTTACATAAGAACCGATAAAATAAACATTTTGGGAAATATCATCATAATATATTGAAGATATATCATATCCTGCATAGCTGTGTATTTTTTCTCCGTTTAATGAAATAAAATTTTTAGTTATTTTTTTTCCATCTAATAAAGCTAAATAAACTAATTGTTTGGATGAATATGCAGCTTTGTCAATATTACATATATACTTATTTTCACCTATTTTTATATAATCCATTATGTCCTCATCAAATAAAAAATGTTTTTGTAACTCTAAATACTCAGAGGATTCATAATCATTATTAATAAAACAGAATTTTCCATATATATTAGGCCTATCTATTTCTTTTAATGTATTTTCAGAAATATCATATTTATAAAAAATAATATTATCAGGGAAACTTAATACTTCCCCAAATAATATTTCTTTATTCTCATTTGTATATACTTGAATAAAATCAGCATCCCACGAAGAATCTGATAGTAAAATATTCTTATCTTGCATTTTTTTATTCATAGTATTTATTATCTCCTTTGTACTTAAATAATTAGTACATAATAATAAAAATATAAATATTAGATTTGTCTTCATAATCATTTCCTTCTATTGTTTTTTTGTCCCTATATATACATAATAGCTCATTTTTGGTAATTTGTCTTTCTTAAACTGTGATTCCAGAGGCGCCCAGTTGATCCCTTTTGCTATCGTAATCCCTTGTTGATACGATTCTCTAACGATGAAGCTGTGTCCTATTATGTAAGGAACATTAAACCCATAGGCATCTGAGTGCACAGTAACACTATCTTTATTCCTATCAGATCGATTATTCTCCGATTCCGGTCCCTTTGATGTAACTATCGCAATATGTCCGGCGTACTTATTTTTCAGCCCGTCGCCGAGCCAGCCGTTCTGCATCATCCCGTACTTCGCCATATCTATGCCCTTCGTCAGCAGGTATGAACCCAGCCCCTGTTTAGATTTTCTTCCATACCCGTCGGCGGCTATGTCGATAAAGCTGTTCAATCCTGAGGTCGCCATATCCATCAGCGACTCGCCCCAGTCGTCGCTCACGAAGTGACTAAATCCCGCCGCCGTCGAGGAATTTTCCCGGCACCGTTTTGCTCTGCATCATCCTCGCGCCCGCGGGCACATCGTCCGTGATCCACACGTTACCGCCGATCACCGCGCCCTTCCCGACAGTGATACGCCCGAGCACAGTGGCCTGCGCGTAGATCACCACATCGTCCTCGACAATAGGATGGCGCGGGATACCCTTGATAGGGTTGCCGTGCTCGTCGAGCGGGAAATTTTTCGCGCCGAGGGTCACGCCCTGGTAGAGTTGGACATTGTTGCCGATCACACAGGTTTCGCCGATCACGACCCCGGTGCCGTGGTCGATAAAGAATTTTTCACCGATCTGCGCGCCGGGATGGATATCGATCCCCGTTTTGGAATGCGCCATCTCGGTAATGATACGCGGGATGAGCGGCACCCCGATAGTGATGAGGGAGTGCGCGATACGCTGGTTCGTGACCGCGAGGATGCTGGGGTAGCAGAATATGGCCTCGCCGTAGCTTTTCGCGGCGGGATCGCCCTCGTATGCCGCGGCCACGTCGGTAGCGCAGAGCCTGCGGATTTCCGGGATCGCGCGAATAAACTCCGCGGCCTCCTGCCTCGCCTTGAGGTCGCAGTTCGGGCAACGGTCGGTGTTCATCTGGTCGCACTCGAAGCAGTAGCCTCGTTTAGCCTGCTCGGCGAGCAGTTTATAGATTTTATCGAGATGCGTCCCGATATAGTATTCCATCGTCTCCGGACGGAGTTCGGAATTCCCGAAGTACCCGGGGAAAATCACCTGCCGGCAGAGTTCGACAAACTCGTCCAATACCTCGATAGAGGGCATCGGAACCTCATGGTTCGCGCGATGGGCGACTTTGGTGTACGAACTCTCCTCGCACAGTTGTCTTACGACGTCATGGAGATCATTATCGATGCCTTTCATGTCGGTTCTCCAAATGTTT
>MIBD01000124.1 GCA_001829395.1 Spirochaetes bacterium GWF1_49_6 | reverse complement strand
GCTTCCTCGGCGCGGAACGCGAACTCCTGCTGATTATGGCATACGAGCCGATGGTGCTGATTACGCTCGTGGGCTTCTTCAAAATCGCCGGGAGTTTCCATATCTATGACATCATCGCGTCGGGGAAACCCCTGATCGCGTACCTCCCCGGCATCTTCCTCGGCTTCCTCTATATCCTGACCATCAAGTTCCGCAAATCCCCGTTCGATATATCGTACTCCCATCACGCGCATCAGGAGCTAGTCAAGGGTATCACGACCGACCTGTCGGGAAAGACCCTCGCGCTGATCGAAATCTCGCACTGGTACGAGAACGTCTTTTTACTCGGGTTCGTCTTTTTATTCTTCGGGTTCAATATCTGGATCGGGCTGGGCGTTACGCTCGCGGTATACTTCCTCGAGATACTGATCGATAACACGTTCGCCCGCGAGAAGTGGGAATTTGTCCTGCGTACCTCGTGGATAGCGGCGTTCGTGCTCGGCGGCGGAAACCTGATCCTGCTTTATATATTTATGTAGGAGAACGCGATGTCGTTCTTAAAGAATTCTCCATGGATACTTCACTATAACGGGTCGAGCTGTAACGGATGCGACATAGAGCTTTTGGCGTGCCTCACGCCGATGTACGACGTCGAGCGTTTCGGCGTCGTCAATACGGGAAACCCTAAACACGCCGATATCCTGCTCGTCACCGGGTCGGTCAACCATCAGGGCGCGGATATCCTGAAGAACCTGTACGCGCAGATGCCCGAACCGAAGGTAGTCGCCGCGCTCGGGGTATGCGCCACATCGGGCGGTATCTTCGCCCCATGCTATAACGTCAAGGGCGGCGCGGATAAGGTGATTCCCGTCGACGTGTATGTCCCCGGGTGCGCGGTGCGTCCCGAAGCGATTATCGACGGGGTGATTAAGGTCATCGGGGTACTGGAAGAAAAACGGGCGAAGATGCTCGAAGCGAAGAAAGAGGAATCACTATGAACGCTAAGATAGAAGTGCGGGAGACCAGACTCTCGTTGTTAATCGAAGAGACGCTGATTATGAAGGACGCGGGATACCGTCTCGTGCAGATCGGATGTACCAGTCTCGCGGCGGGTTCGGTCGAGCACGCCAATACGCTCGAATTGTTCTACTCGTATGACAAGAATTACGACCTCGTGAACCTCAAGGTGCTGATTGGTAAGAACGCGGAAATCCCCAGCATATCGGGGATTTACCCGGCGGCCTACCTCTACGAGAACGAGATCCACGACCTGTTCGGGGTGTTTATCAAGGGTATGTCGCTCGACTTCAAGGGCAACCTGTACAAGACCGCGATACCCTGCCCGCTCAACCCGGACTTCCAGCAGAAGATGCGGTATATTATCGCCGGTTTCGAACGCGAATAACCGGAGGACGTTATGATAAAACAGACCATCATCCCATTCGGCCCCCAGCATCCGGTTCTCCCTGAGCCGCTCCAGCTTGACCTCGTCCTCGAGGACGAGAAGGTCGTGCAGGCTATCCCGTCGATAGGGTATGTCCACCGCGGCCTCGAAACATTGGTCACCAGGCAGGAGTACCAGGAGTTCGTGTATGTCGCGGAACGAATCTGCGGGATATGCAGTTTCATTCACGGGATGGGGTACTGCCAGGCGGTCGAGGAGATTATGAAGGTGGAGGTGCCCGCGCGCGGCGTGTTCCTGCGCACTATCTGGGCGGAGCTCTCGCGTATCCATAGCCACCTGCTCTGGCTCGGCCTCGCGGCGGACGCGTTCGGCTTCGAGAACCTGTTCATGCAGGCATGGCGTATCCGTGAGACCATCCTCGATATATTCGAGGAGACCACCGGAGGGCGCGTGATATTCAGCGTCTGCAAGGTCGGCGGCGCGCGGAAGGATATTCAGCCGGATACGCTCGTCCGTATCGGGCAGACCCTCGAAAAGATGAAGAAAGACGTGAAATCGATAGAAAAGGTGTTTCTGAAGGACAACTCGGTCAGGCACCGTCTCGCAGGAATCGGCATACTGACGAACGAAGAGGCGCACAGCCTCGGCGCGGTAGGGCCTGTCATGCGCGCGAGCGGAATCAAGGTGGACACCCGTATGCTCGGCTACGCGGCGTATCCCGACGCCGAGTTCGAGATCATCACCGAGACCGCCGGGGACTGCTACGCGCGCTGCGCGGTACGTATCCATGAAATCTACCAGTCCATCGATATTATACGCCAGCTGATACCGAAGACCCCCGACGGCCCGGTCGACGTCAAGGTGATCGGCGCGCCGCAGGGCGAGAGCTATATGCGCCTCGAGCAGCCGCGAGGCGAGGTACTGTACTATATTAAGGCGAACGGGACGCGCCTTTTAGACCGTTTCAGGGTGCGCACGCCCACATTCGCGAATATCCCGCCGCTCGTGAAGATGCTCAAGGGATGCGATTTCGCCGATGTGCCGAACATCATCCTGACGATAGACCCGTGTATCAGTTGTACGGAGAGGTGACGAATGGGATTCTTTAAAATGGCGGGGACGGCGTTTACGAACCTGTTCCGCAAACCCGCGACATTAATGTACCCCGTGAGGCCGGCGAAACGTTTCCCGAACTCGCGCGGCACGCTGACCATCGAATTCGAGAAATGCATCCTCTGCGGGATATGCCAGAAGAAATGCCCGTCGTATGCGATAGAGGTCGATAAGACCGAAAAGACGTGGAAAATCGACCGGATACGATGTATCTCATGCGGGAGCTGTACGGACTGGTGCCCGAAGAAATGCCTGCACCTCGATAATCCTTATACCGCCCCGGTGACCTCCGAGTTCAAGGACACCACGCGGGAGCAGCACACAGGTGCATGAGTATCCCGCTGTCGAACAAATCGTTAAAATCGCGCTCCGTACCGCCGGCGAGCATCACGCCAAACGGGTGATCGCGGTCAATATCGCAATCGGCGAACTGACCGGGTTCGCGGAGGAATCCCTGCAATTCTACTTCGATATTATGAAAAAAGAAACGACCCTGACGGACACGGTCCTGAATATACGCTATATCACCCCGCAGTTGAAATGTTCGAAGTGCGGGCATATTTTCGAGCGCGCGGGGCGGAGCTTCGATTGCCCGGAGTGCGGGGGGAAGTCCGCGCCGACCACTCATGGCACGGAGTTTTTTATCGAGAATATCGAGATCGAGACCGAGGAGTAGAAGGTGGTGGCGGATTCGTCGATATCCTCTGCGGGAATACAGGCACGCTCAGGGTGACGGAATGGGCGGGCGCTCGGGGTGACGGACTAAAATGGAGGAAGGAATGGAAAAGGAAATCATCGATATGAAAATCGACATCTACGAGGAGAACCAGAAACTCGGCGAGAAAATCCGCGCGGAACTGTCGAAGCGGAAAATCCTGTCGGTGAATATCCTCGGGAGCGCCGGCGCGGGAAAGACCTCCACCCTCGTGCGTCTGATCGAACGGATCAAGGGTATCCCTGTCACAGTGATCGAAGGCGACCTCGAGACCGATATCGACACCCGTAAACTCCAGTCCCTCGGTATCGACGCATACCAGATCAATACCAACGGTATCTGCCATCTCGACTCTCCCATGATCGAGGCGATCCTCAGGAAGAAGGATATTCCCGACGGCGCGATATTGTTTGTCGAGAATATCGGGAACCTCGTCTGCCCCGCCGATTTCGATATCGGCGAGCATGTCAGGATAGTCATTAGCTCGGTGCCGGAAGGGAGCGACAAGCCCTATAAGTACCCGGTCATCTTCCAGCATACGTCGGCGGTAGTCCTGAACAAGTCCGACCTCGCGCCGTATATCGACTTCGATATGCCGTACTTTGTCGAGGGGGTGAATGTCATGTGCCCGGGGGCGCCCTTGTTCGAGGTATCCGCGAAGAACGATACAGGTTTCGACGCGCTCGCGGAGTGGATCATCGCCGAACGGAAGAAAATCCTGCAAATCTGAGAAAATCCCGCATCAATTCCCGCCGTATATTTGAGAAAACTCTTGTTCAGGGTTATATTATTAATGCTTATTTTAAATAAGTTCTCGGAAACATCGGTTGCAGGAGAAAAATATGAAGAAATGGGGAAAAGTATTCGTCATTTGCATGGCTGCGGGTGCGCTCGCGTTCTGTAGTCCCGTAGTCGACCCGCCGTCGAAAATATTGACCGAGATCGGGAGTATTTCGGCGGGAAGTTCCGGTTATGTCGAATCCTTCGGCGAACCCATCGTCTATAATAACAGGCTTTATTTTTACGGGAAGGACAGTACGAGCGCTAAAGTATTCGCTACCGACGGCAGTACGGTTTTAAATGTACCGAATGGCGCCTCGGATTATACGGTCAACTTTGATAATCCGATCGTGTACAATTCGAGGCTATATTTCCAGGGTTTTAACGATACCGACAGTAAAATCTATGAAATCGACGGTTCTCAGATCAAAAATGTTTCCGCCGGGGCATCCGGCTATCTTACATGGTTCTCCTCACCCATTCTCTATAACTCGAAACTATACTTTCAGGGAAGAAACTCGACGGATTATAAGATTTATTGCTTCGACGGAACCTCTATCCAAAATATCTCCGCAGGTACATCGGACTATACAAAAAATTTTGCAAATCCGTTTGTTTTCAATTCCAAGTTGTATTTTCAGGGAAATAACGGCTCAACAGAAAAAATCTATGAGTACGACGGTGTGCAGATTAAAAAAATCTCGGAAGGCGTATCGGACTATTCCAATTCGTTCAGCAACCCTATTATTTATAACTCCAAGCTGTATTTTCAGGGAAATAACGGCTCGAAGTCGCTGATGTACGAGTTTAACGGTACAACGATTAAGAATGTATCGATAGGGGGTTCCGATTACTACGCGCTATTCAGCGGCCCGATAGTCTACGGTTCCAAGGTCTGTTTCGGCGCAAGCGATATTGTCAACGTCAAGATGTATTCCTACGACGGTGTCAGTATCAACAATATTCAGCCCGGAACAACGGAATACCGGTACATTTTCGCCGTCCCCATCGTATTCAACTCGAAACTCTACTTCAGAGGAACATGCAGTAACGGTAATTTCATGTTACTGTATGATGGAACCGTGTTAAAGAACGTCTCTGTGGGATCATCGGACTATGTAAATGATTTTTCCACCCCCATTATCTATATCGACCGTCTTTACTTTAACGGTTTCGACGGATCGTTCCAGAGGTGCTTTGTTTTCGACGGCATTGTGATAGGAAATATCCAAGTCGGAACCACGGACTACCTCAGCGGGTTCAGTGTTCCCGTTGTCTATAACTCGAAAATATATTTTCTGGGAAATAACGGGTCGGTCAATAAAATCTACGTACTGAAATAACTCCTGCGCAATAAAAAAGCCCCGTATCGGGGCGTGTTGACGAAGTAGCAATTCTTACCATTTTCTGTCACTGCTTCACCCCGCGCAGCAATATATTTTCGATACGCGGGGTGAAGCAGTCTATCTAAGAATATACAGTATAAACATATAGATTGCTTCGGCTATGGTTCGGCATCCCGCAGGGGAAAGCGGGACAAGCGTTCACCATGACGCCACGCAATGACAAAAACACTTCGCATCAAGCCCATCGGGGCTTTTTCTATAAGTAGTTGCTTAGAACTGCATATTTTCCATCAGGGGTTTTTTGCAATGTCTTTTTTGACAATATACACTTTTATTGAAATTTATATCGATTCAAAATATAATTTTATATGAAAATGACCCGTTATTTTAAAGAGCAGGTGCTGAGAAAACGTCCTTACATTAAAATTGAATGGTGTGAGAGAGTGATCGAGCGCCCTCTCCGGCGTGAAACCCAACAGGATAATAGGATTAAATTCTGGGGATATATTCCCGAGATAGGTAAATATCTCCGGGTAATAACGTTAGAGGACGGTGAAACAATCCATAATTGTTTCCCGGACAGAGATTTTAAGGAGTAAAAAATGAAACTTAATTATTATAGCGATACCGATTCGTTATACATCGACCTCGATGAAAATCGTGCAAGTGTTGAGACGCGTGAAATAGAAGCCGGTGTTTTACTCGATTTCGATGCTGACGGGAAACTGGTCGGGATCGATATCGACCACGCAAGCAAAGTTGCAAATCTTGCAAGAATCGAAAGTGCAGG
>MIBD01000123.1:43895-44631 GCA_001829395.1 Spirochaetes bacterium GWF1_49_6 | reverse complement strand
GCCGTCGGAGGCTGCGAATTTATTATAACCCACGCTTTTAAAGCTATTCGTCAGCGAAATCCTGCCCGACGTATCCATCGCATAGATTTTATACTGATTGGTCGAGCATACCCCCATGACGAGCGATACCGCTTTCGACCACTCCGCCGAAGAGGATATATAGAAATAGGGAGAATTATTGGTAGAAAGGAAAATCCCGGAAATCCCGCCGATAGCCGAGCAGGTTCCCTTAATCGTATAGGATGCAATTCCGAATGTGAACAAGTCACCGGCGGGGGCAGCTACCGTTATCGTAGGGCGGGTGCACGAAAATACGACCGACTGGGTGAGCGACGTGTTTCCCGCGTGATCGACCGCGTAGGCGTAATTCGTATGCGTCCCGTAGTAAGTCAGGGAAAGATTGGTCGTCCAGACTGCTGAAACAGGGGAAATCTGATCGAATACGCCGCCGTCAAGTTTGACGAATACCTTCGCGATACCCGACATTGTATCGGAGGGAGCGCATGCAAACGAGTAGGAGGGCGCGGCGTTCATATTATTCGTGGGGTTATCTATCAGCATAGTCGGCGAAACAGTATCGATGATTACACGGCAGGGAGCGGAGAGGTTGGTTTCGCCCATCGTGTTAATCGCGCGCGCGATGACAGAGTTCGTGCCCTCGGGCAGGGTAAGGGTGGCTGTCCAAACTTCTGCGCCGTCGGCGGGGGCGAATGAGCCTCCGTTGATAGAAATTTCA
>MIBD01000123.1:29899-43871 GCA_001829395.1 Spirochaetes bacterium GWF1_49_6 | reverse complement strand
GAAACCGCCGCTGTACCGGAAAATGTAACCTGCGCGCGGTTCGTGGAGGTATTGTTCTCCGGGGATAAAATGACAACCTGAAACGCGGAGGCGTCCGCCTGCTTCCACATGATGTCCGCCAGCTTGGAACAGGCTGGAGAAAACGAAAGAGTAAATAGCAATAACAAGAGCCGATATTTCATTATATTCTCCGGAATAAAAATTTGAATTTTGAAATAACTTCCCGCGTGAATAGAACAAATACGGGCGGTTTTTCGCGTCAATAAATAGCGAGCGGTGTATTCTTATAAGGGCGGTACAATTCTCGCCGGTACGTTAATTCCCGATAACAGTCATGGAATTTGTTTTAGAGAAATTCCACGCATTATCAACCGCATAGGTTTTTATCACATTATTGCCGATCACAATATTAATAAAAGTACTATACCCGTTGGAATAGGGGATTTCGATAAATGCACTGCTATTCAGGGAATAGTACACCCCGAAAACCCCGCTCCCCCCGATATTATCCGTAACCGATAACATCATTGAATTCGGCCCGATCGAGAACATTTGCCCGTCTATAAACGATGTATTGGTAAGCGACGGCGGAACCGTGTCATAAGCGAATACCTGCTGGACTTCGGGAAGTTTGTTATAGGTATAGATATTATAACGGTAGAGGTCGTAGTCGCCCTTATGACTGTCACCGTTATAACGGTCGGACGCGAAGTAGACCTTGAATCCTCCCGCATAGTCGATAAAAGGAGTGATATCGTTATACTTGGATTGATAGTCGGGAGTTGAAATGTTAAATGGTAGATTTGTTACAT
The DNA here is from genome assembly GCA_001829395.1 of Spirochaetes bacterium GWF1_49_6. Classification (GTDB taxonomy): domain Bacteria; phylum Spirochaetota; class Brevinematia; order Brevinematales; family GWF1-51-8; genus GWF1-51-8. Next base: position 43,059 of record MIBD01000123.1, on the reverse strand, counting down.
AGGGGAAGTTAGTTATAGAGTGCATAAAAATACCTTCGGCGGACAGGGAATGTTTCCCGTTAATGAGAGTTTCTTCTATATATAGTTCCATATAATCGCTGTTACTTACTGTAATACATATCCCGTTTAACGTGATGACATTATTGTTCGAAATGTTTTTAGTCCCGGGAGTATCCCATCTGCCGTTCATATCATACCATGACGGGACACTTAAATTACCGTTCGCCATCAAAAGGTATTCATTATCCGGACGTTTGATCAGACCCAGGCTTTTCGCCGAGGTTAAGATATCATCAGCCGGGGCTGTGGAAATAAAATTCGTGTCGAGATAATAGCTGTAAACATTTGTGAACGTATTGAGTATACGAAGCAGAGTCACACGGAATCCCTGTCCATATTGCTGCACTACGGGAAATGTTTCGTTCGAGGAGTCGCTATTAACCGGGGAAGCCAGCCTGACCGGGGTACCGAAGTTCCCATCGGGGTTCATTTTCGCGGCCCAGATATCATAACTTCCATTCTGGTCAGACGAATAGAACAGATAGGCGCTTCCGTCCATCATCCTGACTAAAAATGGACAAATTTCATTGTGGTCGTCCGTACTGAGTTGAGCGCCCCCTGTGAGAGCGAGCGGAGTAACCGCGCCGGATTCGTTTGTAGTAAATAAAAGTCCGCAGGATGTGAATAACAGACCCGCGCCAAGTACTAAAAAAATATTTTTCATTCCTTTCATTTCGGTACTCCTATTTTTCAATAATATCCTGTTTTACTAGATACTCCTGTAATACATGTTATACGTATTGGTTGAAGAAACATTTCCAAACCAGTCGACGGCATAGCAATGGAAAGTATAGAAACCATCGCTTGGGAAAGAAAAATTATAATACCAAAGCTGGTCGAAAGTATTATAATCTACTTTGGATATTTCAGAATAGTCTAACCCATTTGTACTTATAAATACTTTCGTGAAATAATAACCGCAAATATTATCCGCCACTTTAACGGGAAGGTCGATATAGTAGGAGTAATTTGTCTCTCCATTTGTCACTCCGATAAATGTAACCGTAGGCGCGGATTTATCCGACGCGAGAATATTCCCGGTCGCGGGGAGATTGAAGAAAGTATAAATATTATAACGGTAGAGGTCGTAGTCGCCTTTGTGGCTGTCGCCGTTATAGCGGTCGGAGGCGAAATAGACCTTATAACTGTCCTTAGTATCGACAAACGGCGAGATGTCGTTGAAAGCGGAGATATAGGGATCGAGCGGGATTATATTGGAAAGAATTATGGTGTTTGTGTAAGTGATCATGTATATCTGTGTAATAATCGTAGTTTTACTCATCATCTCCGCCGCGATCTGGAATATCGCCCCGGATTTAACACCCTTGATATATAAATCGCTATGCCCGTTTTGTATGGGAATGGTAAACCCGTTCGCGGAATAGCTGGGGGAAAGCAGGTTAGTGATGGAAAGGTCATTAAAATCCAAACCTTCGTTATTCGGAATAAAATATAATCGCGCATTATGATTGGAAGAGACAGTCACATATTCCCCGGATACGTTCTCGATATACCCCAGCCCGGTAAAATTCCCCGTAAGAACATTACCCATCGAGGCGGTTGTAAATACCGGATTGTCCGTATCGGCCGATAAGACATTGGTTTGATTGGTGACAATACGAATGAAGGCCATGATATAATAGAAACCGTCGAAGAGCACCACAGGATACATCTCGTCCGAATTCGTTTGATTGACCGGCGAGGGAAGCATCACCGCTTTTCCGAACGTACCGTCCGGGTTGATAATAGAATAGTATATATCGTAACTATTACTGCGGTCGGACGAAAAGAACAGGTACGATATACCGGTAGTGTCATGGAACGCGAACGGTGTAATCTCGTTGTACTCGTCGGTACTCAGATAAGTACCGTCGCTCAGTTGGAGCGTGTTTACCGGCGTATTGCTGGTGGTAAATAACAATCCACATGACATGAGAATAGAACTGAAAACAGAAACAATAAGCATCTTCTTCATATTAGAACCCCTTTCTTTTTATTCATTCCCTTCTATTATTTTACATAAGAAGTAAAATAATGTAAAATAATCGGACAATTTTTTGATATTCGACTTAATGAAATCCAGCGCAAAAAAACTTGTCGAATAGAAACAAAATGATTCACCGGTTTCTTGACATTTAAACCGGAGTCGATGTATAATATCAAACTTTCTAAAGCCCTTATAGCTCAGTCGGTAGAGCACCTCCATGGTAAGGAGGGGGTCGTCGGTTCAATTCCGACTGAGGGCTCAGGACTGACTTTGAGAACGAGGTGAAAAATGGCACAGATTGTAACGCTGGAATGCGAAGTGTGCGGCGAACGCAACTATACGACTACCAAGTCAAAGAATATGATGCTTCAGCGCAGTAAACTTCATCTGAAAAAGTATTGTTCACGTGATAAAAAGCATACGATGCACAAGGAAGTAAAATAACAATTAGGGCAGTAGCTCTAACGGTAGAGCGGCGGTCTCCAAAACCGCGGGCTGGGGGTTCAAATCCCTCCTGCCCTGATATTTTTATTTTTTATTCGGAGAGTTATTATGCGCGTTTTTTCTGCAATCGCTAACTTTATAAAAGAGAGTATCGAGGAACTTAAAAAGGTTACTTGGCCTTCTAAAGACCAGGCGATTAGCTCTTCCATCATCGTGATCGGCTTTATCGTGATATTCGCCATGTTTCTATCGCTCATCGACTGGGTGGTGGAATTCCTAATTTTAGCTTTGGTGAAGTAATATGACGCGAGGATGGTTTGTAGTTCAGGTATACACCGGATTTGAGAATAGTGTATTCCATAAACTTTTAGCGAAAAAGAATATCGACGCGTTGAAAGATGTTCTTCTCGATGTGCGTGTTCCCGAAGAGGAATACACGGTCGAGAAAAAGAATAAAAAAGTCATTCTGAAACGGAAGATATACCCGGGCTATGTGCTTGTAGAGCTCGATCTTCCCGAAGACGATGCAGCGTGGAAGAAAATATACGCCGAGATAAAGTCCGTCAACGGTGTGGGGATGTTTCTTAATGCCGGGGGCGGAAACAAGCGTCCTGTTCCGTTGAACTATGAAGAGGTAAAGTCCATCTTCGAACGTACCGGCGATATCAAGACCGACCTCGGAAAGCTCGAATCGGGCTTCGAGGTAGGCGAACGGGTACGTATCGGCGAAGGGCCTTTCAAGGACTTCGAGGGCGAAGTGGAACTGATTTCCCATGAGAAGAATAGCCTCACCGTGAGAGTGGAGATCTTCGGGCGTCTGACGCCGGTCGAACTCGGTTTCTCGCAGGTGCATAAGATATAACGTGTTTCTTTAAGGAGAACGAGAAATGGCAAAGAAGAAAGTAAAGGCTGAGGTAAAACTCCAGTTGGAAGCGACAAAGGCGAACCCTGCTCCTCCTGTGGGTACTGCGCTCGGTCCTTACGGCATACAACTGATGGAATTTTGTAAACAGTTCAATGAAGCGACCAAGGATAAGGTCGGGTTTGTTATCCCGGTGGTCATCACTATTTTTGATGACAGGTCCTTCACTTTTATCCTGAAGACGCCCCCGGCTTCCAACTTAATAAAGAAGGAACTGGGTATCGATAAAGGTTCCCCTACGCCGAATAAGGAAAAGATGGGTAAGCTGACCCAGGAACAATTAAGAAAAATCGCGCAGATAAAAATGCCCGATCTTAACGCGAACACGGTTGAAGCCGCTATGCGGTCTGTGGCGGGCACTGCCCGGAATATGGGTGTGGAAGTCGAGGAGTAAACTATGCCGAAAAAAGTACTTGTAAAAGAAGGAATTACCTATAAAGGGACGAAACGCTATCTCGCGATGCTCGAGAAGCACGATATTTTCCAGACCTACGCTATTGAAGACGCGGTAAAGCGTGTGCGCGAGGTCGCGACCGCTAAGTTCGACGAAACGATCGAACTGCATTACCTGCTGAATATCAAGCAGAAGCATACGATCCGCGACGTTCTCGTGATGCCGCATTCGGTGGGCAGAGAGAAAAAAGTGTTGGTGTTCGCTCAGGGCGACAAGGCCTCCGAGGCGAAAGACGCCGGCGCCGATTTTGTCGGCGGAGAAGACCTTGCTGAGAAGATTCTCGGCGGATGGCTGGAATTCGACGCGGTTATCGCGACTCCGGATATGATGAAGATTGTCGGTAAGCTCGGCGCTATATTGGGCCGCCGCAAGATGATGCCGAACCCCAAGACCGGTACGGTTACTATGGATATAACAAAAGTGGTCAAGGAATATAAGGCCGGACGTGTGGAAATTCGCGCCGATAAGACGGGTAACATACACGCTGTGATCGGGAAAAAGTCTACGGCCGAACAGGCTTTGCTGGAAAATGCGCTCGCTATCCATAAACTGCTGATGAAGAACCGACCGACTGATCTTAAGGGTGAGTATATGGCGAGCATGAATCTCGCGCCGACTATGGGGCTTGTGGTACCGGTGGATTTTAAAAAGATATCCGTTTAACAATTTCATAAAGTAAGGATACTGTCATGCAGAAAACTGAAAAGAGCAAAGTTATAGAAAAGATGGTCGGATTGTTAAAGGACGCGGACGGTTTTATTGTGGCGAACTTTAAGGGTCTGTCTGTTCCTGAAATGGAAAGCCTTCGCAGGGATGTACGTCAGCTCGGCGGCGGATCGAATATCGTAAAAAACCGCCTATTAAAGCGGGCTCTCGATACTATCGAAGTAAAGGGAATGGAACCTTATCTTAAAGAAAACACCATGCTGATTTATTCCAAATCGGATATTTTGGCATGTCTGAAGACACTGGTGGTTTTCGGCAAGAAGAATGAAAAGTTTTTAATTAAGGGCGGACTGGTTTCGAATACCGCGTATGATAACAAGCAGGTTATCGAGATATCCAAGCTCCCCGGCAAGAAGGAACTCATCGCGATTATCGCGGGAGACCTGACAGCCGTATTGGGCAAGTTCGTGGGTGTGCTGAACGGTATTATGACTACTTTTGTCGGTACCGTCGAAGCATTGGAAAAGAAGAAAGCGTAAATTATAGAAAATAATTGAGGAGTAACAAAATGGCTCAGGACAAAATTACTCAGGTGATCGATATTATCAGCGAGATGACTGTACTCGAACTGAATGAACTCAGGAAAGCAATTGAAGAGAAGTTTGATGTTAAAGCCGCCGCTCCCGTAGCGGTTGCCGCCGCGGCTCCTGCAGCCGGCGAAGGCGCTAAGGAAGAGGAAGTCAGCACGGTTTCCGTCTACATCAAATCTCCCGGCGAAAAGAAAGTGGAAGTCATCAAAGTCGTTAGAAACATTACCGGTCTTCCCCTGAAAGAAGCAAAAGATCTTACCGAATCCGCCGGTGCCACTCCTGTAAAGGAAAACATCGAGAAAGCGGATGCGGAAAAGCTTAAAAAAGATTTGGAAGCGGCCGGGGCGGTTGTTGAGATCAAGTAACCTTGACTTTCCGTTCGCTGTATCTCTAGTATTCGTACAATAATATTGTCGAAGATAGCATTCCCCTTCTCTATGAACTGAAGGGGAATGTGTATTTAATTTGATAAAAAAGTCGGAGACAAATATGTCGTTAAAAATTAAAAGAATTACTTTTTCCAAGGCTGCCAAGGAAAGAGTACCTCTTCCCGATCTACTCGATATCCAGTTGAAGGCCTATAAAGATTTTCTGCAGACGGATGTCCCTCCGACAAAACGCGCGCTCAAGGGATTGGAAGGGGTTTTCCGCTCGGTCTTTCCTATCGAAAGTACCGACGGGAAATTTGTGATCGATTACGCATTTTATGAAATCGGTAATATAAAGTATTCCGAAAATGAATGTTTCGATAAAAACCTGACGTATAGTGTGCCTGTTAAAGCGGTTTTCCGCCTGATCGACCGGGAGACCGGCGAAATCAAAGAGAAGGACATCTATATCGGGGATTTCCCGTTGATGACCCACCGCGGTACGTTTATTATTAACGGCGCCGAACGTGTGGTGGTCAACCAGATATACAAATCCCCCGGCGTTCTTTTTAGCTATAAGAACAAGGAATTCTCGTCGAAGATAGTCCCGGAGAAGGGGTCTTGGCTCGAGTTTATTATCGATACCAAGAAAGACCTGATGTATGTCCGTATCGATTCGCGCCGCAAGGTACTGGTTACCATGTTCCTTCGCGCGCTCGGGATGTCGGCGGGCGATATTATCGCCGCGTTCTTCGATGTTAAAAAAGTGGATTTAAAGAAAATCGACAAGGAAGAGGCGATCTCGCGCCTGGTCGGTAAATATATCGCGGAAGATGTGAACGATGACGAGGGTAACCTGATAATCTCCGCAGTGGATAAGCTCCTCCCCGGAAGCATTAACCAGCTTTACCAGAAGGAAAAGACCCTCATCAAGATCATCAATCCCAAGTCGATCCTGACGAATAAGCCCCTGATTAATACGCTCGAGAAGGACGACACCAAGGACGCGGTGAACAAGGCGATCAAGAAAATTTACAGTATCCTGCACCCCGGGGAAGCCGCTCCTCTGGAAAGTATTGTCCGCGAGCTGAATAATATGTTCTTCAGTCCCAAGATGTACGATCTGGGCGAAGTGGGCCGTTATAAATTGGTGCTCAAACTCTTCTCGGACTACGAGGGCGAAGACCGCAATCAGTTAATCCAGACCAAGACGCTGACGTTCGAGGATATTACCCGTTCGCTCCAGCATCTCCTGAAGGTCTATAATAAAGAAGCCTCGCTCGATGACGTCGATCATCTCGGCAACCGCCGCGTGAGGAACGTTAACGAACTCATCATGAACCAGATACTCAGCGCGTTCTCGAAGGTCGAGAAGGCGATACACGAGAAACTTTCATCGCGCGATGTCGAGGAGTTCTCTCCCCAGAACATCATCGCGATCAAGCCGATCGTGTCCGCCATCAATGACTTTTTCGGGATGAGCCAGTTGTCGCAGTTCATGGACCAGACGAACCCGATAGCCGAACTGACGCATAAACGCCGTCTGTCCGCGCTCGGCCCCGGCGGTCTTTCACGCGACCGCGCCGGATTTGAGGTACGCGACGTACACAACACCCATTACGGGCGCGTGTGTCCGATCGAGACCCCAGAAGGTCCGAATATCGGTCTCATCGTCTCGCTCGCCACTTTCGCGCAGGTGAATCCCTACGGATTCCTCGAGACCCCGTATGTGGTCGTGAAGAACGAGAAGGTTACGGATGAAATCAAGTACCTCTCCGCTACGGAAGAGGAGAATTTCTATATCGCCCAGGCGAACATCAAACTGGACAAGAATGAAATGTTAGTCGAAGACCTCGTCCAGTGCCGTTTCCGCGGCGAGTTCGAGCTTGCCCCAAAGGACAAGATTCAGCTCATGGACGTCGCGCCGAAGCAGATTCTTTCGGTTTCCGCCTCGCTGATCCCGTTTATCGAACATGACGACGCGAACCGCGCCCTCATGGGATCGAACATGCAGCGTCAGGCGATGCCGCTTCTCATATCGCAGTCGCCGATAGTCGGTACCGGTATGGAATACTATGTCGCACGCGACGCGCGCGCGATATTGGTCGCGGAAGAGGACGGAGAAGTCAAGAAAGTTGATTCAACCAAGATAATGATAAAGTCGAAGGGCGGAGAAAAAACTTACGATCTCGTCAAGTTCCGCCGCACGAACCAGGACACGAGCTTCAACCAGAAGCCCATCGTGGACGCCGGCGAAAAGGTCGCTAAGGGCGACGTGATCGCGGACGGTTTCGCGAGCTTTGCGGGAGAACTCGCGCTCGGACGGAACATCCTCGTGGCGTTCATGCCGTGGAACGGCTACAACTACGAAGACGCCGTGCTCATCAGTGAGAAACTTTTAAAGAACGACGATTTTACGTCGGTATATACGACCGTATTCGAGTGCAAGGCGCTCGAGACGAAGCTCGGGAGCGAGGAAATCACCTCGGAAATCCCGAACGTCGGCGAAGACGCGGTTCGCAACCTCGACTCGGAGGGAATTATCCGTGTCGGCGCGTATGTCAAACCCGGAGATATTCTGGTCGGTAAGGTCACCCCTAAGGGCGAGCCCACCGAGACCCCGGAATTCCGGCTCCTTCACGCTATCTTCGGCGAGAAGGCGAAGGATGTGCGTGATACGTCTCTGCGCGTTCCTCATGGCGAGGGCGGCGTGGTGGTCGACGTCAAGGTGTTCAACGCATCCAACAACGACGAATTGCCCCCCGGAGTTATCAAGCTCGTGAAGGTATATATCGCGAAGAAGCGCAAAATCAAGCCCGGCGATAAGATAGCCGGACGTCACGGCAACAAGGGTGTTATCTCGCGCGTGATGGCCGAAGAGGATATGCCGTACCTGCCCGACGGGACTCCCGTCGATATCGTGCTCAATCCGCTCGGCGTACCTTCTCGTATGAACCTCGGTCAGCTCTTCGAGACCCTGCTCGGCCTCGCGGGATGGAAGCTCGGCGTTAATTACGAGTGTCCCGTGTTCGAGGGCGCGTCTCTTGTGCAGATAGAGGAAGAACTCGAGAAAGCGAATAAAAAACTCTACGATACCCTGAAGTCCGAACGTAAGAACTACGGCGAGGACGCCAAGACGATAGAGTCGTATTACGAACGAGTCAAGCTCCCCATGAACGGGAAATTCGTTCTCCGCGATGGAAGAACCGGGATACCGTTCGAGAACCCCGTGTTTGTCGGCGTGATGTACATCCTGAAACTGCACCATATGGTCGACGATAAGATACACGCGCGTTCGGTAGGCCCATACTCGCTGGTGACCCAGCAGCCGTTACGCGGTAAGGCGAACTTCGGAGGCCAGAGACTTGGAGAAATGGAAGTCTGGGCACTCGAAGCTTACGGCGCGGCGAACCTGCTGCAGGAAATGCTGACGGTCAAGTCCGACGATACCGAAGGACGCGTCCGCATCTACGAGGGGATTATCAAGGGTAAGTATGTTGCATCGCCGGGTATCCCGGAATCGTTCAACGTACTGGTGCAGGAACTCCGCGGTCTCGCTCTGGATATCCAGGTGTATGACAAGGGCGGGAAACGTGTTCCGCTGAATGATAAAGAGAAGGAATTGTTCGATACGAAAATCTCTCATTTGGTGTAAGGGCGTTTTATTTAAAGGCGTCCGTAATATAAAAAAGGGAGTTTATTTATGAAGGGAACGACTACTTTCGGTTCCGTTTCTATACATCTAGCTTCATCAGACTTGATCGAAAGTTTATCCTACGGCGAGGTCAAGAAGCCGGAGACTATTAACTACCGGACGCTCAGGCCCGAAAGAGACGGCTTGTTCTGCGAGCGTATATTCGGCCCTACGAAGGACTTCGAATGTACCTGCGGAAAGTTCCGCTCGATCCGCTACAAGGGTATTGTCTGCGATAAATGCGGCGTGGAAGTGACCGAATCGAAGGTGCGCCGTTACAGGACAGGGCATATCAATCTCGCGGCGCCTATCGCGCACATCTGGTACTACCGTATCGTGCCGTCGAAGATAGCCCTGCTTCTCGAAGTGCCCCCGTCGGATATCCAGAGCATCCTGTACTTCGAGAAATATATCGTGATCGACACCGGCGAAACCGACCTGATGCAGAATCAGGTGCTGACCGACGAGGAGTACGACGAGTACCGCGATAAATACAAGGAAGCGTTCCAGGCCGACACCGGCGCGGTCGCTATCCAGAAGATACTTAAAAATATGGACCTTGACGCGCTTTCCGACGAACTCCGCGAACTGGTCGAGCATAAGCCGAAAGTGGATAAAAAGGTGCTCAAGCGCCTCGAACTGGTCGAGGAACTCCGTAAATCGGACAACAAACCCGAATGGATGATCCTCGATATTATCCCGGTCATCCCGCCCGATCTTCGCCCGATGGTACCGCTCGACGGCGGCCGTTTCGCGACATCCGATATCAACGACCTTTACCGCCGACTGATCAACCGGAATAACCGTCTCAAGAAGCTGAAACAGGTCAATGCTCCCGATATTATTATCAAGAACGAAATGCGTATGGTACAGGATGCGGTGGATTCGTTGTTCGACAACTCCCGCCGCACGCATCCGGTTACCGGTAACGGCGACCGGCCGCTCAAGTCACTGTCCGATATATTGAAAGGAAAGCAGGGACGGTTCCGCCAGAACCTGCTCGGTAAACGCGTGGACTACTCCGGCCGTTCTGTTATCATAGTCGGCCCGAGCCTCAAACTCCACCAGTGCGGGCTTCCCAAGCAGATGGCGCTCGAACTCTTTAAGCCGTTCGTCATGCGCGGACTGGTCGATCAGGGGTACGCTCATAACATCAAAGCCGCGAAGCGGATGATCGAGATGGAGCACGAGCTCGTGTGGGGTATCCTCGAAGAAGTGGTACGCGACCATCCGGTACTTCTCAACCGCGCTCCTACATTGCACAGATTGGGTATCCAGGCGTTCGAGCCTATATTAATAGAAGAGAAAGCGATTCAGCTTCACCCGCTCGTTTGTCACGCGTATAACGCCGACTTCGACGGTGACCAGATGGCCGTCCACGTACCGCTTACGCCTGAGGCGCAGGTTGAAGCGTGGATGCTGATGCTGTCCTCGCGCAACCTGCTGAACCCCGCCAACGGTAAACCGATCGTTTACCCGACGCAGGACATGGTGCTCGGTATCTATTATCTTACCAAGAAAACGAACGAGGAAAACGATCCCAAGACACTGCGTTCGTACGACCGTGTCGAGGAAATTATCTTTGCCGTCGAAAGCGGGGTAATCGATTACAATACCGCGATCAACTTCAAGATGGACGGGGTTTGGAGAAAGGACACGACCGTAGGCCGCGTACTCTTCAACCAGATCGTACCGGAGAAACTCCGTTACATCGAAGACACGATGAACAGCAAGAAACTCGAAACCTCTATATCGAAGTGTTATAAAACATACGGCATCAAGGAAACCGCCCGCTATGTCGACGAACTGAAGAACGTGGGTTATACCTACGCGACCCGTTTCGGCGTAACGATCGCGATATCCGATGTGGAAGTGCCCGAAGAGAAGCACAATATCGTGCAGGAAACCGAGAAGGCCGTGAAGCGTATCGAAGAGAACGCCCGAAGCGGTTTGATCACCCACGATGAAAAATACAACCAGGTCGTCGACCTTTGGGCCGGCGCGAACGAAAGAATCAAGCGCTTTGTGGAAAGTAAGCTGAAAAGCAGTTACGGCGGGTTCAACTCGCTGTATATTATGATGGACTCGGGCGCTCGCGGAAGCCGCGAACAGATCCGTCAGCTCGCCGGTATGCGCGGATTGATGGCCAAACCGTCCGGTGAAATCATCGAACTCGCGATCAAGTCGAACTTTAAGGAAGGCTTATCGGTTCTCGAGTACTTTATCTCCAGCCATGGAGCTCGTAAGGGTCTTGCCGATACGGCGTTGAAAACTGCCGATGCGGGATACCTGACACGTAAGCTCGTGGATATATCCCAGGATGTAGTGATCGCGATACGCGACTGCGGTACTGTGAAAGGTATCGATATGAGCGCTATCAAGCAGGGTGACGAAATAGTCAAACCCCTGCGCGACAGAATTGTCGGACGCACGGTCGTGTCGAATATTTACGATCCCCGTAACGGAGAGCTCCTGATCAAGTCTAACGAAGTCCTCGACGAGGATGCGTCGGAAGCGATAGAGAATGCCGGTATCGAAACCATCAAGATCAGAAGCGTACTCACGTGCGAAGCCAAGCAAGGGGTTTGCGCGAAATGTTACGGATGGGATCTCTCGCAGAGAATGCTTGCCAATATCGGGGAAGCGGTGGGTATTATCGCCGCGGAATCCATCGGACAACCGGGTACACAGTTGACCATGAGAACCTTCCATATCGGAGGTATCGCCGCGACACAGATGGGTGAAAGCGAAGTCAAACTGAACTACGATGCGTTTGTCGTCGGCTCGCCCTATTTTACCCCGAAGACGCAGAAGATCATGGGTAACGAAGAGGTACGGCAGTTTGCGAAGAACGCGCTCCCCGAAAGCAGCTATGCTGAACTGGAAGCGGCGCAGAGATTTTCGCCGACCTTCCTCACCAAGCTGAACCCGTTACTCGATAAAAAAGATTTTTATAAGCTCATTCCGTTCGATAGGCTTGGAAAGGCCTACGATCTGAATGTAGCTAAAGATATTGCCGCGCAGCTGGAAGGCGAGGAACTCGCGCATTTCAATAGTTGGTTATTCGAACGCACCTTCCGCGATTCGATCAACTCCGAAGAGAGCGGCCTGCCCGATAACCTGATCTATCGTCTTGACCGTGAAGGGAAACCCGAACTGGTCAACCCGAGAAAATCGTTTATCCGCGTCCGTAAGGTCATTAACTCCTACGAGATGGCTCAGCTCCAGCCGATAGACTTCAAGACCCTCGAGGAACGCGAGTTCAATAGCGAGGAAGTGGTGTTCGCGATGAAGGACGGGACTCCGGTTAAATTCGGAAGCCGCGTATTCGTTGTGGTGAAGCCGAACGAAGGTATGATTCATGTGCTGGATAACGATATACACGAGTACTCGATCAAGGTCGGGGCGACTATGTACGTCCGTAAGGGACGCTTATCGAAGAAGGGCGAGAAACTCGCGGACTTCGACCCGTATAACGAACTGTACCTGAGCGAATACAACGGTATAGTCGGGTATGCGATGGAAGGCCCCCAGGGCAACGAGACCAAGAATAAGAACATCATCATGCTGCGCGACGAGGAGAGAAATTCTCTCGACCGTATCGTGGTCATGCCCGGTACGACGCTCGCGGTGCCGGAGGAAACTCCTGTGAAGGCCGGAGACGTACTCGCCCGCAGACCTATGGGAAGGAAGCGCGCGAGAGATATCGTCGGAGGTCTCCCGAGAGTCACCGAATTGTTCGAATCACGGAAGCCCAAGAGTATCTCCGTCATCTCGAAAGTCAGCGGCGAAGTTTCCGATATCGAGCAGAAAAAAGGCAAATATGTTGTATCCATCCGCGCCAAGAACGGCCAGATATTCGCGCACCTCATACCGAGCGGAAAGAATATCTATGTCCGTATTGGAGATAAGGTACAGGCAGCCGATCAGCTCAGCGAGGGTCAGATCAGTTCGCACGACATCCTGCGCGTACAG
>MIBD01000123.1:3794-29880 GCA_001829395.1 Spirochaetes bacterium GWF1_49_6 | reverse complement strand
AATTCCTCCTGAACGAGATACAGGGAGTGTACCGTCTACAGGGTGTGGATATCAACGAGAAGCACATCAGTATAATTGTCCGGCAGATGTTGAAGAAAGTGGAAATAGTGGACGCCGGAGATACGGAATTCATTATCGGGCAGAATGTAGATAAAATAGTTTTTAATAGGGAAAATGAAAGCGTAATCAGCCAAGGAGGGCAGCCTGCCAAGGCCCGGCCTATCCTCATGGGTTTGACGAAAGCGTCGCTCTTTACGGAGAGTTTCTTCTCCGCCGCGTCGTTCCAGGAAACACCCCGAGTGCTTTCCACCGCCGCATTAAGAGGCGCAATCGACAAACTTCAGGGACTGAAGGAAAATCTCGTTATCGGACAGCTGATTCCCGCGGGAACGGGCATCAAGTATTACCAGGGAATTAAGCTCCGTACGAACGAGTAAGCCTGATTTTTCCGCATTTGAAGATTGGCGCAAAACTAATATGTCTAAAAATTGACAAACGTAAAACGGCTCGCTATAATATACGTCACCGTTTACGCTTTAATATTGAGAAGAGGTAAAAAGTATGCCGACGATTAACCAGTTGGTTCGTTTCGGAAGAGAATTAGTCAAGAAGAAAACAAAATCTCCGGCTCTGAGGGGCAACCCGCAGAAGCGCGGTGTGTGTGTTAAAGTGACTACTATGACTCCTAAAAAACCGAACTCGGCGCTGCGTAAGATCGCCCGTGTCAGGTTGAGCCATGGTATCGAAGTAACCGCTTATATTCCTGGTATCGGCCACAACCTTCAGGAACACTCGGTTGTGCTTATCCGCGGAGGCCGTGTAAAAGACCTTCCCGGTGTCCGTTACCATATTATCCGCGGTACCCTCGACGCGATGGGTGTGGAGAAGCGTATGACCAGCCGCTCCAAGTATGGAGCCAAGAAGCCCAAGTCATAAGGAGTGAAGGACTATGCCTAGGAAAAAGAATAAAGTCCATCGGCAACCGATACAGCCGGACTATAAATATGGGAGCCTGTTGGTAACGAAAATCGTGAACCAGATTATGTGGGCCGGTAAGAAATCTACCGCGACCGAAATAGTCTACGGCGCGATGGATTTTCTTGCTCAGAAAACCGGCGAGCCCGCGTTACAGGCGCTCGAGAAGGCGATGGAGAATATCAAACCGCCTATCGAAGTCCGTTCACGCCGCGTCGGCGGCGCTACCTATCAGGTACCTGTCGAAGTCAGGCCTACGAGACAGAATTCACTTTCCATTCGCTGGCTGGTAAATACCTCCCGCACGAGAAAGGAACATTCTATGGCTGAGAAACTCGGGAAGGAATTAATCGACGCGTTTAACAATACGGGTACGGTTATTAAAAAGAAAGTTGATACTATTAAAATGGCCGAAGCTAACAAAGCCTTCGCTCATTATCGTTGGTAAGGGGTTTTTTGCATGGCTGCTGAAAAGAAATACGCAATTGATAAAATAAGAAATATCGGGATCGCCGCGCATATCGATGCGGGTAAAACGACGGTGTCCGAACGTATATTATATTATACCGGTAAAACACATAAGATTGGTGAAGTGCATGAAGGCGCGGCTGAAATGGACTGGATGATCCAGGAAAAAGAACGCGGTATCACTATTACCAGCGCCGCTACTACATGTTTCTGGAAAGAGCATAAGATCAATATTATCGACACTCCCGGGCATGTGGACTTTACCGCCGAAGTAGAGCGTTCGTTACGCGTACTTGATGGAGCGGTTGCGGTTTTTGACGGGGGCGAAGGTGTCGAGCCTCAGTCCGAAACGGTATGGCGTCAGGCTGATAAGTATAATGTTCCGCGTATAGCATTTGTGAATAAAATGGATAAAATTGGCGCCGACTTCTATATGTGCGTCACTTCGATGGAAAAGAAACTCGGTGTTACTGCTATACCGCTTCAGTTGCCCATAGGCGCTGAAAACGATTTTGTAGGTATGATCGATCTGATTACCCGGAAGGCTTATGTCTGGGTCGGTAAGGATAAAGACGAGCAGTACGAAGAAACCGACTGCCCGGCCGATATGAAGGAAAAAGTCGAGAAATACCGTCTGAAATTAGTGGAAGCTATTTGCGACGGGAACGACGATTTAATGGAAAAGTATCTCGAAGGCGAAGAATTGAGTATAGAGGAAATGCTGCGCGGAATTCGTCATTCCACGATTACCAGTAAAATGTATCCTATGCTCTGCGGTTCCGCCCTGAAGAATAAAGGCGTACAGTTGTTGTTGGATGCGGTGGTGAATTTTCTGCCGTCTCCGGGAGATGTTCCCCCGATTAAGGGTATCAATCCGAACAACGGGAAGGAAGAGATTCGCAAGCCGTTGGATAGCGAACCGTTAACCGCGCTGGCGTTTAAGGTGATGGTCGATACGCATGTTGGAAAGCTCGTTTTCGCCCGGATATATTCCGGTACCCTCGAAAAGGGCAGTTATATTTATAATGTCGCTAAACAGAGAAAGGAACGCGTAGCTCGTTTATTACGCATGCACGCGAATAAGAGGGAAGAAGTAGATGTCGTGTACGCTGGAGACATTGTCGCGGTAGTCGGGTTTAAGGACACTACCACCGGCGATAGTGTGGTGGATGAAAATCATCCTATTATTCTTGAGGCGATCGACTTCCCGGATCCGGTTATCTCGGTAGCGATCGAACCTAGGACGAAAGACGATATTAATAAACTGAGCGAAGTGCTCGGCAAGCTTCAGGAAGAAGACCCGACGTTCAAGGTGAAAACCGACGACGAGACCGGGCAGACATTGATCTACGGGATGGGCGAACTTCATCTGGAAATTCTCGTCGACCGTATGATCCGCGAGTTCAATGTTCAGGCGAATGTCGGTAAGCCGCAGGTCGCCTACCGCGAAACGATCAAGCGTCACGCTAAAGCGGAGAGCAAGTATATCCGCCAGTCCGGCGGACGCGGTCAGTACGGACACGTACTGATGGAAGTCGAACCGTTGGAAACCGGAAAGGGCTTCGAGTTCGAGGATCGCGTAGTCGGCGGTAGAATACCGAAGGAATACATCCCCGCCATCAAGAAAGGTGTCGAGGAAGCGATCGAGAGCGGTGTTATCGGCGGGTTCCAAGTTGTAGATATTAAGGTAATATTAATAGACGGTTCGTATCACGAAGTTGACTCATCGGAAATCGCGTTTAAAATCGCGGCGTCGAAGGGCTTCAAGGACGCGATGCAGCAGGCAGACCCTGTCATCCTCGAACCGGTTATGAAGGCAGACGTTACGGTACCGGAAGATTATCTCGGTGATGTTATCGGGGATTTGAGTTCCCGCCGCGCGAAGATAATCGGAATGGACCCCAAGGGCAGCGCTCGTATGATTAGCGGGCATGTGCCGATGGCTGAAATGTTCGGTTATACGACTACCCTGCGTTCATTGACACAGGGACGCGCTACCCATGTGATGACTTTCGATCACTACGCGGAACTGCCTAAAAGTTTATGGGATAATGTATTAAAAGCTGAATAGAAGAAAACCAGCAGGAGGAATAATACAATGGCTGAAGGTAAATTCGTACGTAAAAAAACGCACCTGAACGTTGGTACTATAGGTCACGTGGATCACGGTAAGACCACCTTGACCGCGACTATTACTATGTATCTCGCAAGTAAGGGCGGCGGTAAGGTCAAGAAGTATGATGAAATCGATAATGCGCCGGAAGAGAAGGCAAGAGGTATAACGATCAATACCGCGCACGTCGAATATGAAACCGATAAGCGCCATTATGCGCATATCGACTGTCCCGGACACGCCGACTATATCAAGAACATGATTACCGGCGCTGCCCAGATGGACGGTGCGGTTCTCGTAGTCGCGGCGACCGACGGTGTTATGCCCCAGACCCGCGAGCACGTGTTGCTTGCCCGTCAGGTTAACGTGCCGAATATTATCGTATTTTTAAATAAATGCGACCAGATATCCAAGGAAGACGCTGAGTTGATCGACCTGGTGGAAATGGATATACGCGAACTTTTGACCCAGTATAAGTTCCCCGGCGACGATACCCCGATCATCCGCGGTTCCGCCCTCAAGGCGTACGAAGCTCCTAACACGAGCGATCCCGCTTATGATTGTATCAAGGAACTTTGCGATGCTATGGACTCGTATTTCCCGGATCCCTTACGTGAAACCGATAAGCCCTTCCTGATGTCGATAGAAGATATCTTCTCGATCACAGGCCGCGGTACGGTTGCTACCGGCGGTATCGAGCGCGGTATTATTCATGTAAACGATCCTGTTGAAATCATAGGTTACAAGGATACCACTACTTCCGTCGTAACCGGTGTGGAAATGTTCCGCAAACTTCTCGACGAAGGTATGGCGGGCGATAACGTAGGTTTACTCCTGCGCGGTGTCGATAAGGACGCTATTCGCCGCGGTATGATCGTAGCGAAGCCGAAGTCCATCACTCCGCACACGAAGTTCGACGCTGAAGTGCTCGTGCTGAAGCCCGAAGAAGGCGGTCGTAAGACCCCGTTCCATGTCGGGTACCGTCCGCAGTTCTTTATCCGCACTGCCGATGTTACCGGTAATATTGCGGGGATCAAGGGCGCTGATATGGTGATGCCCGGAGATAACGTCAACATGACTATCGAATTGATAGTGCCTGTTGCTATCGAAAAGGGTATGCGCTTCGCTATCCGCGAGGGCGGCCGTACGGTTGGCGCTGGTGTCGTTACCGATATAATAGCATAATAAGAGGCGTCTGTGAGCAGAATAAGAGTTCGTTTGAAATCTTTCGACGCCCGCCTGATCGATAAATCCGCGAAGGCGATTGTTGAATCTGTAAAAAGTAAAGGGGGTAGGGTCTCCGGCCCTATCCCGTTGCCTACCATGACGAAGAAGTTTACGGTGCTCCGTTCTCCTCATGTCAACGCGAATTCGCGCGAACAGTTCGAGCAGAGAACACATAAGCGCCTGATCGATATCTACGAGCCTACTAACGACCTGATCAACGCACTCATGGAGTTGCAGTTACCGGCCGGCGTGGATGTTGAAATTAAGCAATAATAGGGAACAGGTGGCTAAAAATGAAGGCTAATAAAGTCGGCATAATCGGGAAGAAACTCGGTATGACCCAAGTGTATGATAACGGTGCGATAGCCGGTGTTACGGTGATCGATTTTTCCGATATGGAAATAATCGGGAAGCGTACTACTGAAAAAGACGGTTACAACGCCGTGATACTGGGTTACGATTTTAAAACCGTGCGCCGGAAAGAGAAAGAGTTCAAGAAACCGAGATATTGCCGCGAAATCAGGATCGAGGACAGCGGAGTCTATGATGACGACGCGAAATTGTCCGAGGCCGTGAGTTCGATTAAAAAGGTAGATATTGCGGGTATCATGAAGGGACGCGGTTTTGCCGGCGCCATCAAACGTTGGCACTTCAACGGTGGTCCCGCCACTCACGGCGCGAAGATGCATCGCCGGACCGGTTCTATCGGTATGCATACCTTCCCCGCTCACGTTTTCAAGGGCAAGCATATGCCCGGACATATGGGAAACACCCGTGTGACTGTATTAGGACAGAAGCTGGTGAAGTTCGACGCTGAAAAACGTCTGCTCTTTATCCGCGGTAATGTACCCGGTGCGAACAACGGCTATGTCATGGTTCGCGACGCCATCAAAGCATAAGTAAGGAACGGTATATGAAGATAGAAGTATACGAAGGGAAAACCAAGACGAACGACATGAAACTGTCGAAAGTGTGGGACGATGTCACCGATAAGGTGCTGCATCAGGTAGTAGTCGCGCGTTTGGCGAACGACCGTCAGGGTAACGCCAGTACGAAGACCAAATCTGAAGTACGCGGCGGCGGGCGCAAACCGTTTAAACAGAAGGGTTTGGGGCGCGCGCGTGCCGGTAGTACCCGTTCACCTCTATGGAGAGGAGGCGGTGTTATATTCGGGCCGAAACCCCGCGATTTTTCGCAGTCTGTCAACAAGAAGCAGAAAGCCAAGGCTTACCTGTATGTCTTCAGTAAAATGAATGAGATCGGCCGGCTTTCCGTTATCGGTTCGTTCAAGGTCGAAAGCCACAAGACGAAAGATTTCCTGAAGGCGTTATCCGGGATTACGGAGAATGTCAACGAGAGAGTAGTAGTCGTGGTTCCCGATTATGATAAAAATATGGTGCTTGGCGCGCAGAACCTTACCAACGTGACCTGTCTGTCGGTGGATAATCTCGACATACTCCCGTTGGTTTACGCGGCGAGAATCTTCGTGGTGGAAGCCGCTATGAAGAAGCTGGATGAGAAGTTTTCGAATATATTAAACGTGGAGAAATAAAATGTCGTTGGCGAGTGAAATCCTGATCAGACCGGTCATCACCGAAAAAGTGAGCGATATGAACGCCGATGAGAAGAAATCCGGTAAGGGAAAAGGCAAAAAAGACGTACATAAAAAGTACGCGTTCGAAGTCAGTAAGGATGCGAATAAAATTGAGATCACCCGGGCGGTCGAGCAGTTATTCAAGGTCGAAGTCGACAAAGTGAATACCATACTTGTCAAGCCCAAGCGTAAACGGCTTCGCAACCAGAAAGTGCCGGGATACACTAATACCTGGAAGAAAGCGATTGTCACCCTGAAGAAGGGCGAGATCGATGTCTTCAAGGCATAGGAGAGGTTAATATGGGAATCAAACGTTTTAAGCCTATAAATCCCGGTCTCCGGCATAAGGTTAGCTTCGATTTCGTTGAAATCACGGCGACCGAACCGGAAAAGACCCTGATCGAGGGGATGAAGCGCGGACGCGGCGACGGCAGAAACAGCCAGGGCCGTATCACCGCGAGGCACCGCGGCGGAGGAAACAAGCGTTACTACCGTGTCATCGACTTCAAACGCGATAAACGCGATGTCGAGGCAAAGGTTATGACGATTGAGTACGATCCTAACCGCAGCGCTAGAATAGCTCTCCTGCACTATGTTGACGGAGAAAAGCGGTATATCCTCGCCCCCAAGGGTATGGAGGTCGGCCAACGTATAATCGCGGGCGACGGTTCCGATATCCTTCCCGGGAACGCACTGCCGTTAAAGGCGATACCTGTGGGTACAATCGTACATAATATAGAGCTCAAACCCGGAAAGGGCGGCCAGATGGCCCGTTCCGCAGGCTCGTTTGCCAAGCTCGAAGGTAAAGAAGGCAAGTATGCAATCCTGAGAATGCCGTCCGGTGAAATCCGTATGGTGCTCAGCGAATGCTACGCCACTGTCGGGGAAGTGGGTAACGCGGACAATTCGAACATTGTGTTCGGTAAAGCCGGAAAGAGCCGGCATCTCGGCATCCGTCCTACCGTACGCGGCGTCGCGATGAATACGCATGACCATCCGCATGGCGGCGGACGCGGTAAGCAGAAGGGTTATAAGACTCCTGTCAGCCGCACGGGCGTACCCGCGAAGGGCTACAAGACCCGTGATAAAAAGAAGACAACGAGTAAGTATATTCTTTCCAGACGTAAGAAATAAACGCGGGAGAACATGAATGTCACGTTCAGTTAAGAAAGGTCCCTATGTGGACGCGAAATTATATAAGAAAGCGGTAGTTGCTCAGGAAGCGACCAGCGGCGATAAAAAGACGCTGAAGACGTGGTCGAGACGTTCGACAATAATTCCTGAGATGATTGGCTTGACAATTCAGGTATATAATGGTAAAATATTCATCCCTGTTTTTGTCAATGAGAACATGGTTGGACATAAACTTGGGGAATTTTCGCCGACCCGCGTATTTCGCGGACATTCCGGCGCAAAGAAAGCGGCCCCCGCTAAATAACAGCATAGGATTGAAATATGGAAGCGAAAGCATTCGGGAGATATCTCCGCATTTCCGTACTGAAGCTTAGAAAGATTATCAATATCGTGCGCGGTAAAAGTGTTAAAGACGCGCTCGCATTATTGCGGGTATTGCCGAATAAGGGCGCGAAAATGGCATACAAGGTGATTCATTCGGCGCAGGCGAACTTTAAGAATGTGAACCCCGAAGAGACCGCCGATAATCTCGTAATCACGAAAATTTGCGCGGATCAGGCGCCTTATCTGAAAAGATGGCTTCCCCGTGCGAGAGGCCGGGCGGATATGCTGATGAAAGGCAATTCGCATCTTGTAGTAACAGTTGCGCTCCCCGCGCCTGAAGAGAAGAAGTAAGGAGAATTTCCGATGGGACAGAAAGTTAATCCCCAGAGCATTCGCATAGGTATTATTCGCACATGGGACTCTATGTGGTATAGCGAAAAGGAATTTGTAAATTATCTGAAAGAAGATTTTACAATCCGCAAGTTCTTAAAGAAAGAATACGCTCGGGCATTTATTGCACGTATCGAGATTGCCCGTTTCCCCCAGCTCGTGAATGTCACGGTCAGCTGCGCGAAGCCGGGTATCCTGATCGGGCGCAAGGGCGCTGAAATCGAAGAGCTCAACAAAAAGCTCGAGAAGCTGGTTCCCAATAAGAAGATCAATCTTTCCGTCAAGGAGATAAAGGTTCCCGAACTCGACGCATCGGTTGCGGGACAGGATATAGCCCGTCAGATCGAACGCCGTATCTCGTATAAGCGCGCG
This sequence comes from Spirochaetes bacterium GWF1_49_6, assembly GCA_001829395.1. Lineage (GTDB taxonomy): Bacteria > Spirochaetota > Brevinematia > Brevinematales > GWF1-51-8 > GWF1-51-8. The sequence goes on along the minus strand of MIBD01000123.1, from coordinate 21,283 downwards.
ATACGCCAGTCCATCAGGAACTCGATCAAAGCCGGAGCAAAGGGTATCAAGATACGTATTTCCGGCCGTCTCAACGGCGCTGAAATCGCCCGTACGGAAGAATTTAAAGAAGGCAGAATCCCGTTGAGCACTCTCAGCGCGGACATCGATTACTGCATGTCCCAGTCCTATACGGAAATGGGCGTGATCGGTATCAAAGTGTGGATTTGCCGGTAACAATAGAAAAAGGAGACTGCAATGCTTTTCCCGAATAAGTCAAAATACCGCAAACAGCAGCGCGGCGGAACAATAAAGGGCAATGCAAACAAAGGCGACAAGGTTAATTTCGGGGATTTCGGGATTATAGCTCTCGAACCGAAGTGGATTACCGAGCGCCAGATAGAAGCCGCCCGTGTAGCCGCGAACCGTAAGCTCACCAAGGGCGCGAAGATGTGGATACGCGTATTTCCCGATAAGCCGTATACGGCGAAAGGGGAAGGCGTTCGTATGGGAAAAGGTAAAGGCCAGCCTGAGGGTTGGGTCGCTGTGGTTAAACCCGGACGCGTCATGTTCGAGGTAGGCGGCGTCGATGAAGCGACCGCAAAAGAAGCGTTCAGACTCGCCAGTCACAAACTCCCGATACTCGTGAAGTTTGTCTCGCGTGTAGGAATATAAGGGGTACCGATATGTCGAAGAAAATGAAAGAACTTTTGGATTTAAACTCGGACGAGCTCAAGAAGATGCGCGGCGACCTGCAGAGCAGGATTATGATGTTTCGCTTCAAATCGAAAATAGAGCCGCCGAAGAATTTTATGGAAAAAAGGGAAATGAAGAAGCAGGTTTCCCGTATCAATACTCTTTTAACGCACTATGAGAAGACCGGCGAAGCCCCTGTAGCCGCGAAGATTACTAAAAAGAAATAGGCCGAGGGAAATATGGAAACGAAAAGAAAACAAATGACATGTCTTGTGGTCAGCGATAAGATGGAAAAGTCCAGAGTTGTCGCGCACGACCGCAAAAAACCGCATCCCTTGTACGGGAAGTATGTGAAAATCAGAAAGAAATATATGATTCACGATGAGAATAACGAGAGCCGCAAAGGCGATACTGTACTGATCGAGGAGTCCCGCCCGTTGAGCAAGAACAAGCGGTGGACACTCGTGAAAGTTGTGACCAAAGCGGAGTAGGAGGCGTCTATGATTATGCTCGGAACTCGCATGGATGTCGCTGATAACAGCGGTGCGAAAGAAATAGTTTGTATACATGTAGAAGGCAGCTCGAAAAGACGCTACGCCCATGTCGGCGACACTGTTGTGGCGTCCGTACAGACCGCTATTCCCAATTCACCTATCAAGAAAGGGGAAGTCGTCCGCGCAGTTGTGGTACGCACTAAGAAGGAACTAAATCGCCGGGACGGTTCGTCGATACGATTCGACAGAAATTCCGCGGTTATTATAAACAAGCAGGGCGATCCTACAGGAACCCGTATATTCGGCCCTGTAGCCCGCGAACTTCGTGAAAAGAACTTCATGAAGATCGTCTCGTTAGCCCCTGAAGTGTTTTAGGAGAACCCGATGGCAAAATTGAAAGTCAGAAAAGGCGATACGGTAATCGTAATAGCCGGAAGCGAAAAAGGTAAAAAGGGCGAAATTGTCCGCGCTATGCCGACACAGAACAAAGTGGTCGTCAAGGGCGTTAACTATGTAAAAAAGACGATCAAGAAATCGAAGGAAAACCCTAACGGCGGATTCCTCGAGATCGAAGCGCCCCTCCATGTTTCCAACGTCATGCTGTTCTGCCCTAAGAACGGGAAAGGCGTGCGAGTGGGATTTACGACTGATAAGAACGGTAATAAGAAACGCAAGGCCAGAGCAAAAGGCGTTGATTATATATTCGAATAAGCAGAGAGGTTAATAAGCGATGGCTGACAAGATAGAGAAACCGGCAACGGAAAAAGCATCCGAGCCAAAGACTGAGAAGAAAACCGCGCCTAAGGCCGAAAAAGTTACCGAGCCGAAAGCTGAAAAGGCTGCACAGCCTAAAGCTGAGAAAGCCGCTGAACCTAAAGCTGAGAAAAAGCCTTCCGGGCCTAAGGAAAAGTACGTACCGAGACTCAGAACAAAGTACGATACGATAGTAAAAAAAGCCCTGATGGAAGAATTTAAATATGCATCGCCTATGGCTTTGCCTAAAGTGGAAAGAATTTCGATCAATATGGGTGTTGGCGAGGCGATTAACGATAAGAATATACTGGACTCCGCCGCCGACGAGCTTTCGCTGATTGCCGGCCAGCATGCGGTAAAAACGTTAGCAAAAAAGTCTATATCGAACTTCAAACTCCGCCAGGGTATGCCTATCGGCGCGAGAGTCACTCTTCGCGGCGACCGGATGTACGATTTTCTCGATAAGCTGATCGCGGTAGCTCTTCCCCGTGTACGCGACTTTAACGGGCTCAAGATGTCCAGTTTCGACGGCCGCGGAAACTACAGTATGGGCTTGAAGGAACAGATCGTCTTTCCCGAAATAGATTACGATAAGATCAATAAAGTTCGCGGAATGGATGTTACGATTGTGACCACGGCGAAGACGGACGAAGAGGCTTATAAGCTGCTGTCGTTTCTCGGCATGCCGTTTAAAGAAAAGTAAGCGGAGGATTTGATGGCCAAGACATCGATTATCGAAAAGTGGAAAAGAACGCCTAAATTCAAGGTAAGAAAATATAACCGATGCAATATCTGCGGGAGACCCCGCGGTTATATGCGTGATTTCGGGATATGCCGAATTTGCTTCAGAAACTTCGCGAGCGAAGGGCTGATCCCCGGTGTGACCAAGTCCAGTTGGTAAAATGACAGACGGAGCGGAAAATGGATAAGATCGCAGATACCCTAACGAAAATCAGAAATGCCGGGTCGAGAAAAATCGCCACGGTTGATGTTGCAAAGAATAACCTGATTGAGGATATATTAAAAATATTGAAAAAAGAAGGTTATATTCTTGACTATTCGCAGAGTAAGGACTCCCCTTACGCGTTTACCGTGATATTGAAATATATGTCGAACGGTAAATCCGTAATAGCGGGTCTGAGACGGGTCAGTCACCTGAGCCGCCGCATATATGTGTCGAAGGATAAAATCCCCAGCGTGTACAACAACATGGGTGTGGCGATACTGACCACCTCGAGAGGCGTGCTGACCAATAAGGAAGCCCGCGCTATCGGTATAGGCGGCGAAGTTATCTGCTCGGTCTGGTAGGAGAGGAAAATATGTCAAGATTAGCGAAAAAGCCTGTACATATTCCCCAGGGTGTGAACATCCGTATTGACGGTAACGTTATCGTGGTGGAAGGTCCGCTCGGAAAATTAGAGGAGAAGTTTCTTCCTAATTTTATCAGCATTAAGATAGAAGACAGTAAGGTAATGGTCGAGCGGAAAAGCGACGCAGGGAATGCCCGCGCGTTACAGGGGCTGTACTGGTCTCTCATCCGTAACTCGGTTACCGGTGTTACCACCGGATTTACCAAAACGATGGAAATAAAGGGTATCGGTTATAAATGGGAAATGTCGGGAAATGCCCTGATGATTACAGCGGGCTTTTCTCATCCGATGAAATTCCCCGTACCGGCCGGCGTAAAGATCGCTACCGACGGTATTGCGATCCTGAATATTACCGGTATCAATAAGCAGATAGTCGGACAGGTCGCTGCGAACCTTCGCTTCATCCGCCCTCCCGAACCTTACAAAGGCAAGGGTATTCGTTATAAAGACGAAGTGGTACGGCTGAAAGAAGGGAAAGCAGGCGCTAAAAAATAGACAGTAAGGAGAATTGAAAGATGATAGATGTTATTTCACATAAGAACAAACAATATACCAAGCGCCGTCTTCGCAGTAAGAAGCACCTGAAATCTTCGGCGGAACGTCCGAGACTGATTGTCACCAAGACGAATAAGTATATCTATGCGCAGGTAATAGATGATAGTAATCATACCGTGATTTGCAGTATTTCGTCCGTATCGAAAGAGATGGCCGATAAGAAGTTGGGTAAGGATATTGAATCCGCTAAGGTATTGGGAACCGCGATTGCGAAAAAGCTGAAAAGCAAGAAGATCGATAAAGTCGTATTCGACAGAAACGGTTACCAGTATCATGGGAAAATCAAAGCGCTCGCGGATAGCTGCCGCGAGGGTGGAATACAGTTCTAAAAAAAGAATTTGAGGTGAAAAATGGCGGAAAATAAAGGCAACCGAGACAGAGACAGATTCAAGGACCGGAAGAAAGAGAAAGTCGAGAGCGAGTGGGAAGAGAGAGTAGTTAAACTTCGCCGTGTTGCGAAGGTCACTCGCGGAGGCAAACGTTTCCGGTTCAACGCGATAATCGTAGTCGGCAACACCAAAGGAATGGTCGGCGTCGGGTACGGTAAGGCGAATGAATTGATGGACGCTATCCGCAAAGCTAAAGATAAAGCGATCAGAGAAGCCAAACCCGTCCTGAGCAAAGGCTCCACTATCCCTCACGAGGTAGTCGGGCGCTTTAAAAGCGGCGAGGTCTGGATGAGTCCGGCATCTCCCGGTACCGGTGTTATCGCCGGCGGCGCGGTCAGACCGGTTCTCGAAATGGTCGGCCTGAAGGATGTATTGACCAAGTCCCTGCGTTCTACCAACGCGTTCAACTTGGTGAAGGCGACGCTTCAGGGATTGCATAGTCTGATGGACGTGAAGAAAATAGCCGAAAAGCGCGGAAAGACGGTACAGGAAGTTTTCGGAATGCCGTCTAAATCCGAATAAGCCGAGGAGAAAAAAATGAACTTTATAGAAATTAAGCCCGTTCCGGGTTCCAAGAAGAGTCCCATTCGCCGAGGCAGAGGTTCCGGTAACGGTAAGGGTGTACGCTGCGGTCGCGGTAACAAGGGGCAGAAGGCTCGCTCCGGCGGAGGAGTACGACCCGGGTTCGAAGGCGGGCAGATGCCGTTATACCGCCGTATGCCGAAGCGCGGTTTCAAGAATATTAATAAAATATACTTCAATATAATCAATCTTCGCGACCTTGTTTCCTTTAAGGAAGGTTCGGAAGTAACGGTTGAAGCGATCAGAAAGTCTGGATTGATAAAGTCCAATAAGTCGCCGGTCAAACTTCTAGCCAACGGCGAACTGACGATAAAGGGTTTAAAGATTAAGGTGAATGCTTGTTCTGCAACCGCTAAGTTGAAAGTCGAACAGGCGGGCGGTTCCGTAGAACTTATCGAATCCCAGCAGTAGGAGAACTCATGCTGAAGACACTCGTCGATATACTCAAGGTTCCGGATATAAGAAAGAAGATCCTTTTTACTTTAGGTCTGCTTATTATCTATCGTATTGGGATTTATATTCCCGTTCCGGGAATCAGTCTTTCTATCCTGCAGGAGTTCCGCGCGGGTGCGGCAAGTAATCCGTGGACTGATTTTATCAGCTTGTTCACAGGCGGCGGTCTGAAGAACCTCTCCCTGTTCTCGCTCGGTATCATGCCTTACATCACTATGATGATCATCATGCAGTTGTTGACTGCGGTTGTTCCCCAGCTTGACGCGATGATGAAGGAAGGACCCGAGGGCAGAAAGAAGTTCCAGCAGTATGGCCGTTACGGCACCGTCTTAGTGACGATTGTTCAGGGTATCATCTACGGGAATAATATAATCGCCGACAACGCTGGTTCGGCGCAAAAGTTTATATTGATAGATAACACTACATTTCTTATACTGTTTATCATCTCCGTAACAGCGGGTACGTTAATACTGATGTGGATGGGCGAACAGATTACGGAACGGGGTATCGGTAACGGTATATCGCTTATCATTATGTGCGGTATTATCGCGAGACTCCCCGCAGCGTTATATCACCTCGCGACCACATCGCCGGATACGATAAACGTCCTGATAGTCGTCGCGTTATTCGCGATAGTGATAGGAGTGGTCGTATTCGAGGAATCGGGCTTACGAAGGATTCCCGTGCAGTATGCGAAGCGAATGGTGGGTTCCGGCGGCGCCGGCGGGCAGGTCTCATTTCTGCCGTTCAAGGTCAACCCCACGGGTGTTATCCCGATCATCTTCGCCTCAGCCATATTGATGGTGCCGGCGCAGATATACCAGTTTATCGGGCAGGGTAATTACGAAGATACGAAACAGATCAGTATAGCATCACCCGGATTCGGCGATACCGCCGGATACCCGATGAACCTGAATGTTACGAACGTGATTAAAGAAGACGGCGCGAGGATGATTATCCTGCACTTCCCGTACTTCCGCTCCGAGAAAGGGAAAGATATCCTGTACGTATATGATAAGACGATGAAATCCCCTCAGCAACTGACGGGTAGTTTCGACGATAAAAGCGTCAGTGTAGCGGGCGATACCGCGTACCTGATCTTTAAGACTGACGGGCAGGGGTCGGAAGCCGGATGGCAGATCGACTCGATGCAGGTACATGGGGTAAGCAGTGTCGCGAGATTTTTCAGCGATATTACCAATGCCATGCTGCCGGGCAAGCTCTGGTACTCGATAGTTTACTTTATGATGATTATATTCTTCGCGTACTTCTATACTGAAATAGAACTGAACCCCCACGATATCGCGGAGAACCTGAGAAAGCAGGGCGGGTTTATTCCCGGGATACGTCCCGGACAGAAGACGCAGGAGTATATCGGATTTGTATTAAGCCGTATCACGCTCCCCGGCGCGCTGTTCCTCGGTACGATCGCGCTGATGCCGTCGTTTGTTATCAACCGTCTCGAGATACCCCAGGATATGGGTTACCTGATGGGCGGTACATCGTTACTGATTATGGTGGGTGTGGCTCTCGACAGCTTGAAGCAGTTGGAGTCGCATATGATGATGCATCATTTGGACGGGTTCCTGCATCACAAGAAAGCCCAGAAAAACAGATAAACGGAAGTGAAAATGTATAATATTGTATTCATAGGGCCTCCCGGAGGCGGAAAAGGTACACAGGCCGACATGGTCTGCAAATTTCTCAACATCCCCCATATATCGACCGGAGACATATTCCGCGCGATGATCAAGGAAGGGAAATCGGAACTCGCCGATATGATTCGCGGTTATATGAGCCGCGGCGAACTGGTTCCCGATGAGGCTGTTGTCGACGTACTCTTCGACCGTATCAGCAAGGACGACTGCCAGAACGGATACCTGCTTGACGGGTTTCCGCGCAGTCTGAACCAGGCGAAGGTGCTTGACGCGAAACTCGCCAGCGCTCCGTTGACGCATGTGATACTGATCGATGTGGACGAGAACCAGCTGATCAAGCGTCTGACCGGCCGCCGTACCGCGGTCAATAGCGGAAAGATATACAATATCCACTTCAATCCCCCGAAGGTTGAGGGAAAGTGCGATGTATCAGGCGAAGACTTGATTATCCGTGACGACGACAAGATCGAAACAGTTACGAACCGGTTGAAGGTCTATAAGGATCAGACAGTCGCGGCGGTAAACTATTATAAAGAAAAAGGCGTCCTAACTGTAATAAAAGGCGAAAAGAACATTGATGAAGTATTTGCCGACATAAAGGAGGTTTTAAAGTCTTGATGGACAAAGAAGATGTCATCCGTCTTGACGGAACGGTCATCGAACAGCTACCCAACGCGATGTTCAGGGTAGAACTCGAGGGGAAACGCCAGATTCTGGCACATATCTCGGGAAAAATGAGGATGAATTACATCAAGATAACCCCCGGAGATAAGGTAAATATCGAACTCTCTCCCTATGATTTGACCAAAGGGAGAATTGTGTATCGTTATAAGTGATGGACAAAGAATGAGAGGAAAAATATGAAAGTTCGTGCGTCAGTAAAACCGATTTGCGAGAAATGCCGTGTTATCAGGCGTTATGGCGTTGTGCGTATTATTTGTGAGAACCCCAAGCACAAGCAGCGCCAGCGCGGTTCGAAACGGGTTTAACGGAGGAGGAAGAATATGGCACGTATAGCAGGTCGGGAAGTACCCAATCATAAAACGACTATTATCGGGTTGACCTATATTTTCGGGGTCGGTAGTACCACCGCGAAAAAGATTGTCGAACTCGCAAAAGTAGAGCCGGATAAAAAAGTATCGAGCTTGTCGGAAGACGAGTTGGCTCGTATCAGGGAAGTCATCGAGAAGAACTTTAAAGTCGAGGGCGACCTGAGAACGGAAGTCGCGATGAATATAAAGCGCTTGATCGATATCGCGTGTTACCGCGGGCATCGGCATAAAATAGGTCTCCCCGTACGCGGACAGCGCACGAAGACCAATGCGAGAACCTGGAAAGGGCCTCGCCAGAACGCCATCGGCGCGAAAAAGAAATAACGGAGGATTAGTTAATGGCAACTAAGAAAGCCGCAGTTACGAGAAAAAAGAAAGAAAAGAAGAACGTACTGGAAGGGATTGTCAATATCCAGGCATCGTTTAACAATACACTGATTACGGTAACCGATATGAACGGGAACGCGTTGAGCTGGTCCAGCGCGGGCGTTGCCGGTTTCAAAGGCACCAAAAAGGGTACTCCCTACGCCTCGCAGCTTGCTTGTGAAAAAGCGCTTGACGCGGCGAAGTACCATGGCCTCGAGTCCGTACATGTACGTGTAAAAGGCCCCGGCCCCGGCCGTGAGTCCGCTATACGTGCGATAGACGGGGCGGGTATCAAGGTCAAAAGCATCCGTGATATCACACCGATACCGCACAATGGATGCCGTCCCAGAAAAAAGAGAAGAGTATAGTGAGGTAATAGATGGGTAGATATACTGATGCTTCCTGCCGGCAATGCCGCCGCGAGGGAGTTAGATTATTCCTGAAAGGCGACCGTTGTTATACAGCGAAATGCGCTGTTACTAAAAGAAAGACGCCTCCCGGCATGATTCCGAAGTTCCGTAAAAAACCGACCGAGTACGCGGTTCAGCTTCGCGAGAAGCAGAAAGTGAAACGCTACTACGGGCTTTTGGAACGCCAGTTCCGGAAGTATTTTGAAACCGCGAGCCAATTAAAAGGTATTACAGGTATCTTGCTTTTGCAGATACTCGAACGCCGTTTAGATAACGTGGTTTACCGCGTAGGATTCGCCGCATCGAGAAAGGCCGCCCGTCAGTTTGTCGGGCACGGGCATATTCAGATCAACGGTAAGAAGGTGGACATACCTTCCTATCTGCTCAAAATCGGCGATGTGATTACATTAGCTGATAAAGGCGCAAAGATGACTATTGTGGATGAAGCGCTCTCCAAGGTAGAAAATCGTGTCGTGCCGGTATGGCTCGAAGCGGATTATAAGAAAAAGTCGGTAAAGGTTCTGCATATTCCTGAAAAAGCGGAAATGGCGCTTGAAGTCGAGATTAACGAGCCTTTAATCGTCGAATTGTATTCGAAGTAATGCGGATTTCCTTTTTTAGGGAGGTTTAATAAATGGCACATAAAGGACTACTAAAAGATTTAATATTGCCACATGAGATGAAATATGAAAAGAGTTCCTATTCTAATAATTATGGGAAATTCAGTATCTATCCGTTCGATAAAGGGGTAGGTATTACTATCGCGAATTCTCTGCGCAGAATACTCCTGAGCGCCATTCCCGGATACGCGATTACTTCTGTTAAGATAGAAGGGATCAGTCACGAGTTCGAGCCGGTTAAAGGGGTCAAAGAAGACCTGACGGATATCATTCTCGCGATCAAGAAGATTCGCATGACACTTTTGGATAATTCCGATAAGAAGATTATTCATATCAATAAAAAGGGTCCCGGCGAATTTACCGCGAAAGATTTCGCGGTAGATGTCACTGTCGAAGTGGTCAACCCCGAATTGAAAATCGCGACGTTGAACGATGAAGCGGATCTCTCGCTCGATATACAAATCGAGTTCGGGCGCGGTTATCGTTCGTCGGAAGACGCGATGGACTCCAATTCGGTAATCGCCGTTATCCCCGTGGACGCGATTTTCTCGCCTATACAGAAAGTGAATTTTATAGTAGAAGATTTCCGTGTCGGCGAAAAGACCGACTGTGAAAAGATCGTGATGGAAGTATGGTCTGACGGCACGATTTCGCCTGTAGACGCGATGAGCGATGCGGCGTCGATCCTGAAGAAATATTTCTCGCTGTTCGTCGAGTTCGAAGAGGAAGAGGAAAGTATTTCCTCCGCGTCGATCTCCGAAAGCGGGCCCGGCGACGATGTTCTCCTGAAGCCTATCGAGGAACTCGACCTGTCGGTGCGTTCATATAACTGCCTCAAGAGCGCGGAAATCGACACGATCGGCGATCTAATCACTTACGATAAAGATTCGCTGATGAAGATCAAAAACTTCGGAAAGAAGTCCCTGACGGAGATTTCCGAGAAGATAAAAATGTATAATCTCACGCTCGATACCGGGAAATCCGAAGACGGACTTTCCGATATAGACGATGAGGATTTCGATGATACAGATGAAGGAGATGAGGAATGAGACACGGAAAGAAAGTAAGAAAACTCAGCCGAACCAGTTCGCATAGAAAAGCGCTGATGCAGAATCTCGCGTCCGCGTTATTCAATTATGAAAGCATCAAGACGACCATACAGAAAGCGAAAGCTCTCCGCCCGTATGCCGAGAAGTTAATCACGAAGGCTCGCACGGATACTGTCGCGATGCGCCGTCTGCTCGCGCGTACGATCAAGGACGACGAGCTTCTCAGGAAGCTGTTCGGCGATATCGCGTTGCGCTATAAGGAACGCCCCGGCGGATATACACGCATCTTCCGTCTCGGTTTCCGTTCCAACGACGGTACCGAAATGGCGATGATCGAACTTGTGCCTGAGATGCTGAAGAAGGCGGAAGACCGCAAGCCCAAAGCGGCCGCCGCGGAGAAAGCTCCCGCGAAGCCGAAAGCGAAAGAAGTGAAAGTCAAAGAAGCGAAAGCTAAAAAATAATGGCAATCCTGATATTAACATCCCTATCGTTACTTGCGGTAGGGATTTTTTTTATCCCGGAAATCGTGCTGGCGGGAATGTGCGCCCTGCTCATCCTCATGTCCACGATTATCGCGCCGAAAAAAATCCCCGCGCTTTTGAAGCAGTTATTATTCCTGCTTGTCTTCCTGATACCTCTTTTTATCATCAAGTCGCTGGTCTATTCCGACGGGCAGGTTATCCCGCTCGGGTTTATCAATATCTACTATGAGGGGATGATGAACGGCGCGAGGTCGTCCCTCCGGGTGTTCACCCTATTCTGCGCGGTATTCTTTACCCTCAAGGCGCTATTCCCGTTGGAGAAGTATAAAGACGAGTATTCTAAGATACGCGCGCTGGCAATCGTATTCTGGGCGTTGGAAATGTTCCCGGAGATGACGGGGGCTGTCGGGCAGGTAATTAAGGAAAGACGCGCGAATCATGCGAAAGGTATCGCCTCGTTATTGGACGGACTCTATCGTAAGGGGCTGGAAGCGCCGAAAAAGGACGATCCTAAACCTGAATAAAAACAATCCTGCATTCGAGCGGCGGGAGTTCGTTAACCAGCAGATGCGACATCATCCGTTTCTGCCCGGTATAGGGATTGATCATCGAAGCGCACTTGAATACCTTGATCTCTTTTATCAGTATCGACGGGATAGACGCATGCTCGGTCAGGTTCACGATAAACACCATTTTCCCCTGATCGTCCTCGAATATCCAGTAAGCCGCCTTCCGCTGGATGGGAATAAAGTCCACGAAATTGGCTTTTTTCAGGCGGGGAAGTAAAAAGTCGTAGGTATTCTCGATATTATGATAGATATCGTTCATGTCCTTTTCACTTTTCCACTCGACCGAAACAACCTTATTATTCGCGAGATATAGCCCGGTAGTGCCGTCCTGATTCCCGATCAGTTCGTATTTCGAACGGATGGCGTTGCCCCACCCGGAGAACCTCGCGATAAACATCCGCATACCGACACCCTTCGCTCCGTAGATCAGCATAGGAGTGACATTGAACAGGGGATGAGACGAATCGTGGGTATCGACCGCGAACTGGATGTTGACCTTCTTTCCCGGCTTGGAGTTGAGCTTCTCTATCTTTTTATTCAGCTTGAACGTATCTTTCAGGAGCGGCAGTCCGATAGGTTTGAGAATATCGTCGCCGAGAAGGAGATCGAATCCCGCCTTTTTATAGACCTGTATATCGGTGCCCATTCGTTCGGCCATAGCCCCGATAAACTTACGCCCGCCGGAACGCGCCTTCGCGATGGTTTTTTTCAGCACGTATGGGGTAATTCTGTCGGAGATGGGGATTTTACCGGCCTTATCGAGCACCGAGTCCCACACATGATCGACATAATCGAAACGCAGGTAATCGAAGCGGAATTTTTTATAGAGCGCGGGAAAGATATTAGTGAAATATTTAATAGTCTCCTCGTTGGGGACAGGCGGGTTGTTGGGCTTGGGGATACGGTTCAGCGGGATATTGTCATAGAAACGGAACGGGGTGAGCGTCCCGAACGCGTGCTCCCGGTGGTCTTCCCCGTCGGTGGAAAGGTACTTGAATTCCGGGAATTCCTGTTCATCCACGTAATGCGAGAATTCCGGCAAGCCCGCGCCCTTCCATGTATGGGACGGGACAGTCCAAAACCCCGCCGCGATGAGTTCGTCGATCAGTTCGTAATGCGCCTTCTTGGATACGGCGTCCTTTCCGGATTGCTCGAGCGACTTCAGGCCGTATTTGGCAAGCACTTTTTCACGAAGCGGTTTTATCGCCGCATGGATTTCCTTTTGCGCGGCGTCGGTCAGCATATCCAGCTGTTTTTTCTTACCGGCGATTTCTTCACGCGACGCGGAAAGCCGGATCCATCGAAAGTACTCCGGGTGTTCCAACGCGATACGCGAGAATTGCGAGGTATGCGGTTCGATATCGAACCCGACGGTCATCCCGAGAAGATGCGCGAGGTCGGTAAAGAAGCGCACCTGCTCGTCGGACTTCATCCCCGCCTTCAGGAACTCCGCGTTGACCGTGTTCTCGTCTATGATAGTCAATGTGTCGATTCCGTAGATAATTTCCAGCGCGCATTCGAAAAACGGCGCGAGGTGGATGGAGTTTACCCGGAGGACGGGCAAAAGTTTCGCGGCGTTGATAAAGTCGCCGTGCGTGCCGGAAGCGGCTCCCGTACCGCGTACATTGATGAAGCAGAACGATGCATCCGCCATCCAGCTCGAATCGGGCATCTTTTCCACCGGCGACTGCACTATATCGGGATTCCCGTGCTTCTCAAGGAGATGTTTAATTAACGGGATCAGGCTATAGTACTCCATCTTGAGGCTATCGTGAGGCATCAGCGTCATATGACCCTTCGCGGTATACTCGCCGAGTATCGTTTCCCCGATCTCGCGGAGCTCGTTCAGGTCTTTCTTTTTCTTGAGCGCGAGCTTTTCCGCAATCGCGAAGAATTTTTCAAAGTGCCGGATTGCCATCGTAATCTCCCTTATTTAGTCCAATATCCGTATCATGATGCCTCTGCCGTTGGAATACTCCAATTTCTCTATTCTTTCCAGCGCGCTTAAAATATTGCTTTCTTTCGCGCGGTGAGTGGTCAGGATTAACGGGACATGATCGCCGGTCTTGGTCTCGTGCTGAACAACCGAGGAAATACTGATACTGTATTCGGAGAATATTCCCGATATGCCGGATAGGACTCCCACCTGATCGCGGACGTTAAACCGCAGATAGTAGCGCGATTCGACATCGCCCATCGGCTTGACCGGGTAATTGTTAAAATTCTGGTACTTGGAGGAACGTTCGGGATTATCGAGCGAACGTCCGATGGAAATAATATCCGCCATCACAGCGGTCGCGGTGGGACGCGATCCCGCTCCGCGCCCATAGTACAGGGACGTACCGAGGTACTTGCTTTCTATCATTATGGCGTTATACTCGTTTCTGATCGCGGCGAGCTGGTGCTTTTCTGGCAGGAGCGTCGGATGTACCCGGAACTCGACCCGTTCATCCGCGTCGATACGCGCGATACCGATCAGCTTGAGGACGTACCCCATCTGCGCGGCGTAGTTGATGTCGATCAGATCGACCGAGTCGATACCCTCGACATATACCTGCTGGTACGGGACGGGGCAGTTGAACGCGAGCGCGCCGAGAATCGCGATCTTATGCGCCGCGTCGAACCCGCCTATATCCAGCGTGGGGTCGGCCTCGGCGAATCCGAGTTCCTGCGCCTGACCCAGCGCGGTCTTGAAATCCATCTTCTCTTCGGACATCTTCGTCAGTATATAATTTGTCGTCCCGTTGACAATCCCGTATAATGCGGTGATATTGTCCGCGGCGAGCGCGTTAGTGACCGTGCGGATAATCGGGATACCCCCCGCGACACTCCCCTCGAAACCGATGACCTTACCGACCTCGTTACGGAGCCCGAATACGACATCGGCTTTTTCAGCGAGAAGGGCTTTATTCGCGGTCACGACATTCTTACCCGCGCGTAACGTCTCCTCCACCAGTTGCAGGGCGAATCCGGTACCGCCGACCAGTTCGATAATAATCTCCACATCGGGGTCTTTCAACGCCACTTTATAATCCGTGGTCATCTTGACCGAAGAGTCGGGCATGACACGGCGGGGCGTTTTTATATCGATATCGACAATATATTTCAGCTGAATATCCACTCCGGTACGGTTTTGAATCAGTTCCCGGTTGCTTTGTAATATTTCCAGAACACCGGTTCCGATAGTCCCGAAACCGACGAGCGCAACACCGACCTTTGTCATTTGAAAGCCTCCTTGGCGTCACCATCGACTAAGAAAATAGATTATAATTGAAAAAATAGGTTTTAGCAATTTCGGACGGCGTAATTTAAGAAGAAAGAGTTTGACAGAAGGGAGAGCGAACGATATAATACTCTTCTGAACTAACAAGAAACGAGGGGTTTATGTTTTTCAGTATTATCAAACGAACCTTTTGGAGCTGGTGGGATAATCTGTCCTACGCCGTTTTTACATCCCTGCTCGGAGCGGCGAACCCGTTCTATCTGGTGATTATCGCGGGATTCCGCTGGCTTTTCGCCGAGGATATGGGATTTATCCTTCAATATAAGGACGCGTTCTTTCTCGTGCTGATGGGGTCTATCCTCAATATGCAGACGTTCCCGACTACACTCGCCGCGTACTCGATGCAGGCGAAGCTGATCGACGGCGAAACCAAGTCCTATTTCCGGGAGTACTGGGGAGAATTACGCAAGGTATTCGGTAAGGGAATGATATTTACGCTGATTAACACCACGGCGGGACTCCTGCTGGGTTATTCGATACTGTATTTCCGTGATAAGCTGGTCAATCTCTACCCGTGGAATTATATCCTGATCGGATTATCGGGGTGGTTTATATTCAGCTTCCTCCTGTCGCAGTTTATTATGGCGCCCCTTGTGATATCCGACCTCGCGGAAAAGAAGGAAGACCGTCTGAAAATCGGGTCGTATTATATGATCTCCCTGTACTGGATGGTGAAAAAGGGGCTGGTGATGCTCGGCCTCGCTATCATCAATCTGTTAATTTTCTTTATTTTTACTATCCCGGCGGTCTCGCCGTTCCTGACGGTTATCCCTATCTTCGCATATATGGGATTTGTCACCACGATGCATACATGGACATACCGTTATGTATTCGACGATTTCCCCCAGGGGAAGGATTTTCCAAAGAGATCGGTACGCGACTTATTTAGCCCGTTCTCGGGAAAGCTGAGGAAGCAGGAAGCGGAGGATGCCGAGAAAGAAGTTGCAAAGGAAAAAGATAAATAGGAATTGTCTTGATTTTCAACTAAGTTTGAATTAAACTATAGCAGAAGAAGTAGCAGGCTAAGACGTTACAGGGGGCTATGTGACTGAGGAAGAGTATCGGCAAGATATTGAGCGTTTAACAAAAGAACTCAAGTCCAAGGATGAAGACATCAAGTATATGCAGATGGTCTTACGGGCATACGGGAATGTTGAGAAAATGACGACGCAGGAATTGATTGAGAAGGAAGAAACAATCAAGACCCAGTCGAAACTCAGCGATTTTTCCGAACGTGAACTCCGTCTCCGTGATGAAGTTCTGCGGACAATGCTGGAGATCAATAAAAATATCAGTTCCATCCTTGACGAACAGAAACTTCTGGAAAAAGTCCTCGAAGGACTCATCACATCATTAAAAGCCCAACGCGGCGTCATGTTTTTTTATAGCAAAGGAAAGACCGAACCTGTTATATTCAGCAACTTCAATGCCGATGAAGTGAATCAACCCTATTTTCAATTTTGTCTGCTTTATATAGACGAGGTAGCGCGTTATAGGAAGCCGGTATTCCGTCTTTTCGAGGATCTCGAAATCAGCGGTAAAATGAGGTCGCTATCTTTCGTGTGTCTGCCGCTCCTCTATGAAGAACACCTCATGGGCATCGTTTACGTAGATATTATCTCCGAGGACAAAACGTTCAGGATACAGGATCAGGATATCGCGGATTTATTCTGTTCGCAGGCGGCGATTTCGATGAATAACGCCTCGCTGTACCAGAAGATTAAGGAACAGAACCTTGAATTGATGAAGTTAGTCAATCTGAAGGATCAGTTGATGAACGAAGTATCCAAGAAATTAAAAAAACCGCTGGAAGAAGTAGCGAAGCTGCTGACGAAAACCTCCCAATCCGATTTGTGCGAGAATGCATCCGTTAAATCCGATCTGGAACGGATGACATACCTGATTCAGCAGTCGGAAAAAACGGTCGTCCGCGTGCTGACCATCCAGGAGCTCGAAAAAGAAGTCGAAGACCTTTATTGCGACGAGGTCGATTTTACCGCCTTGTTCGATTTCATCCTCGACTTCTACAAGGAAGAGATAAAAAAGCGGAATATCACCGTATCGGTGGATATGTCCGAGCACTTCAAGGCTTATCACGGCAACCGTCAGATTATGCGTACCATATTCGAGGAATTGATTTCCAACGCTATTTTCTATAACCGGGTGGACGGGAAAATCGAGATACGCGGGTATAAGCAGGGCGATTACCTGATGGTCGATATTATCGATTCCGGGCACGGAATAAAAAAGAGCGATATCCATAGCGTTTTCGAGCAGTTCTACCGTACCGAGACCTCTCCCACCCTGAACGAGAAGGGCGCTGGGCTGGGATTGTTTCTTGTCCGAAAGTTCCTCCGCTATTATAACGGCGACGTTTCGGTAGACAGCACCTACGGCGTCGGCAGTAAATTTTCCGCGCGCCTCCTGCTGAATTAAGTCCCGGAACCCGCCGTGATACGCAAATTCTCCCTAGAAACCATCACCCCCCCGTTAGAGAACGTCCTCACCCGCATGGGGTACAATAAAAAGAAATCCGAACTTTCCCCCGACCTTGAGAAAATGATTATCCGCGAGATACATGACGCGCGCCCGCTCGTCAAACCGTCGGGACATACCCTCGATAAGGGGATTGTGTCGATAAACAGCGGGGAAATCGCGCTGGACGGCGGGATCGTATTCCAATCGGTAAAACTCGCGGCGATACTCGCGGGGTGCGGGAAAGTTACGCT
>MIBD01000123.1:881-3765 GCA_001829395.1 Spirochaetes bacterium GWF1_49_6 | reverse complement strand
AGCAGGAGAGTATTCGCCTCGTCAATTCGGGCGAACTGACGCGCGGGGTGATTCTCGACGCTATCGGGTCGGAATCGGTCGAGGCGTTCGCGGACTATGTGAACGATATCCTCGCGCGGGAGGTTGGGCTGTCGGGGTGGAAACCGGTCATGCGCTTCTCCCCGGGGTACGGCGACCTCGCGCTGTCCAATCAGGCGGTAATCCTCGGTCTTCTCGACGGAGCGGGGGCGGGGATCAAGGCGCATCCCGATACATTCCTTCTCGACCCGCAGAAATCCATCACCGCCCTCATCGGGTGGCGGAAATAATTATTATTAATGGCGGTTAACCGAGTTTATTTCCTTTTCTGGAAACATGATAATCTTTATTGGATAGCAATTACTTTGACAAATACAAGATAAAATGATATATTTATCCTGCCAGTTAACTGTTTATTATTATTTTATTAGGAGAATGGAGTTGCACGCGATAAAACAAACCATTAGGGTTCCGAAAAACCATAAAATATCGATCGATATCCCTGAAAACATTCCTACCGATCAATTGGGAGAAATCATATTGATCATTCGTGATAATAAATGTTCGGGTAAGGAAACGGATCTCAATCAAGCAATGAAGGATCCTCTCTTCTTGGACGATATGCGGAACGTTACAGAAGATTATAAAGAACTCGATTCCATCAGTTGGTGATATGACAATCAGATGGGGCATATATTTAGTCAATCTTGATCCCGTGGTTGGTTCAGAGCAGGGAAAAACGAGACCCGCGCTTGTTATCAGCAAAGAAGAAATAAACCGGATTCTACCTGTGGTAAGTATTCTCCCTTTGACTTCCCTGAAAGAAGGCCGTCGAGTTTACGTAAATGAAGTGCTGGTACATTCCGGTGAATCTTTACTTGAAAAAGATTCGATAGTACTTTGTTATCAAATCAGGACTGTTGATAAATCGCGGTTAATAAAAAGAATTGGCGAAATTAAATCGGATGATATCAAGCAAGAGATCATTGATGCTCTCTCTTTTCAATTAGGAATATAAAAATTCTACGCGATAAGTCGAATTATATTAAGCATCAAATCTATTCATCGATCATCGTATCCATACCACTACAAGATGGGTAGGCAATATCTTAGTTTTTGAGCCAATATCTACACAGTAAGTTTTCCATCATCTGTTATTCGAAATGGATTAAACATTCCTTCTCGACCCGCAGAAATCCATCACCGCCCTCATCGGTTGGCGGAAATAACTTTGATTTTTTCCGGTTCCCGCGTTATGCTGTTATATCACTCGATGGAGGAATCTATGAGAAAGATGTTATTATTGTTAGCCGGCCTGTTTTTCGTATTCTACGCCGGATTGGGCAGCGCAGTCGATTATAAGAATATATCCTCGCCGGAACCCCCGAAGATTCCGTCGAAATATACTCCCCCCGCGAAATACGCGTCCAATCTCCCCGAACCGACTGTCAAAATCAAGGGGCTGAAGGCCGTATTGCTCGGCGCTCCGATCGACGGGGATACCGGGAGCTGGACGAAAAGCGAGATAAAGAACCTCCAGGCCGCCGCCGCGATGCTGCGGAAATGCGGGGTCGAGGTATATGAGTTCTATACGCCCAACAACGACTGGGAGAAGATAAAAAAGGCCGCTAACGGCGCGCAGTTCCTGCTTTACCGCGGGCATGGCGTCTACGACGGCAGTATGCCCCCGAAATGGGTGGGCGGGTTCTCCCTCAAGAATAAATTCGCGTCCCCCGAGGACATCAAGGCCGACCTCAAGCTCGCTCCCGGGGCTATCGTGATGCTCTACGGGTGCTTCACCGCCGGCAACTCCTCCCTCGATATGGGGAAGATCAACGAGACCGAGGCCGAACGCCGTATCGCCATGTATTCCAAACCGTTCCTCGATATGAAGTGCTCCGGGTATTACGCTAACTGGTTCGGCGAGGCCTTCCCGGCGTTCGTGGCGTACCTCTTCGCGGGTCAGACCCTCGGCGAGGCCTATCAGAGCTTCTGGGACTTTAATTCCAAGACCGTCAAGTATGTCAAGCATCCCGATGTGCCCGCCGCCGCGATGTGGGTCGACCATGATAACTGGGACGGCACCGTATATAATAACGCCTTCGTCGGGTATCCCGATAAAACTCTCGAGGACTTGTTCGGCTCCGGCGCATCCGACGATTTTGTCATCGACGAGCCCGACGATATTAAACCCCCTGTCAAGCCTAATGAGGACGATATCCTGATACCGCCCGGCGGCGATGACAGCGGCGATGTCGATAATTCCGACGTCGGGCAGAAAATGATCGCCGATTGGAGCTTCAGCGGGGATGCCGGTAAGGGCGCGAAGCTGATGAACGGGGCTTACCTCACGCAGGACAAGTCGCAGAAATCGAAGAGCGCCGTCAAGCTCGACGGGTATAACGACTTTATCGACTGCGGGACTGTCTCCGGCAGCGACTTCAACGGGATAACCGTTACCCTGTGGATGAAATCCTTCGGGTTCGCCTCGGCGGATGAGACCCTGATCTCATGCGGCCATGACGGGTGGGCGATCGCGCGGAATCCCGGCGGCGGGAAAGTACGTTTCGTACTCGCCCTCAATGACGGCAAAAAGGTGCTCGATTTCGCCTCGAAATACTCTGTGTTCGACGGGGGCTGGCACCAGATTACGGTGGTATATGTCCAGCAGAAAGCGAAGATATTTATCGACGGCAAGGTGGACACTTATGTTACCGTGTCGGGTTCGATGGATTTCGGTAAACTGCCGCTATATATCGGGAAGGATCCCGGCATCAAGAAATCCAACTTCTACGGGATCATCGACGAGGTGAAGATATATAACTACGGATTGACCGACGACGAGATTAAAGGACTATACAAGAAA
>MIBD01000123.1:0-874 GCA_001829395.1 Spirochaetes bacterium GWF1_49_6 | reverse complement strand
TTTCAGAGAATATCGATCACTACCAAAGTGACGTCGTCCTCGAACCCGTCGGGCTTTTCCCGCCAGCGGGTCAGGGTATGAATAAGCTCGTCGCAGAATTCGGCGGAACGCATCTTGTCCGAGTATTTCAGAAACCGGAAGAAGTGTTCTTCGCCGAATTCTTCGCCCTGCAAATCGGCGCACTCGGTAATCCCGTCGGTATATAGGATAATACGGTCGCCGGATTCTACGGTGACCGTTTTCGATTGATAGGCCTGATCCTCGAAATAACCTATTATCCCGCCCTTCGGTTTCAGGGTCAGAATATTCCCCTTATTGCGCTGCTGTACTATCAGTTCGGGATGACCTGCGCTGGAGTAATGCAGTTTTTTCGCGCGGGTATCGAGGAAGATGCATCCCGCCGTCAGGAAATGATTCCCCACCTTCCCGTAGAGCGAACGGTTCATCCCTCGAAGCAGCCTGTCCGGGTGCTGGAATTCGTCGAGGTGCGACGCGAACGAAATCTTAATCATCGACGCGATCTGCGCGGCGGGTATCCCGTGCCCCGATACGTCGGCGACCAGTACCCCGAGACGTCCTTCCGTATCGATATGGAAATCGTAAAAATCCCCGGCCATCCCGGACATCGGCAAATAACGGCTTTCTATCTTGATACCGTCTATAGTCGGGATGAATTTCGGGAGAATGGATGCGTGTATCTTCCGGGCGATGTCGATCTCCTGCTGGATGAGAATATAATCGCGTTCCGTCTCGTCGATATTCAGGATCATCACGATACCCAGCAGGATGAAGTGGACGAATAGAAGGATATCGACCACAATAAAATTCGCGTCGATCACGCTGATATTCATCAGCAGGTTAAGGATTGTGGCAA
>MIBD01000122.1:5103-6721 GCA_001829395.1 Spirochaetes bacterium GWF1_49_6 | reverse complement strand
AAAAGTCCTTGTAATCGCGTTATTCGCACTATTCACCGTCAGCCTCGGGTTCGCCAATCACAACCCGGACTCGTTCCTGAATATTTCATTACGGGATTGGTACGCGTTCGATTCGATGTACGACGAGTACCCGTCGCCGGCCACAATCCAGAATTATATCTGGGGGAAGTTCCCCAGCAATTTCCCCGAACTGTCGGCAAAAGTCCGGGTGTACGATTTTATATTCGCGGAGGGTTCGTTCTCGCTCATCAATATCCTGAGCA
Organism: Spirochaetes bacterium GWF1_49_6; assembly: GCA_001829395.1. Taxonomy (GTDB): domain Bacteria; phylum Spirochaetota; class Brevinematia; order Brevinematales; family GWF1-51-8; genus GWF1-51-8. The sequence continues at coordinate 6,458 of MIBD01000122.1, read as the reverse complement.
GTACGATGTACCTGAACTCGTTGCAGGAGAACCTGACTATCGACGGATCGGGATGGCTGATGCGCGCGAATATCTGCTTCAGGGTGGTCGAAAGCGAACACGGGTATCTCGACCTGTACACGGGGTTCCGGTACTCGGCGGGTACGAAAAACTTTTACGACTACTCTACTAACGGGGTGATTGTCATGCCGGGGAATTTCGGGGGCTACAGCTTCCAGATGCTGGGCGCGCAGTTCGGGATGCACGCGAGATTTTATTTCTGCGATATAGCCGGACTCGACGCGGTTATCTCGGGGACGCCGTTCTTCGAGAATAGCTCCGTAATTACAGGATGGCCGGGAGGGCCGACATCGGAACACGCCGCCGGTTATAACTATTCATTCCGGGGCGGGGTGGTGTTCGATATCGACGATCTGAGCCTGACGGTCGGCGGACAGTACGAGTATATGTACTACGGATATAACGATAACGCGACGCACGACCTGACAGTACGTTACGCCGGCCCGTATATCGAAGCCGGTTACACGTTCTAACTTACCACACGGCCGCGATAAATTTCTTATAGACAGCTGTCTTGCGGATCGCGTTGAAATCGGCGTCTTTCTTCATCTTCTGGAGCTTTTCCCACGCTTCCTTGGTGCCGAGCTGGCGGATTTCCCAAAGGTATTCGATCGATTTGGAGCTATTTTTCAGCAGAGCGTACATACAGGCGGTGTTGTATAACGCCAGTACATATTTTTTATCGAACGTCAGCGCCGTCAGGAATGCATTAAGCGCATTCTTGTACTGCTTGAGTTTGTAGTAACGGTAGCCTATACCGTTGTAAAAACGCGACAGATCATAACTGTTCACGATCAGGTATCCGTCCGTGCCGGATTCGCTGTATTTTTCGTTCGCCCCGACACTGTACATCACCACATAATAATCCGCGTCATGGCTGAGATACATCTTGGATACGGTATTTCCCGCGGCATAAGGGTACGGTGTTTTCGCAACGGGCGAGGCCTTGTCCTGCACCTTCCATTTGTACCCGGTCGCGGGATTCACGATATAGAACGATAGGATATCCGTGCCGTAACTGTAGCATTCTTTCGTGGTACTGAGCTTGAAATCGATATAGAAGTCCGCGTATTTCACGGGGTGAAGCTCGGTGGTGTAATACCCGCTGTCCAGCGAATACGCCATCGAACCGCCGTCCGAAGCAGGCTTGACCGTCTTCTTATTCCAGACGTTGATAAAAACAATCTGCTCGGCCTGCCCCTCTTTTTTCAGCTTGAGCGCGACATATTTACCGTCCTTCGAGCCCGCGACAGGATTCCAGTCGTTCCACGCGTACTGCGATTCGCCGCTCACTT
>MIBD01000122.1:3846-5091 GCA_001829395.1 Spirochaetes bacterium GWF1_49_6 | reverse complement strand
CCTCGCCGGGCTGGATCATGTTTTCCTCGACAACATATCCGTCGTCTTGGAAAGAATCCTTCCCGCCGGACTTCGGGGGCGTTTCCTTTCCGGGGTTGACATACTGCTCGCCGGCATACAGGAAGGCGGACATCCCCATCCCAAGGAACATCAGCATCGTTAAAATCCCTTTCATTTTACCCTCCTGGATTTTCCTAACCATAGAAATTATAACATTTTTTATAGGAAAGACAAGTATCAAATCTATTTTTTCTCTTTCAGCATCCCGTTTTTTAACGCATCGAACGCGAGATTGATCGCGCTCATATAATCCTCACGGAGTTTTTCGATATCCGACCCGGCGTTCAGATTCCTGTTAAGATCCATTTTCAATCCCGACATCATCCACCCGATTACCTTGAATGACGCCTGAAGGTCCATTCGCAGGTTGTCCTCATGCACCCCCATCATCATCGAATAGAAATACTTCACCGCATCGGAATCCATCCCGTAAGTCTTTATAAATCTCCCCATCAGAGCCTGATTGGTGTTATCCGTCAACACCATAAAGAACCTGAAAAAGCGCGGATTCATAAAGTACAATTCGAAGGAGATTTCGATAATCTCGATAAACCGTTGAAATATATCGTCCGATAACGAACCCTTCTTTTTCAGCATCTCGGACATGAATTGTTTCAGTACTTCATCGATGAGGAAGAAATACAGGTCTTCTTTGCTGCCAAAGTACTTAAAAAGACTCCCCTTGGCGATCCCCACTTTCTGCACGATTCTATTCGTGGACGCGTTCTCGAACCCGAACTCCGAGAATTCGTCGATACTCGCGTCTATAATCGCGGCCTGTTTTTCCGCGGGCAAGTTTTTAAACACTTGACTTACCATTTTCCCTCGATGTGACCGAGTGGTCATACCACATAACTATACCACCTTTTTTGACTGTTGTCAATACCCCTATTTCTATAATTCTCACGTGTTTCTTTCCAAATCGGCTAAGATAGGTTAAAATATACCGATGAATGGCGGGGCGATTATTATTAAACATGCGCTAGCCGTGCGAAAGCTGTAAACAGAGGTGGATATGAAAACAACGTTATTCGCGGTCATTATTTCAGGGGGGACGTTTCTGCTCTTCTACTTCGGGCTGCCGAACACCGGCCTGCCGGTCGCGTTCGGACTGTCGGTTGCCGCGTTCGCCGCCGCTCTCCTCGCAAGCCCGTTCCGTAAACCCAAGCCCCGCCCAGTGTCCGC
>MIBD01000122.1:565-3836 GCA_001829395.1 Spirochaetes bacterium GWF1_49_6 | reverse complement strand
GCCGCATCCCCTGCTAAGTCCGCCGATCCGGGCGACCTGATCGAAGAAGGCAACCGCCGTATCGCGGAAATCCTCGAGAACGCGAAACGTATCAAGAACCAGGATATCAAGGATAAGATCGCGGCGATTGTCGAGGTTTCCGGCAGAATATTCGACGACCTCCGGCAGGACCCGTCCGACGTCAAGAAGGCGAAAAAGTTCGTCCTGTACTACCTCGATTCCACGTCGATCATCGTGAAAAAGTACGCCGACCTGTCGAAGTACACCTACCGCAACGCCGGGATGAACGATACCCTCAAGCGCGCCGAGACCCTGCTCGATTCGATCAAGGAAGCGTTCGAGAAGCAGCTCCTCGCCCTGCTGGAGAACGACGTGATGGACCTCGATGTGGAGATCAAGACGCTGGAGAGCACGTTCAAGATGGACGGGTATTAGGATGAACAGAGAGGAAATCCTTTCAATCCTTCACGCGCACCGGGAGGAGCTAAGGAATTTCGGGCTGAAACGAATCGGGGTTTTCGGTTCGTCGGCGAGGAACGAAGCGACGGAGGACAGCGATATCGACCTTATGGCGGAGTTCGATGCCGGTCAGCTAAGCTACCGCAATTATATGAGACTGTACAATTTTCTCATGGAGATTACGCATCGGAAAATCGATTTATTGACCCCCGGCGGAGTCAGCCCGTTTATCAAGCCGTATATCGATAAGGAAATCGTGTATGAAGAATTATAGGGAATAGCCACAGAGACACAGAGAACACGGAGAGAAAACGTTAAAATAACATTAAGAATTCTTTTTAGATTAACATGTTAGGAGAAGATATATGCCAAGTTTAAAAGTTATTCAAGCTGATATGGCCGATGTGTTTTCCGATCATATAAGGATAAATGAAAAACATCGACTTGATAAAAAGGGGAATTTAATAAAAGCGAGAAAAATAGTAAAACTGAAATGTAACAATAAAGAATGTTTTTGCATTTCTGCGGGATTAGTACCTAAAGAAGGAAATGTTATTAAAATAGATGAAGTACTAAGAGATAAATTAAATATAAAAACTGGAAAAGAATATAAATTTGAATTAAAACCTTGTGGGCTTTTAGGTGAGTTTTTATGGGCACTGAATGCAAGTAATCCTTCTTATCGCATATCTTCTTGGCTTGGGATTATTTCAATTATTCTGGGATTTATTGGATTATCTCTGGGAATTATTTCATTAATAAAATAAATATTCAATTTTCTATATCACTTCCAAAGAATTTTTTCCTCTGTGTTCTCTGCGCCTCTGCGGCAGGTTTTCCCGTTCCCGATTAATTACATGGAGTATATATACATGATACGGATACTCGCCGACGCCGACGCGTTACCGGTAGCAGTCAAGGAAATCCTGTACCGCGCGTCGGGACGGGTCGGGGCGCGCCTCGTATTGGTCGCCAATCAGCCCCTCGGGCATCCGAAAAGCCCCCTGATTTCCTGCGAGGTGGTGGCGTCCGGCCCCGACGAGGCAGACCACCGGATAGCGGAGATGACCCAGCCGGGCGACCTGATTATCACAGCGGATATCCCCCTCGCCGCGCGGACGGTGGAGAAGGGCGGGGTCGCGCTCAATCCGCGCGGGACGCTCTACACACGGGAGAACGTCAAACAGGCTCTCGCGATGCGCGACCTGATGAGCGAACTCCGCGATCAGGAAATCCATACCGGCGGCCCCGCGCCGTTCAGCCAGAAAGACCGTCAGGCGTTTGCCAACCAGCTCGACCGTTATTTACAGACTGTCGGGAAATAATGAGCATTCCCCCTACTAAAATACGTGATTCGTTCAGGGAGACTAACGGCGTCATGCCGAGCCTGTCGAGGCACGAGCGCTTGCCCTTACAGGCGGAATACCAGCTTCGTCGTGTGAGAGTAGTCGGTATTCTTAATCCCCGGCTGGGGGTCTGTCGTGTAACGGATACTCAGGTCGAGCGCGAGCGAGAGGCGGGCGTTAATTTTAAAATCAAGCCCCGTTATACTTTTCAGGACGAAGCTGAACTTCGTAAAATCGTCGGCGTTCGGGTTGAAGTCGATATCCTGTTTGAACGCGATGCCCTCCGCTAAGTTCCAGAAGAACCACAAACGCCCGTTCAGGATGAAATGGCTCTCCGTCGCGCCGCCCGCGAAGTAATCCTGATACCATCCGCCGCCGGCCTCGATCCCGAGTTGGAGCCTCGGCGACGGGATATCGAAGAACCAGTACCCCGCCCCGCCGTAAAACTTCATCCCGTTATCCACCGCCGACGCGAAATCGGAACGGTAGTTCCCCTGCGCGAACAGGTACAGTTCGCGGGTGACGGAATGCCCGTAGCGCAGGAACGCCGTCCACTTCCGGTAAGTGACCTCGTCTTTATCGAGACGGTAGTCGAAATTGATGTTGAGCGATATATCGTTGACCCATAGGAGACTTTTTCCGAGCTTCAGCCCGCCCGTCAGGTTCAGGAGCTCGGAGTTGCCGCCGGTCAGCGAAAATCCACCGTTGAAGACAAACTCCCATCCCGGTCTGCCGGTTACACGTTTCGCGTTCATCGCGGCGAGCAGCTTCTCGGCCTGCGCGAGTATTTCGTAACGCGGGTCGGTTTGAAATGAAATATCCGCCTTCAGTCCGGCGATCAGTTGATGGAGCTTCTGCGTCAATGGGAGAAGTGTTTCATAATCGGCGGGTTCCGCATTCTCGGCGGAGTCGAACTGCGACTGGACGGCGCCGAATACCTCCGTGTAATTCGCCCCGTTATCCTGCGCGGAAAGCGGTAACGGCATCATTAACCCGATAAACAGTGCAATGATAAAACGCAACATAACCTCCCGGATATCGATAGATTGGCTGAACTGGTCTTATTTTACACCATCCGCGCGGAGAACGCAAAATTTCGGGAATAACCATCCGGCGGAAATTTGACAACCGCTATGCAAGATGCTACTATACTTTTCCCTTCGTTGTTTATAATAATTCATAGGAGCTAATGTGAATAAACCGAACGAGTTTATCAGGACGAAAAAGGTACTTCTATTCGACCTGTTTCATACGCTGACCGCTCCCGAATCGCTCTGGTCGGTCCAGCCGTTCACATCGGAACGTCTCGGCGTGAGCCGGGAGGCATGGAACGAACAACTGCTGGAAAAATCGATGGAGCGCCTCAAGGGGTTCGATAAAGACCCGTACTCGTTTGTAGCGAAGATGGCGCATGCAATCGACCCCGCTATCCCCGTTTTAATGATCGAGGAGGCGGTCGAGGCCCG
>MIBD01000122.1:0-558 GCA_001829395.1 Spirochaetes bacterium GWF1_49_6 | reverse complement strand
TACGCTGGACACCCTGAAAAAGTCGGGTAAAATAATCGGGCTGATTAGTAACGCCGACGTGTCCGAGGCCGCCGGATGGAACGATTCCCCTATCCGCGACTTTTTCGACGCGGCTGTCTTTTCCTGCGACGCCGGTATGGTGAAGCCCGACCGTGAAATTTATCTCTATGCCCTCGAACTGCTGCATGCGCGCGCGGAGGATGCGGTGTTTATCGGCGACGGCGGTTCCGGCGAACTGCGGGGCGCGAAGGATGCTGGGATTTCCACCATTATGATGGCGGGGATTATCCGTGAAATATGGCCGGATCAGATCGACGCGCGGCGGATGGACGCCGATTTCGTAATCGAACGAATTTCCGAGCTTGTTTCGTGAATTTCCCGGCATCATGGGAGATACAAATCGAGATGCTCGAGGAGATCCGCGCTGAGATGAAGCGGAAATAAAAAAAGGTGGTTCTAAAAACCATTAACATTTGGGGAGTTCTAAAAACTCGAAAATAATGGAGTATTATTAAAGATGATAGAAATTGCCTTGTCATTGCGAGTGTAGCGAAGCAA
>MIBD01000121.1:4329-5961 GCA_001829395.1 Spirochaetes bacterium GWF1_49_6 | reverse complement strand
ATTTAATAAATTACACAGACCGCTTCGCTGTATTGCGTCTCACAGTGATATAAATATGCTTTATTTTGTTCTGAAAACCGTTTTTTTATTCATTATGATAGAGTTTTTAGAACCGACCAAAATATCTTGACAAGCGGGAAAATACCATATAATATATCTTGTTATGCAGTTATTATAATAGGAGAGGTTTATGTCAAAATTAGTCGAGACGTTAAAAGAAGAACATGCGATAATTGCCGATGCATTGAATAAGATAAAGACTGCGGGGGTAACCACAAAAGCGGGAAAAGAACTGCTTCTTTCCGCAAAAGCGGGTCTTTTATCGCACTTAAAGCATGAAGACGAAGAGTTATATCCGTTACTAAAAAACGCGGCCAAGAATGATGAGAATTTATTACAAACATTGTCGCTTTTCGCGGGCGATATGGATAGTATTTCAACGACGGCATTGACTTTTTTCGATAAATATTCAAAAGACAATCATGACACTGATTTTGCTAAAGATTTCGGCAGATTATTTTCAATTCTATCGAATAGAATTAGAAGAGAAGAAAGTATAATATATTCGAAGTATGAAGAACTAAACGTTAAAAAATGATCGCCTGATATGCCTGTCCGAATTTATATATTTACGCGCCTGAAATTTTATATGGGCGGACTAACTCTAACAAATCACGACATAATCAACTGAAAAATCGCCCGATGGCCACTTTTAATAACCGCCTAATTATTTCACTTCCGCGTTCGCTTTTCCGAAAAACTAATGAGAAATACTCACGAGGCTGCAATGCGGATTCAACGGCGGTTTAAAGGTACATTGTCGCTAAAAAACTCCGGCGAATTGACGATTTTTTTCATAGGCGTAGGAAGCGCGTTCGCGCGCGAGAACGCCCAGACCAGCCTGCTGGTCATCAAGGGGAACGACCATCTCCTGATCGACTGCGGGAGTACGTGCCCCAACGCGTTATACCAACTCGGTGTAAATATCGGACAGATAGAGAATATCTTTATCACGCATTCCCACGCCGACCATATCGGCGGATTGGAGCAGGTCGCGCTTCTCGGGCGTTATGTCAACAAGCGCAAGCCCACGCTGGTAATCACCCCGGAGTACCGGGATATCCTGTGGGATTTCTCCCTCAAGGGCGGATGCGGTTTCGGCGAACGGCATAACGGGAAATATCTCGAGTTCGACGATTTCTTCAATGTGATCGACCCGAAGCCGGTCAAGGACTTCTCGCGGGATACCTACGAGGCCGATGTCGGCTCGATCAACGTGAAAATTATGCGGACGATGCATTTTCCGGACAGTTCGACGAGTTGGAAGGATTCGTTCTGGAGCACGGGCATCATCATAGACGACCGTATCTTTTATCCTGCGGATACCCGTTTCGATCCGCCGATGTTCGAGGAATATACGTCCAAACTTCCCATAGAGGCTATTTTTCAGGATTGCCAGTTTTTCACCGGGGGCGTGCACGCATCGTTCGACCAGCTTTCACAGTTGCCCGCGGACATCAAGAAAATGATGCATTTGGTACATTATTCGGACAACTGGCGGAATTTCGAGGGAAGGGTGATTGAAAACGGTTTCGCCGGGTTCGGCTTGCCGCATACCTATTACACGTTAGA
>MIBD01000121.1:2154-4315 GCA_001829395.1 Spirochaetes bacterium GWF1_49_6 | reverse complement strand
AATGAAAATTGAAAAATTCGAAGGAGACAAGCTCCCGTTGACAAACGACGGGCATCTCTCCATATTCTTTTTCGGGGTGGGGAGCGCGTTCTCGAAAAAGCACTACCAGACAAACCCGATCATTATTAAAGGGAACGACCACCTGATGATAGATTTCGGCACGCGTTCCAGCCAGGCTCTCTATGAACTGGGGTTAAGAGTCACCGATATACAGAATTTCCTCGTGACCCATTCCCACGCCGACCATATCGGCGGGCTTGAGGAAGTGATGCTGATGGGCCGGTATGTCGCGATGAAGAAGCCGAATGTGGTCATCAACGAGGAGTATCAAAAGATACTCTGGGAGAAGTCCCTCCAGGGCGGGTGCGCGTACAGCGAGGAATCGTTCGGGCATTATCTGGAATTCCCCGACTTCTGGAATCTTATCCGCCCGGCATACATGAAGGATTACCCAAGGGAGACATGGAACGCGAAAATCGGCGGAATCGACCTGAAAGCGCCGCGTACCATGCATATCCCGGAGCATTCGATGGACTGGCACACATCGTTCTGGAGCTGCGGCGCGATTATTGACGAACGTATCCTGTTCACCAGCGACTCCCGTTTCGACCCCGACCTGATATTAAAATTCGATGAAAAGTTCCATTTAGAGGCGATATTCCACGATTGTCAATTTTTCACCGGCGGCGTTCACGCGTCTATCGACGAACTGAACACGTTACCGCCCGAAATCAAAGCTAAGATGTACCTCGTACATTACGGGGATAACTGGCCGAGCTACGAGAATACGGTGAAGGAATACGGATTCGCCGGCCTCGTCCAGCAATGGACGTTCTACCGGTTCTAATTCCCGGTCTCGTCGGCGGGAGGGTTATCGTACTGGATCAGCCCCGTCGCGATCTCGCGTTCCTCGGAGCTCATACCGTCGACCTCCAACCCCTTCATCAGCCCGTCCTTTTTCGCCGGGTCCAACTCCGGGTGTACCGTGATATACTCCTCCGCCCTCTTCATCCGCGCCGCGCGCTTCACCTTCCGCTCCAGTGTAATCGTAATCCATAATCCCCCGCCGTACAGCGAGAAGAATATTACGAGGAAATATATCCCGTCCATCTTGATTTGCAGGAGGTGACGGATAACGAAATACACGCCGAGCAGGAAGAACATCGTGATATAGAAAACATTCCGTATCCTGCGGGCGCTTTTAGTGATCCAAGGGGCTTCCCAGCCGCCCGAACGTAAGGCCATGTTGTCTCCTATTGATAAAATAATTGTACCGAATCAAACCGCGCCTTGACCAGTTCGTTAGTCATCGGCGAATAGGTAAATACCGTTTTCCCGTTGGACATAACGGTAATCGTGTAGGTATGCCCGAGCTTCTGCGTCAGGTGATAGTAGGTGACGAATTCCGCGAGATCCTCCGCCCATGAGGTAGCCCCGTAGAAAGTAACAAACGGCGTACCCGCGAGCGAACGATAGACTCCCGGCGCGTCCTTCACAGGTATCTTAGGGCCGCCCCCCCACCCGTACACCGTAATCGACTCCCTGAACGGGAAATCGTATTGCGGTACCGGGGACTTAATTCCATCCCAGACATTTTTTGTAAAATCCGATGTTTCCTTAACGGGCAGATTAAAATACATTTTCATATTCTTGTAAAAATCCTCGACATACGGGGTGATATTCTTAACATAGTCCACCCCGTGAGTACCCTCGTGCAATAGAATATAGAAAAACCCGGAGTAATTCCCGTTCAGCGAAATATTTATTTTATTAGCGGAATAAGTAACAGGTTTATCTAAGACCGGTATCTTATCCGCCGTAACGCTCGGAATAAAACAAGTCTCGTCCTTCATCGTGACCCAATCCGAAAAAGGATACATCAATGTATCCGGGTTGAAAATGATAAAAAAGTAAACATTCCCCTTATCGTCAATGCACAAATCGGTCATCCCCCCGCCGAGGAACGTACTGACGAAATAAACCCCGATTAAACGTTCCTGCATGACCTTTTTATGCAGAGGCGGGAGCATTTCAAAGTAATTACTGATCTCGGCAAGCTGTTTCGCGGTCGGGGTATAGGGCTTATAGCTCGGCATATTATCGAGATCGACAAGGTACTGCATCAGGAAATCGGGCGCGGATTGTACCCTCTGCCATAACG
>MIBD01000121.1:1405-2094 GCA_001829395.1 Spirochaetes bacterium GWF1_49_6 | reverse complement strand
CCTTTACCTGCGCTTCGTCTTCTTTCGTCAGCGTCAGGGAATTCCCGGCGCATGAAACAAATATCAATATAAGCGGAAACAACAATTTCTTCATATCATTCCCCTTCTAATTTATCGATAAATCCTTTGACCGCATCCATAAACCCGCCGGGCTGTTCCTCATGCGGGATATGCCCGCACTCCCGGATGACAGTCAGTTCCGCGCCGGGTATCAGGTTCGTCAGCGACACCGTGTCCGCCGGGGGGACGATCTGATCGTCGCCGCCCGTCATTATCAGCACCGGAACGTTTATCAGCTTGATTTTAGCCTGGGTATCGCTATAAGACGCTGCCTTCATGAACTCCCATAGCCCGACATCCCAATTACTCATACTCAGTGGCTTCCGGTAGAGTTCGACGTCTTCCTCGGTGATTTTATTGGTGTCGTGCCACGCGCTCATGAGGACGTCCATCCCCCATTCACGGATACCCCGCAGGAACACCGGGCCGAAATGGTCGACCGACGGGATAGCGTACAGGATATGCGCTATATTCGGAGGGCCGCCGCCGAGCAAGGGGGAATCTTCGAGGATCAGCGCCTGCACCATATCCGGGTACGCCGCCATCGCCTGCACCGCGACTACCCCGCCCGCGGAATGACCCACCCATACCGCATGATCGACCCCGAGCGCGTCCAACAGCCCCGCGGC
>MIBD01000121.1:0-1395 GCA_001829395.1 Spirochaetes bacterium GWF1_49_6 | reverse complement strand
TGCGCGGGCATCGAGTACGGGTTTCCGTTCGTCCACTCTCCGGGCAGAAGCCGCACGGTCAGCCCGAATCCGAGACGGTCGTACGCGATCACTGTGCCGAGCTTCGCCAATTCGGGCATCACCTTCTTCCACGAGTACAGGCTCGCCCCGAACCCGTGGAGCAGGAAAAATACCGGCTCGCCCTTTCCCATTATTTTATAATGAAGCGTCACCCCGCCGATATTCGTAAAACGGCTGTCGGGATCGGCGAGCATCGATACCAGCATGGTTCCATCGACCGGGCTAACAGGTATCATCGCGGGAATTATGAAGATTCCTAGGATCGCTAGCCCGATTCCCAGCATGATCCATCCCCTGCGCTTCCGCGAATCTCCCTCGTCGATCATATTCACCTCTTTGATATTATAAACCGAACCGGTGAAAAACTCCATAACCGTAATGGGATATACCCGGTGTATTTCCCTTCAGATTGGAAACCTCGATATACCCCTTCGGGGCACTCGGTTTCCGGTACCGGGTAGCCCGCGCTGTGAACAGGGCGTATCGAGATTCCCGTTTTACTACGCGCTTCCTTGATATTATTATTTCTTTTACCCACTATTGATGGCGGTAGGTAGTTAGAATGGCTTGTTGTAAAAACAGATTGCTTCGTCTACGCCCCGGAATGACAATGTTCCTAGAACGCCAGCCTTACCGCGAACTCCAGCGGCATAATCGTCCCGATCAGGTCGGATACGCTGCTCTGAGGCGCTCCCCCGCGCATGAGCCATAATGTAAACATCTGCGAGAAGTCGATCAGCATATGCGCGGTGACCGTGTGGGTCAACCCTCCGCGGTCGTAGAGAAAATCGAGGTAGAAGGTCAGCACCGCGCGCCGCAGAAAATCGAGCGCGATCTGCCCGCCGTTATACCCCATCTCTATCTCCTGAGGGACATGTATCGCGGGGAACGCGATGCAGTCGAATATCTTCGCGTTGATATGCCCAGAACTCGCGGCGATATCCTCGTAGAGAAACCCCCGGAAGAGAGACTCCTCCGACACGGCGATAATAGTCGACTCGAGGTAGAAGAACAGCAGCATGATCGGGATAGACGCGATCGCGGGGGTTTCCCAGTTCCCGATATAGGTCTTGCCGGTATTCCAAATCGCCTTATCGGCGGGATACATGATAAGCGGGCCGATCACTCCCGCGAACGGGATAATCAGCATCGCGAGGTCGTTGTAGTGATTCCCGTCGAGAGGCGCGGTAAAAAGTTCACCGAGGCCATACGGCTTCCATTCCTTCTCGAACACGGAGCCGGGCATCGCGATAAACTCATCCCCCTCGAAATCGGTCAGACCCTTCCTCCAGTCGTTCTGGTAAATCCCCGGGGCGGCGTGGATACGGGAGTTGA
>MIBD01000120.1:7458-7695 GCA_001829395.1 Spirochaetes bacterium GWF1_49_6 | reverse complement strand
AAAACTCTGATTATTCTAACAAATCAAAGTATAATTGATTATAAAACGCCCAATGGTCACTTCCTTAACTGAGTATTTAGAAGTGACCATATTTAATTCTTATAAAAAAAAGCGAGGACTTTCGTCCTCGCCCCACTCACCAGAGTGAGTTTGCAGAATTGGGAGGGGAATCTGCTTTCTCATCTCATTGTGGTCATTTCCGAATGACTGAATATAAGAAACGACCGCTTGTGGTCA
>MIBD01000120.1:6791-7425 GCA_001829395.1 Spirochaetes bacterium GWF1_49_6 | reverse complement strand
GAACAAGTACATTATCGGCAAAGATTCGGCCAATTTAAATAGTTTTGCGAAAATTTCTATAAATATTCATCGTAAATAAAAAAATTGCCCATAGCGCGTATATTCATTCCTATAAATTGACAGGCGGTGGGAATCCTTATAAAATAATCGTGGCTATATATCTAGTATAACGATTAAAAAGCACAGGAGGCATTCACATGGCTGTAAAAGTTGCTATTAACGGGTTCGGAAGAATCGGGCGGCTTGTTTTTCAATCTTTAGTCGATCAGGGTTTATTGGATACTTATGATGTCGAAGCGGTCGTAGATGTTGTTACCGATGCGGCTTATTTCGCTTATCAAATCAAGTACGATTCGGTACAGGGCAGAATGAACGCGAAGATCAGCTCGAAGAAGAGCGATCCGAGTCTCGCGGACGACGATATCCTCGTGGTAAACGGACACGATATCCGCTGCGTCCAGGCGAAAAAGACTCCCGATGAGCTTCCGTGGAAGGAACTCGGTATCGAGTATGTCATCGAGTCTACCGGTCTTTTCGCTGATTTTGAGAAGGCTTCCGGGCATCTCAAGGCCGGCGCGAAGAAAGTCATCATCTCCGCTCCCGCTAAGGGCGACGCGAAGACTCTCGTGATGGG
>MIBD01000120.1:6207-6781 GCA_001829395.1 Spirochaetes bacterium GWF1_49_6 | reverse complement strand
ACGGCCCTTCCAAGAAGGACTGGAGAGGCGGACGCGCCGCGGCTGTGAATATTATCCCGTCGACCACCGGCGCCGCTAAAGCGGTCGGTATCGTTCTTCCCGCGACTAAGGGTAAATTGACCGGTATGTCGTTCCGCGTACCTACGCCGGATGTATCTGTTGTCGACCTGACATTCCGCGCCGAGAAGGACACCTCTATCGAGGCTATCGACGGTTTGCTGAAGAAAGCCTCCGAGACCTACCTCAAGGGTATCCTCGGTTACTGCAACGAAGAAGTGGTTTCGACCGACTTCATCCATGACAACCGCTCGTCGATCTACGATTCTCTCGCGACCCTGCAGAATAACCTGCCCGGCGAGAAGAGATTCTTCAAGATAGTGTCCTGGTATGATAATGAATGGGGTTATTCGAACCGTGTCGTCGATCTTTTGAAGTACATGGTTTCTAAAGATAAGTAATTAATTTATATCGGGCGGGGATTAATCCCCCGCCCTCGTTTTTATTCATTTTTATAGAAGGAGACGGAAATGGCTATCACTAAAAAAACAGTTAAAGACATTAAATTCGACGGCAA
>MIBD01000120.1:5985-6105 GCA_001829395.1 Spirochaetes bacterium GWF1_49_6 | reverse complement strand
CGACGAACAGAAATATATCGACGGGAAACATAAAATGGCGCCTGTCGCGGCGCACCTCGCGAAGCTCCTCGGTAAAGAGATCAAGCTCGCCCCCGCATGTTTCGGCGCGGATACCGATAA
>MIBD01000120.1:0-5957 GCA_001829395.1 Spirochaetes bacterium GWF1_49_6 | reverse complement strand
GTGCTCATGCTCGAAAACACCCGTTTCCATAAAGAGGAGACGTCGAAAGACGCCGCCGCCCGCGAATCGATGGCTAAGGAACTCGCCAAATACGGCGATATCTATGTCAACGACGCGTTCGGGACAGCGCATCGCGCGCACGCCTCCACCGAGACTGTCGCGCACTATCTCCCCGCTGTGGCCGGCCTCCTGATGGAAAAAGAACTCGATTATCTCGAGGATAAAGTGGTTAAAAATCCCGCGAAACCGTTCGTCGCCATTATCGGCGGCGCGAAGGTCTCGTCGAAAATAACGGTGATAGAGAGTCTGCTCGCTAAGGTCGACAAGCTGATTATCGGCGGCGGTATGGCTTATACGTTCTATAAGGCGATGGGTTACGGTATCGGCGATTCGCTTTGCGAAGACGACCAGCTTGAAACCGCGAAGAAGGTGATGGCGGCCGCGAAGGCTAAGGGCGTGGAGCTGATCCTGCCCCTCGATAATATCATCGCCGATAAGTACGATCCCAACGCGAATACGCAGGTTGTCGATTCGGATAAAATCCCCGACGGATGGCAGGGTCTCGACGTAGGCCCGCAGACGGTCGAGGTCTATAAAAAGGCGCTTGCCGGGGCGAAGACGGTATTCTGGAACGGCCCCGTGGGCGTGTTCGAATTCGAGAAGTTCGCCAACGGCACTGTATCGATCGCGAATACCCTTGCGGAGCTGAAGGGCGCGATTACGGTGATCGGCGGAGGAGACTCCGTATCGGCGGTGAACAAGGCCGGGGTTGCGGATAAAATGTCGCATATTTCCACCGGCGGCGGCGCATCGCTCGAACTGGTCGAGGGTAAGGTACTTCCCGGCGTCGCGGCGCTCAACGATAAATAGGACGGACGATGATCGAACATATAGTCATGTGGCGGATGAAGGACGAGAACAAGGCGGAGAATACCGCCGAGATGATCTCGAAACTCCGTTCGCTGAAGGATAAAGTATGGGTTATCCGCGCGCTCAGGGCGGGAACCGACTTCAACGGGGGCGATAACGCCTACGATGTGGGTCTCGCGGTGACGCTGAACAGCAGGGCGGATCTGGAAATTTACCAGAAGCACCCGGAGCACCAGAGGGTCGGCGAGTTCGTCCGTTCGGTGACTACGGAACGCGCGGTCGTCGATTTCGAGTACCAGGGATAATAGTATCGCTATAGAATAAAAAGTATTTGTTTTTCCGGTTTTGTGCTTTTTACTTTACACTTGTAACTTTTCACTGAAAAGGAGGATAAAATGGCTAAGAGACCTTTAATGTCGGGTAATTGGAAGATGTATATGAATACAGCAAGCGGCCTCGACCTGGTCAAGTCGCTGAAAGCGAACTGCGGGGATGTCAAAGACCGTGACATTCTCATTTTCGTACCGTTTACGCTTCTCGCCCCTATTGCGAAAGAATTGGATGGGACAAATGTATGGGTCGGCGCGCAGAATATGTACTTCGAGAAAGAAGGCGCGTTTACCGGGGAAATCTCACCGTTGCAGATACTGGATACCGGAGCGAAATGGGTGCTTCTCGGGCATTCCGAACGCCGTCATGTTTTCGGCGAAACCAACGACCTGATCAACAAGAAGCTCAAGTCGGCGCTTGCGCACGGGCTGAAACCGGTGCTTTGTGTCGGCGAGCTTCTCGAGGAACGCGAAGGCGGAAAGATCGAGGAAGTGCTGAAGACGCAGACCAAGGGCGGGTTCAAGGAACTGTCGAAGGAAGACGCGGCGAAAGTGGTGATCGCGTATGAGCCCGTGTGGGCGATCGGCACCGGTAAGACGGCATCGCCCGAGGACGCGGACGAGGCGCATAAAATCATCCGTGAGATACTGGCGTCGATATACGATCAGGGAACAGCGGACAATATGCGTATCCTGTACGGCGGGTCGGTGAAGCCCGATAATGTGGACGGGTTGATGGCGAAGCCGAATATAGACGGGTCACTGGTCGGCGGCGCGAGTCTAAAGGCAGACGGGTTTACCCGGATAGTAAAGTTTCAATAAGTAAATAATTTTCAGGGGAAAGGGGTTCTGTTCCATGAAGTAAATTGCACAGGTAGAAATACCTGCTGTGTATCGGCTGACGGAACAGTCCCTCTATTCCTCAATAATGAAAAACTCCTTGACATTTTTAAAAAATAAGATAAATTATATACCTATAATTGAGGTTGTTATGGATTTTTTCGGAGCGACTATGAAGTGCTTTAATCTGAAAGATGAGATTGATGCGGTTATCAAAGAAATCTTAGACTACAAATGGCTGGAGAGTGAAAAAGCGGGGCATGATATCGGTATGAGCCGCGCCGCCCGTGAATGGATCAATAGTTACTATGACGAATGGTTTCATTATAATTGCGAGCGTTTTTTAGATGAAAACCATTCCAAACGAAGCCATTCGGTCTAATACCCTTACCAATATTTCATTTTCGGAATACCGATGAATAAAGAAAAAAAAGCTAAAAACCCTTTCCTGCGAATTCTCAAGTGGTTTATCATTATCTTCGTCATAATTGCCGCGGCCGCCGCGGGAACTATCGCCTATTTTTATTATACCACCGACCCGCAGGACTTGGTTAAAAAAATATCCGCTGAAATCCAGACGAACTACAACCGTGAAATTAGAGTCCAGACGATTGAAATATCGCTCCTGCAGGGGATTCGTTTCACCGGCATAGAAGTATCGAAGTCGGGCGGGTTTGTTAACGGCGTATCGGTCAAATTCGCCGAAGGCTCGCTCGTCTATAATCCGCTCGCGCTTTTCCTGCGCCAACTCGATGTGCTCAGCATATCGGTCTCCGGCCTGACCACCACCTACGACAATATCATGAATATCCTGAACGACTTCACGAAGGATGTCCCGAAGCCCACCGCGCAGACCAATCATCAGGCGAAACTTTTCACCATTAAGGTAAGGAATATCGAGATAAAAGATTCACAGGTTTTACTGAACGACATCCCGCTGAACTTCCATGCAACTCTGTCTCCGTCGGAACTGTTCGACGAGTCCGGGTTCGTACTGGACGTCGATTCGATGTACGGGTCGGTGCATTACGACGGCACGCTCAGCAAGGGGTATCTCCAGATCCGATCGTTCCAGCCGGACAAGCTGCTGAAGATGAATACCGGGTTTACGATTCCCCAGCTCGACGCCGAACTGGTACGCGGGGGGATGGACGATATTACGGTGACGGGCAAGATTGTGAATATCTGCTGGGGCGAATTCAATCTCTGCTCGCAGACGCAGTTTACCGGGACGTACTCGCTGAAAAAGCAGTACCTGCTGGTACACGGCCTCGGATTCCGTGTCAATAACAGCCGTTTCTATATCAGCCGTCTCCTCCTTTATTTTTCACGCGTCCATGTCGATCTGGTCGCCGATAAGATCGACCTCGATGTCTCCGATTTTAGTCACGATATGAGCGGTAAGCTGACCGGGAATATCGACATCGTGTACGACAAGAGTTTCATCCTGAGCGGGAAGCTCAATTTGGATAATTTCAAGTACCGGTGGATCGATAGTATGAGCGGGGAATGGACGGTTACCGATAACCGGCTTACCGGGAGCGCGAACGCGGATTTCGCGGGGGGCAGCGCAAAACTGGGCTTTTCCAGCGGAAATCTCGCGGGTTCGCCGTGGAGTGTGGAATTCAATTCGCAGAAGATAGACGTCGCGCGTTTCCTCGCGGAATGGGATAAATATTCCGTGAAGGGCGGGGGTAACGAGGGCGGCGGGAATGGCGGCGATGGTATTGGGCTTCCCATTAAAATGCCGGTGATCGACCTCCGCGCGAATATCGGCCAGATCGTGTTCGATGACGTCGATCTGCGCGAGGTCTCGATAGCGGGGGTGTGGAAGAACTCCGAACTGACCGCCGACGGGTCGCTCCAGTTCCTGCGGGGGAAGCTCTCCGCGCACCTCGTATGGAAGGGAAATGTCGTCAGCGGGAAGTTCCAGTACGCCGACGGGAAGCTCAAGGAACTGGCGGACGCGTTCCTCAAGGGGACGGGTAAGCTTCACGGCAACCTCAACGCGTCGGGGACGTTCGCGCTCGACCTGACGGACATCTTCGGGTCCGACGCCGATTTTACGGTCACCGCGTCCGGCGGGGAGATCCGCGATTTCGCCGTCCAGAAGGAGATGGCGTCCGCGCTCTACGATATTCCGGTGGACGACATCTTTTTCGATACCGTGCTCCTCAAAGCCGCGCTCGCCGATAAAAAACTCACGATAGAGACCTTCAAGTTCGACAGCGACGCGATCACGATAGGCGCGTCGGGAAATATAGTCACCGATACCAAGAAGATGAATATCGACGCCGAGGCGTCGTTCTCGCAGGACTTCCTGAACCCGCTGCCGAATATCGCGACCATATTCACGTCGGGATACCAGAAGGACGGGCGTATCGTGTTCAAGCTGAAAATCGGCGGGGCGTTCGATAAACCGGACGTGAAGCTGAAATAGCCCTTCGGATATATAGTATTTGTATTACTTTCTTTCTGAGTGTCCAGAAAGAAAGTAACAAAGAAAGAGACACCGTGCCGGATAAAGCTTAGAGCGAAGCAGGGAAATCCGAGTCGGGCGCAACTCCTTCTCCGCTACGCGTCGTCGTCGGACAAGCGCCCTTTGTCGGATTTCCCTGTAGATTGAAGCGCTTTATATAGCACGGCATAACAACCCTATTATAAGTACGATTGTTCCTTCCTTATGAAAACGAAAAATAATCCAAGTATTAAGTTGACACTTGCTGTTATAGTATTATAATTGTATATAAAGGTGTGAAAGTGAAATATAAAAACATAATAACAAGAAAGCGGGAAAACTTAAAAAGTAAACTGAATAAATTCTTTTCAACATTATTATTTAAATGTGCAATAAAAATAAAGACAAAAAACACAAATTCATTTCTTTATAGGCTAAAAGTATATTTTGAAGATTATAGAATATGTAGGAGGATGAGTGATAATAATACAATCCCACATAATGATCAATTGTTTTTAAAAAAAACCTCTATATCCGAGATGTTTCCTATTGAAGACATAGACATACTCAAAAATGGATTTAAGAGACTATTAAAAAAAGCTAAGATAAAAAAAAGAATATATACTCAAGCTGATAACTATGAAAGGATAGAAAAGTCTATAAATTCTTCATCGCAAAATATTTCTGGAAAGGATTATTATAATATAAAGATAGATATTGATTTTACTGAAAATAAGAATTCATTAATTGAATATGCTACATTTCAGATTATTCGACCTCTAGATACTTTTATCGTATTAAATATTATTGTAACTCCTTCAGTTGTATTTTTAAATGAATTTGAAAAAATAATAAATACTCAGTTTCATGTCGAACAGGTTTTATCTATTTATCAGTTAATCAAATCAGGATTTAGGAGTTTTTCTACTACTTCTTATAACTCTTTAAGTGTAATGAATGAAAAATTGGATGATTTACTTTGTGAATTAAAACATGAAGCCAGAAATTATTTTTCGAAATATTTTAAGGGACTATTATTTTTAAAAAACGCTTTTCCACCTTCGATTGATTTTTTTATTTTTAATAAGCATCAGCAAGACATTAAAGAAAAAACAAAAGAAATAGAAAGAGAAAATCTATTTTGGAATAGCTTTGAATCACATAATCAATCATCTTTCTTTTATGACTCAGAAGAAATGAACAAAAAACTAAAAATAATGGAAAATAAAGAAACATGCGTTGTTTTTACAAATTATATGATGCTTATTAAAAATGATTCAATATTTCCGACTACATTTGATTCTTTTAATGAATATACAAATTTTATCATTCCATATGAAATGTGGTTTTTATCTCCAATAATAATCTATGATTATTATATTCATTATTTGGTAGTGTATAATTAATTGTGTCTGAAAGGACACATAATGTTAAGTGGAAAAAAGAATAAGGCTGAATTA
>MIBD01000119.1:5125-7865 GCA_001829395.1 Spirochaetes bacterium GWF1_49_6 | reverse complement strand
ATAGCGACAGAATAACCAAGATTATCCGAATTCAATCCCCCAGATACAATTAGCTTATTTGTTTCCCATGTAAATCCATTCCAACGAAAATGGTAGACAGCCCCCTTTGAACTATCATCCCCCTTAGCCCCAACAACAATTGTATTTCCATCAGAAGATAAAGCGATAGACCAACCAAAATAATCACTATTCGCGCCGTCGTATGCGATAAATTTTTTCTGAGTCCAATTGGTTCCGTTGAGTTGAAAAAGATAAACAGCTCCCTTTGATCCATCATCCCCACATGCCCCGGCGACAATTGTATTTCCATCAGTTGATACGGCAACCGAATAGCCGAAAATATCAGAGTTTGTTCCATCAGAGGACTTGCATTTATTTGTTTCCCAAAATGATCCATTCCATTTAAACCTATAAAATGCTCCAGAAGTCTGACCGTTATCATCATCTCCAGCCGCCCCGGCAACAATCGTATTCCCGTCCGCAGATACCGCAACAGAACATCCAAGATATACAGTGTTCACACTATCGGCCGCCATTATTTTTTGGGTATCCCATCCGCCCCCATTCCATTTTGAATAATAAACAGCTCCTGTCTCTGAACCTTTTTCATCTTCATATTGCGCTCCAACAACTATTACAAATCCGTTTGAAGAGATAGCGACCGATCCACCGTAATAATCCCCTGTTTCACCGTCGAAAGCTGTGAATTTATTCGTCGTCCACGGTTTATATTCCACCGTACTGACAGCGGGCAGATTCGTTTTCCCGTTATCGGCAAGCGCAAGAACACGGATCGTGTTTGTCCCGAGCGCTAAGGTCAATCCGAGCGACCATGAGTTGGTTCCTGTCGCGTTTGACCATCCCCCGCCGTTCAAACTCACCTTGACGTTTGTGATATGGTACGGAGATTCAATACTAACCGTCCCCGAAATAGTAAGATTCGCTTTTTCCGTCTTGTACCAACTGTTCGGGAAGACTATATTTAAAACAGGAACCGATGTCCTGAAAATCACCACCGTCTGAACGTCGCAAGTATTCCCTTTGTTATCCTCAGCATAGACGTAATTTGTGTGAGTTCCCATCGATAGATTGGAAATACTGAGAATCCACACCCCTGAGGTAATGGATGCGGGGAAATATGTCCCGTTATCTGTTTTTACATATACGTTTTTTACCCCGGAACCAGAATCGCTGACATTTCCTGTAATTTGATAGATATACCCAACTTCCTGCCCTTGCGATGGAGAAGTTATTGTTAAGGAAGGCGGTAGCGTGTCTTTGATTAAATTAACCGCACCCGTGATATCGCTCGGGTTCAGTAATTCGTCGAATACCGCGCACGATGTGAATAACAGCAGTCCCGTTACTAATAAACCAACCCCTTTCATACCCGCCTCCATTTATAAAATAAGTACATATAAATCATTTATAATCCAACAAATAAACTTAAAATAGGATGAACAATTTGTCAAAGTATTTGGATGATTTGTGAAAGATAATAGGGGTTTTCCGGGATAACCTGTGCATAGCGTGGGGAAAACGAACTCATCCTAATGATATTACCATCCGAAACAGTAAAAAGTGAAATATTTTAAATATTTTTATCAATCACGGGCTATCCGCACATTCAATTCGATTTTTCCCGGAAAAATGATTATATTATGGTCACTTCCTTTAGTAAATTGAAAGAAATGACCATCCGGCGTAATTAAAAGATATATCATTATTAATGTTAAAAATGCTAGTAGTTTTTGTTATACTAGTAGTTTTTACGTCAGTTCCTGCAAGGGGGGAACCGCCCTTACCGCCATACGGGGATTAAACTGTGTTTAACCCCGCGAAAACTTGCTAAATCGTCATCCTGTATTAAAATAAGGGCGGTAAATTTTTAGGTGCCTTATTATATAAGATTTTATGCAGTTTACTATCAAAATAGCCCACTGGACGCTCCTTTTCGCCGATGATCGGCGGTTAATTAAAGCGTCCATAATAGGCTAATAATTACAGAGGGTGAAAATGGCCGTATTGAAGATGCGCACCTATGGGGATCCGGTTCTCCGAAAACGCGCCGAGGATGTATCCGAGCTGAACGACGAAATACTGAGATATATCATCGATCTGGAAGACACGCTGGGTAAGCAGAACGGGGTAGGCCTCGCAGCCCCGCAGGTCGGTATTTCCAAACGTATCTTCGTTATCGACCTCCGGCCGTCTAAGGAAGATAAGCGCATCGCGCTCATCAACCCCGAGATCATCGACCGTTCGTCCAACGTGATCGAGCGCGAGGAAGGATGCCTGTCCGTCCCCGAGGTATGGGGCAGCGTCATCCGCCCGGAATCCATCAAGATCAAGGGGATGCTTCCTAACGGGCGTATCGTGACTATCCGCGCCGAGGGCCTTTACGCACGCGCGCTTCAGCACGAGTTCGACCATCTCGAGGGAGTCCTGTTTATCGACTACCTCAGCACGGGCGAACTCGACAAGAATAGAGACCTGATCGATCAGATAATAGACAAGAACCGTAAGAAACTGGAACGGATCCAGATATGAGGCTTGTCTTCTGGGGCAGTTCCGGTTTCTCAGTCCCGTCGCTCGAACTCCTGAGCCGCAGTCATACGATTGCCGCGGTAGTGACGAACCCCGATAAACCGGCCGGACGGCACGGCGAACTTCACCCCACCCCGGTCAAACTTTTCGCGGCAGAGCATGGTATCCCTTGCCTCCAGCCCGCGTCGCTCAG
>MIBD01000119.1:4901-5105 GCA_001829395.1 Spirochaetes bacterium GWF1_49_6 | reverse complement strand
CGCTCGCGGAGATTTCCCCAGACCTCTCGGTCATTGTTTCTTACGGCAGAATCATCCCGGAAGACCTGATCTATCTGCCGAAGCGCCATTCCGTCAACCTGCACGCATCCCTGCTCCCGAAATACCGTGGCGCGTCGCCGATACAGTCCGCGCTCCTGCATGGCGAAACCGTCACGGGGAACACGGTGCAGTTTATCACTAAAG
>MIBD01000119.1:4347-4834 GCA_001829395.1 Spirochaetes bacterium GWF1_49_6 | reverse complement strand
CCTGTCGGAGAAACTCGCCGCAAGCGGGGCGGAACTTCTGCTCCGCGCGGTCGACGGTATCGCGAATGGGGACATCCCGCGCACCCCGCAGGACGACTCGCTCGCTACCTACTGCTCCATCATCAGGCGCGAGGACGGGCATATCAGCTTCGCCGAGGAGACCGCCGGGGCGATTTTGAATAAGTTCCGCGCGTATTATCCGTGGCCGGGTATCTATACGGACTATCACGATGAAAAATCCCGAAAACTAATCCGTGTTTCTTTTACGAAAATCGGATTTAATGATAAAATATTGGGCGCACCGGGAACAGTCTTAAAAGCCGGAAAAGACGGCTTGATTATCGGCTGTAAGGAAAATTCGATTTCGGTGGAAACGGTTAAGCCGGCGGGAAAGAACGAGATGAACGCCGCCGCTTTTGTGAACGGTTACAGGCCGGCTATCGGCTTATTATTTTAAAGGAGACCCAAGATGCAGGGTAATGTGAAA
>MIBD01000119.1:1506-4312 GCA_001829395.1 Spirochaetes bacterium GWF1_49_6 | reverse complement strand
GAAGAGCCCTACGGAAAACAAGCATACGGACATATACACCCGCTTTCTGCGGAAAATGCTCTTTTTCGCGGTACTCGCGGGCGCGCTCGCGGTTATCACCGTATTCGCCGTGCTGACCATTAAAAGCATCGGTACGCCGTTGACGAAAGTCCCGTCGGTAATCGGCATGAATGTCGTAGACGCCGCGCTCGCGCTCGAGGAACGCGGACTGGTCGTGCAGATCGATAAGAAGTTCGACAAAACCATCGACCGTTTCGTCGTAGTGGAGCAGTATCCCAGCCCCGGTATCACCGTCCGCGAGGATCGCGTAGTTAAAATCCTCGTCAGTATGGGTAAGGACACCTTTATCGTACCCGACCTGATCGGGATGAACCGCAACGAGGCGGAATCGATACTCAAACAGAATAAGATCACCTATACGGTCAAGATCATCCAGGCCAGCGAGTACCAGACCAATGTGGTCATCAGCCAGGATTTGAAGGCCGGGCAGGAAGTCGAGCGTTTCGTAAAACTCCAGCTTCTCGTCAATTCCGACGTGAAGAAGGACGAATACCGTGTCGCCGACTTCTCGAAGCAGCCCCTCGAGATCGCCGTAAAGGATATTTTCGACGCGGGTATCATACCCAAACTGGAAAAGGTTGTCACCGACCTGACCGAAGAGGACGGTTTGGTGCTCGGACAGGATATTCCGCCGAACTCGGTCGTCAAAAAGAACTCGTCCGTCACTCTCAAGGTCGGGGTTTACGGTAAGGACGATATGGAAAAAGCGAAGTATACCTATCATATATTCCGGTATTACCTGACCAAGTCCTCGGTGCCCGATCTCGGGACAGGCGCGTCCTCAGGGCCGTCGGCGCAGATCAAGATTACGGTCGACGACGAACTCAACAACGAACGCGAAATTATGAATATGCCGATCGAGTATAATAACTGGATCGTGGTCACCTTCAAATCGTTCGGGAAAACCTCGCTGTACCTGACCGCGAACAGCACATTCCTGCGCGAGGAAAAGTATTGATAACGGAATCGAATATAAAAATCGCCCCGTCGATATTCGCGGCGGACTTTTACTCGATAGGCGAGGCGGTCGGGTTGATAAAACGCTCCGGCGCCGACGGGATACATTACGACGTGATGGATAACCGTTTCGTCCCGAATATTTCATTCGGCCCGAAGTTTATCGCCGATGTCGCCTCAAAATGCGGACTCCCCGGCGACGCGCATCTGATGATCGACCTCGCGCGGGGCATCGAACCGTACCTCTCACTGCCCGTAGACCTGATCACCATACATATAGAAGCGTTCGGCGATATTTCCCCCGATACGCGCGTCAGGGAGATGCTCGGCTCGATCCGCGCGGCGGGCAAAAAAGCGGGAATTTCCGTCAAGCCCGCGACCCCCGCAGATGCGGTTATCCCCTATCTCGACAATATCGACCTCGTGCTGGTAATGAGCGTGGAGCCGGGGTTCTCCGGGCAGAAATTTATACCCGAATCGCTCGATAAAATCCGCCGCCTCCGGGAGATGATCGGAGAGCGTAAAACCTCGATACAGGT
Organism: Spirochaetes bacterium GWF1_49_6; assembly: GCA_001829395.1. GTDB lineage: Bacteria > Spirochaetota > Brevinematia > Brevinematales > GWF1-51-8 > GWF1-51-8. Next base: position 2,756 of record MIBD01000119.1, on the reverse strand, counting down.
CGACGGCGGCGTATCCCGCGATAACTACAAACTCCTGCTCGACGCAGGCGCGGACTTTCTTGTCATCGGTTCGGCGTTCTTCAACGATAAAGACCCTCAAGGGTGGATGAATACTATAAAGTTAAAAGGGATAGTACAAAATCTATAGAATTTGTGCTAATTTATCGGGTAAAGAAAATGAATATTATTCGAGACCTATGGAAAAACCGTTTTCGTAAAAGAGTCCTGACAGAGGGTGTGGCCGTCGCGTTAGGATCGGGCGGGCTGAAGGGCTTCTTTCATATCGGCGTACTACAGGCGCTAGACGAGGCGGGTATCCCGGTACGGATGATCGCGGGAACCAGCGCCGGAGCGATAGCGGGATGCGCGTATGCCGCGGGTATCCCTATCAAGGAAATTATCGATTTCGCCGCGCACATCAATATGGGAAGTATCTTCACGCTCGGAAATCCCGTCCTGCCGAAAAGCGGCCTCCTGAAAGCAAGTTCCGTCATCGACTTCCTCCGTAAAAATATCAAACCCAACCATTTCATCGAAATGAAAATCCCGCTCTATATCATAGCGACCGACATTATGACCGGCGAGGCTGTCGTACTGCATGAGGGCGACGTGCCTCTCGCGGTACGCGCTAGCGTGTCCGTCCCCGCCGTGTTCGAGCCGGTGATTATCAACAACCGGATTCTGGTCGACGGCGGTATCACGGAAAACCTGCCGGTGCATACCCTGCGTCAGCATTGGAAAGGACTGATATTCGCGTCCTCGCTTACCGCGCCGCTCGCCCCTCCATCGGATATCCTGATTAAGCATAGCCGGAAACCCCTGATCCATTTTATCAAGTCTCTCCCTGTCTTCAGCAGCGTCCCGTGGCTGGAGGATACCGAGTTCCAGAGCGTGGAATCCCACTGGGCGGCGATCCTTCTCCGCGCATGGGATATTATGGCGTATGAGAACTATTCCGTGAAGATTAAACAATTCCCGCCGGACATGCTCGTCACCGTCGACTCCGAGTGCAATCCGGGACTGGACGAATTGAATGAGGAATCCATCCTGAAAATCATCGCGCGCGGTAAAGAAAAGACCCTCATTTGTCTAAAAGAGGCCGGTGTGTTATAATATAATCTAGGAGAGTCTATTGAAAGCGATACTTGTCATCATTCTATTTTTATTCCCCGCGTTCCTTTTTCCCACGTCGGTCAATCTCGGACTGAAGAAACTCTCCGCCATGAATCAGGGGTTGATAGATGTCCCGG
>MIBD01000119.1:0-1295 GCA_001829395.1 Spirochaetes bacterium GWF1_49_6 | reverse complement strand
CCCTGTCCAGTCCTATATGAACACCGCCCGCCCGTTTATCGACGGCGACCTCGCGCATAACGCGGGCTATACCGGGGACGACGTGATTGTCGGGATAGTCGACACCGGTATCGATATCGCGCACCCGGACTTCCTGTCCCCCTACGGGCTGTCGCGCATCCTCTATATCTGGGACCAGAACTCCAGTACGGGCAAGGCTCCGCCGGGATTCGACTATGGGACGGAATGGACGAAAAGCGACATAGACGGCGGCAGGTGCGATGTGACCGACCCCGCTCTGCACGGCACTCATGTCGCGGGCATCGCGGCGGGTAACGGCGCGATGTCGCAGGGCTACTATCAGGGAGCCGCCCCGTCGGCGAATATCGTTTTCGTCTGCCTCGATTTCTATAACAGCACGCGTATCCTCGACGCGGTCAATTATATTTTCTGGCGCGCAGAGCAGCTCGGTAAACCATGCGTCATCAACCTCAGCATCGGTTTCCATTGGGGCACCCATACCGCGACCGACCCGTATAACCGGTACCTCGACAACCTGCTGAGCGATGCAAACTACGGGAAGAGCGGTAATATTATCGTATGGGCCGCCGGCAACGAGGGAGATATACCGATGCATACATCCGACACCATCAAACCGTTACTGGATACGGCGGTCACTGTCACCGTACAGGACACGTTTTTACAGATGGTGTTTTACTATTCCAATAACGCGATAGTCCCGTTCGCGCTGGTCGCGCCCGGCGGAGCGACAAACGTCGGGTTCACGAGCGGGTCTAACCCTTACGGGGTCAATATCTCCTACAGTCAGATGAAATACACGGACGATAATATCTATATGCTGGAAATCGACCTTTACAATGTCGCTCCCGGGAATTGGAAGGTCGTGTTCCAGAACGGCGCGGTCGCCGCGGCTACCCCTGTAAACGGGTATCTTACCACATCCTACCCGAACAGCGCGTTCGTATCCCCGGATTATTCCGGTTCGGTTTCGACATTCTCCGCGCAGAAGGACGCTATCGCAGTCGGCTCGATGGTCACCAAGACCGGATTCACTAATTACGCGCAGGATTATTACGAGGATGCGAGTCTGACCCTTCACGATATCGCGTATTATTCCAGTATGGGGCCGACGGCCGACGGACAGTTGAAGCCCGATATATCGGCGCCGGGTTCTTATATCATCTCCACCCTCTCGCGTACCGACGCGCCCCCGCCGGGCAATTCTAAGGTGAACGATTACTACTTCGGGCAGCAGGGCACCAGTATGGCGGCGCCGGTAGTGACCGGGATTATCG
>MIBD01000118.1:14512-18694 GCA_001829395.1 Spirochaetes bacterium GWF1_49_6 | reverse complement strand
TTTGACGGATGAAACATTCCACAAGGAGGGTCTTCATTAGACGGGAAACGGTATCGTTATTGATGTCCGATACGGCGTCGGCGCATGCCTGTTCGAACGGGACATCCTCGAAGCTCTTCAAATCGCCGCCGTTCCTTTCGATTTTATGCAGTATCTTGAAGAAGCGCTGTATCTCGGGCAGAGAACGCGGAACCCCGTCGAATATCCCTTTATTCAGGTTCTTCTTCTCGTTCTGTTTGATCGCTTCCCAGTTCTTCAGGATATCCGGGATACCGTCGACGGAATGACCGCCGAACACATGGGGATGCCGCCGGACGAGCTTTTCGCCGATCAGCGCGAGCACCTCGGGCACGGTAAATCTCCCTTCCTGTTCGCCTAGATACGCCAGAAACATCCCGAGGAATATCAGGTCTCCCAGCTCCTCGCGGAGGTCCTCGGTATGGTCGCGGTCGATCGAATCGACCACTTCGTAGGTCTCCTCGATCAGGCTGTCGCGCATCGTGCTCAGGGTCTGTTCCTTGTCCCACGGGCATCCGTTCTCACTGCGGAGCGTGCGGATGATTTCCAATAGAGCGTCGAATTCTTTCATGCGCTGCCTGTCCTCTTGATCTTAAATTTTTTCTTCGGCGCCGGTATGGCGGGGTGAATTTTGTCCATCAGGAAATTCCGCCGGAAGCGGAGTTTGACGTTATGCAGGATACCGTTGATGTATTTATACGTGTTATCGTCGCTGAACTCGTTCGCGAGCTCGTTGCATTCGAAGATGGTGACCTCGCACGGGATATCGAAACGGTACATCAGGGAATAGACCCCGAGACGCAGAATAGCCTTATCCACCGGGAGAAGGCGTTCGAATTTCCAGTTGACGAGGAATTCCTCGATTTGCCTGTCGATTCTCGCAAGATTGGATAATGTCCCGCTGACCATCTCCCTCGCGAAATGGTATACCTCGCGCTTGATGGCTTCGGGGATGACCGGGAGAACATCGTCCTTCTCGAATAGGGACGCTTCCTCGTACCAGTCGAACGAATCTATACCGGAAAACGCCTCGATATCGATATCGTAGGCGTACAGGGTGAAAAACGCTAAAAGACGGCTATAATCCCGGATATTGACGGATTCCATAATAACTTATTTCATGTCCTTATATAAATTTGCCATTTCGACGGCAGTCATCAGCGACGTATAGCCCTTATTGCCCATTTTTACCCCGGCGCGGTCGATAGCCTGCTCGAGGTCGCCCGCGGTGACGATTCCGTACACGACCGGGATACCGCCCTCGGAGGAAAGCTCCATGATCGCCTTAGCGGAATTCCCCGCGACATAATCGAAATGCGGGGTTTCTCCCTGTATGATGACGCCTACGCAAATGAGCGCGTCGTGCTTCCCGGCCTGCATGAGCTTGCGGGCGACTCCCGCGATCTCGTATGCCCCGGGTACGCGGTACACGTCCATATTCTCGTCCTTTCCGCCCAGTTGGTAGAACGCGTCTTTCGCGCCTTCCACCAGTCTATCGCCGACGAACGAATTGAACTTCCCGAGTATGACGCCGATTTTCAGGCCAGCCGCATCCAATTTACCTTCGTATGTTTTCATCCGATCCTCCGCGCCTATTTATCCGAATTGATAAAAGTATTATACTGCTTTAGATAATTTTGGTCAAACAGAGTGACGAGGATTTGACCGGTTTTTATCTTTTTGATGACATAATTCCGAAGCATCTTCATCCGGTAGTCGGTTTTGAGTATCAGGTCGATCTGCGATTGCCCGTTGGGGTCCTTCATCGCCTTGACCTCGTCGTATGTCATCGGTTTATCCTTTTCGCGCTTGAGTATCTTCATCACAATATATACCGGATACTTCGTATTTTTCAGCTTGATGGGCTGGGGGATATAGAACGCTTTCCCCTCTTTGATCTTAATGGTCTCGGTGGCGGTAATCTGTATCTTCTCCTCGAACGCGACCCCGAGTATTTCCATCGGGTATTTTGCGTCCTTGACGAGTTCGTAGGCGTATTTCAGACCGCTATGCCCGGAGTAGGGAGTGAAGTTCATCGATTTATACTTGTCGAAAATATACTGCGCGTTATCGCTCTTACTCAGGTAGGCCGCTATCGCCTTCATATTGTTCTCGAACTTCGTCAACTGCGCGAGAGTGTCGTCCACCGGATGCGCGGCGAATACGATAAAGTCCAGCTTGGCGGGCGCGATAAACTTATCCTTGTTCTTCTCGAAGTACTGCTTTCTCTGCTCTTCCGTTATCTCGATATTCAGGTTGGTCTTGAGGTTTTCCTCGTAGAAGAACAGGTTATCGATGATCTGCTCCTTTTCCATCAGCAGGATGAACTGGTCGGGATACTCGTTATAGAGTTTCAGGCGCAATTGCTGGGACTCGCTGTTCGTGATATTGGTGATTGCCCCGAGCACGAGCTGGGGATCGGTTTGCAGTTTGATATTGGGATTCTTTTCGGCGATACCCTTGAGGCCGTAGAGGAATAGAAGTTCGTCGAATACGGAGTCCATCGTCGTTTTCGGGTCGCCGCTGGATTTCTCGAACTCGTAAAAACGCTCCACATCGTAGTAGGTCAGCGAGCTATTCCCGATAGTCATAATCACCCAGTTGACGGAAATCCCGTCGGCGGAGTAACTGATTAGGAACGCGGACAGGAGCAGTGCAACAATCAACGCTTTTTTCATCTATATCTCCTCAGAAATATCTATTTTCGGCGGGCATCGCAGCCCGCGTATTGATCACTTAACGCTTACTTCTTCAAAATCGATCTTCATCCCCAGTATCCGGTTCGCGAGGTCGTTCAGCTTAGGCGTGATGTCGGTCGCGAAGAAACGGTGCGCGGGCGGTTTCCCGTCCCTCGGGGTGAGCGCCAGCATCTGGTGCGAGTCCAGCAGGCTATAAATATCCCTCGCGGTGGATAACGCCGAATCCACCAGTTTCACCCCGGGCAGTATCTCGGCGATAATGTCCTTGATCAGCGGGTAATGGGTGCACCCGAGTATCAGAGTATCCGATCCCTGTTCCTTGAACTCCTTCAGGTACTCCACCGCGATCAGGCGGGTGGCCTCGTGATCGATGAAAAATTCCTCGATCAGCGGGACGAACAGCGGGCATGGTCTCGATGAAATCTGGCATTCCGGCTCCATCGCCTTCAGCATATCGGGATAAACATTGCTCTTTATGGTACGGTTCGTGCCGATCACGCCGATTTTCTTGTTCCGGGTGGCGAATATCGCTCCCTTTACCGCCGGTTCGATTACCCCCACTATGGGAAGCTGGTAGCTCGATTTGAGGTGCTCGAGCGCGACCGAACTCGCGGTATTGCATGCCACCACGAGCAGCTTGATGTCGTGTTTCAGCAGGAACTCGGTATTGTCCACCGAGTACCGCTGGACAATTTCAGCGGACTTGTCCCCGTAGGGAAGGTTCGCGGTATCGCCGAGGTAGATAATGGTCTCGTTGGGGAGAAGGTTCATTACCTCTTTCGCGACAGTCAGTCCTCCGACGCCGGAGTCGAATATTCCTATCGGCCGTTTATCCATTGAAAACGTCGTCCTCCTCGTGCTCAAGTCTCATCAGGATGTAGTTCATGCTCTCGACCAGCGCTTCCCAGCTTGCCTGGATGATATTGCCGGACACCCCGACCGTACCCCATTCATAGCTGTGGTAGCGGAAGGTGATGAGTACGCGGGTCACAGCGGCGGTACCCGACGAGGGGTCGAGTATGCGCACTTTATAATCCATTAGATGAATATCTTTGACGACAGGATAGAAAACCGACAAGGCAAGTTTCAGCGCGGTATCGAGCGCGTTGACAGGCCCGTCGCCCTCGGCGACCGTCAGTTCCTCCAGATCTCCCACCCTTATCTTGACCGTCCCCTCGACGACCGGTTCCACGTTTTCGCGGAAGAAGGTGAGCATCTTATATGAATGTACCTGGAAACGTTCCTTGAACTGCCCGGTGAGTTTCTTCACCAGTATCTCGAACGACGCGTCCGCGCCCTCGAATTCGTACCCGGTATTCTCCAGTTCCTTGATGTGCTTCGAGAGTTCGGATATTTTATCGGCGGTTATTTCAAGGCCGAGTTCCTGTACCTTCGCCAGTATATTGGACTTACCCGCCTGTTCGGATATCAGGATACGCCGACGGTTACCGACCAGTTCGGGAAG
>MIBD01000118.1:13022-14360 GCA_001829395.1 Spirochaetes bacterium GWF1_49_6 | reverse complement strand
TCAGGTGAGCTGAGTCGATATGCTTCGCGGTGTAGCCCATTTTCAGCACTAAGTTCGGTATGATGGAGCAAAGGTTGGCGTTACCGGTACGTTCGCCGATACCGTTCATAGTGCCCTGTACCTGCATCGCGCCCGACAGGATGGCCTCGAGACTGTTCGCGACCGCGAGATCGCCGTCGTTATGCGCGTGGATACCTAACGGGGCTTTGATAACCGACTTTACTTTCTTGATAATATCCGCTATCTGATGCGGCAATGAACCGCCGTTGGTGTCGCAGAGCACGAGATTATCCGCGCCGCCTTTCACCGCGGCCTCCAGCACTTTTATCGCGTAATCAGGGTTCTCTTTATACCCGTCGAAAAAATGCTCCGCGTCGAAGAACAGTTCGCGCCCGGCATCCTTGAGATAGGCGACCGAGTCGTAGATCATTTCGAGGTTTTCCTCGAGCGCTATATTGAATACGTCGCGCACATGCAGGTCCCACCCCTTTCCGAAGATGGTAACTGTCGGGGTTTTCGCGGCGATCAGTTCCTTGATATTGTTATCATCGGCAACTTTGTTCTTGGCGTGCCGGGTACTGCCGAACGCGGCAATTTTTGTATTCTTCAGTTCGACCTTGCGGATTTCCTGGAAAAACGCCTTATCCTTGGGGAGAGCGCCCGGCCATCCGCATTCGATATAATCGATTCCGAATTCGTCCAGCTTCTTGGCAATGGAGATCATGTCAATCATCGAGAAATTGATTCCTTCAGCTTGCTTGCCGTCACGTAAAGTCGTGTCATAGATGACTACTTTAGACATTTTGACCTCCATTCGGTTAATTGATGACCTAAATTATATCCGTTTTTCCCGTAACTGTCAAAAGATAGGTTGACTTGAAAACAAAATAGCGTTATAATAGAAGCAAGGTTTTATGAAAAGACTGTAAACGGAGGGTATTATGGCAATTATTCTCATCATTGTAATCGGTATTCCGGTACTGCTGATTCTTTGGGCGGTAGTGACCTTTAATAAAATGGTCTCTCTGCGGAATTCTACCGAAAGCGCGTGGAGCGATGTCGACGTCCTCCTTCGCAAACGTTACGACCTGATCCCCAATCTGGTCAGCACTATCAAGGGTTATACCAAGCATGAGAGCGAAACCCTCGAGAAGGTCATACAGGCGCGTAACCAGGCAATCAATATCAAGGCCGACGACGTCAAACAGCAGATCGAGGCGCAGAATATGCTGACCCAGTCCCTTCGGAGTATCTACTCTCTCACGGAGAGTTATCCCGACCTCAAGGCGGACAAGCAGTTCAACGAACTGATGGGGCAGCTCCAGCAGATCGAGACCG
>MIBD01000118.1:12645-12996 GCA_001829395.1 Spirochaetes bacterium GWF1_49_6 | reverse complement strand
AACGCGGTCGTGCGCGATTATAACAATGTGACGCAGATGTTCCCCGGCGCGATGATCGCGGGGATGGGCGGGTTTGTAAAGAAGCCGTACTACGAAATTGAGTCGGTGACCATGCGCGAAGGGGTCAAGGTCGAGTTCTGAGGAAGTGATAAGTAACAAGTAAAAAGTGAAAAGAAAAAGAAATAATATGAAGGCCGTCCCGGCACTGGGGCGGCTTTTTTTATTGTCGGGGGAGATATACAGGAAAAAACCTCCGGACTATGCCGCAACCGCCGACTTAAGTCAGCGGTTGCGGGAGCGTATACCGCGCCTGATAAAAAACAGCCGAATAGAAAATCCGGGGAGATATCC
>MIBD01000118.1:7917-12622 GCA_001829395.1 Spirochaetes bacterium GWF1_49_6 | reverse complement strand
AATGGAGGATTGGGATGATGAAGAAATATATGGTGGTACTACTGCTATTATTCCCGGCGTTATTATTTCCGGCGGATAATTTATTAGACGCCGCGAAGGAAGGGGATGTCGCGTTTATTAAAAACTTTAAAGGTGATATCAATGAAGTTCTTAACGACGAGGGAGAAACAGCGTTGATAATTGCGGCACAGAAAGGAAAAGTCCAGGCTGTAAAGACGCTGATAACCGCGAAGGCCGACGTCAATACAGTTAATAAGTACGGTAAGACGGCATTAATGTTTGCCGGGGAAAAGGGGTATGCCGAGGTTATCCAAGCACTGATTGCGGCGAAGGCCGATGTCAATGCGGGTAATTTTAAAAATGTGACGGCATTAATGTTTACGGTACAGAACGGAAATGCAGTCACTATTAACGCGTTGATCGATGCGAAAGCGGACGTTAACGCGGCCGATAAAGACGGCTGGACGGCATTGATGATTGCGGCGGGAAAGGGGCATACAGACGCCGTCAATGCGCTGATTACCGCGAGAGCCGAGATAGACGCTGTAAAGAAAGGTGGTAAGACGGCGTTGATGTTCGCGACAGAAAAAGGATATACCGACATCGTGAAGGCATTGATTGCGGCGAAGGCGGACGTTAACGCGGCTGATAAAGACGGCTGGACGGCATTGATGATCGCGGCGGAAAACGGATATGCCGATACTGCCAGCGCGCTGATCGCAGCGAAAGCCGACATTTCTTCGGCTACTAAAATCGGCTGGACGATAGTAATGATAGCGGCATATAACGGACATACCGATATCGTGAAAGCGCTGATCGAGGCGAAGGCGGATGCTAACGCTGTCAGTGAATCCGGCTGGAATGCGGTTATGGCTGCATCAGTGAACGGTCATACCGATACTGTAAAAGTGCTGATTGAGGCGAAAGTGGACGTCAACACGGTAAATAAAAAAAATGCGACGGCATTGATGATCGCGGCACAGCTGGGTTTTACGGATGTTGTGGAGGCGCTGATAGAGGGGAAAGCAGATATCCACGTGGTTGATAACGAAGGGTGGACGGCGTTGATGTTTGCGGCACAGAAAGGACATACCGATACCGTCAAGGCGCTGATAGCGGGGAATGCTGATGTCAATAGTATAAAAACAGACGGCGCAACAGCGTTGATAATCGCGGCGGGAAACGGACAGACGGATGTTGTCAATATATTGATCGGGGCGAAGGCGGACATCAACGCGGCCGATAATTACGGATGGACGGCGTTAATGCTCGCGGCGGAAAACGGCCATGTCGACACTGTCAGCGCGCTGATCGCGGCGAAAGCCGATGTCAATGCTGTTTCTAAAAAAGGCACGACGGTGCTCAGTGTTGTTAATCAAAAAGGAAACGTTGAAATCATCAATCTCCTGAAGAAAGCAGGGGCGAAATGAATAAGTAACAAGTAACAAGTGAAAAGTGAAAGACAGGGAAATGCATCCGCGAATAGACGCGAATAATCACGAATGATGCCGGAGAAAAATATGCCCCCGATCGTATGGACAATCCTTTTATTGATCTGTTCCAACGTATTTATGACGTTCGCGTGGTACTCCCACCTGAAGAATCTCCACGATAAACCGTGGTGGATCGCCGCGATCGCGAGCTGGGGTATCGCGCTGTTCGAGTATATGCTGCAGGTGCCCGCGAACCGGATCGGATACACGGTACTCGACCTGCCAAAGCTGAAAATCCTGCAGGAAGTGATTTCCCTCGCGGTGTTCGTTCCGTTCGCGATACTCTATATGGACCAGCCGATCAAGCTGAATTACCTATGGGCGGCGTTGTGCCTGATGGGCGCGGTGTTCTTCATATTCCGGGGATGAAGGATAGTGAAAAGAAAAAAGTTGAAAGTGAAAAGTATCGAGTAAAACGCACGGGATTTCGCGACATCCGCATTCACGCACTCATGCGGGACACGTTTCGCAATTACTATCACCGAGCGGCATTTGGAGTAAATATCCCTCGGGCGAAATCCATCGGGCGCGCCGGAGAATCTCTCCTCGGTTGCGATCCCGCAAAGGTCAGCGCCTAAGTCCGCGGCGAGTTGTTTTATCCGGGTACTATCCATATAATATACTATTCCCAGTAAACTATCTGATACCCCTGCTTCTTGACGGGGCTGCCGTTCGCGTCCGTCGTCTCGATCTGGATAAGATTCCCCTTCGCGTCGTAGGTATAGATGTCGTGACCCTCGAGCTGACAGCCGGGGGAGTACTCCTTCTTCGTAATCAGACGCCCCTTATTGTTATACCACAACAGGTATCCGTATTCGATATCCCCGGCGGGGGTGATTTTACGTTCCTCCATCACCTGTCCCTGGTGATTGAAAATGTACTGGTAGGTATATTCCAGCATATTGTCCTGGTTGTATTTTTTTTCCTTGGCGAGCTTGCCCTCGGGGGTATAAAGGTATTCGATACGGTATTGCATCTTCCCGTCGGCGCCGTTACAGGTGAGTTCCTGCACCTTACCCGCGGGGTTGCTGACATATTTATAAGTGGAGTCGAGTTTACCGTCGGGGTCGTAGTCCGTTTCGAGAGACAGGAGTCCCTTCGCATCGTAGGTGTATACGTAACGGTATCCTTTGCTGTTATCGGGATAAACCTCGTACTGCTCCGTTAAATTACCCTTCGCGTCGTAGGTGTATTTCAGGGTATAATCGATCTGGGTTTTCTCGTTGTAATAAACCTCGTCGGTAATCTTGTTTTTCTGGTCGAGGATATATTTCGTGAACCCGTCGAGCTTTCCCTCCGGCGTAAAACGGTATTTCTGAATCAGATTCCCGTTCGCGTCGTAGAGGAATTTATGCACGGTTGAGTAGACCCCGCCTTTATAGGTATAGGAGTGCAGGACTTTCTGCTCGTCGCCGGAGTAATGGTACATCGTCGCATAGTCGACTTTTCCCCCAGCGAGGATGTGTGATTTCTCGACGATGTTTTTCTGCGAGTTATAGGCGAAGTTCATACTGTCCTTCAACGTCCCGTTATAATCGTAGACCTTCACGGAGGTGACATTATTCGCTGAGTCGTAGGTATATACGTTCTTCTCGGTCAGTTTGGGCTTATTATCGAACTGGCTCTTATAGAACGATGTTTTCTCAAGGACGCATCCGCTCGCATCGCAGACATACTCCTGCTTATAGGTCAGTACGTCCCCGTTCTCGTAGGTGTTCTCCTCGGTAAGTAAGCCGTTTCCGTTATAGAGGTACTTCAGATTAAGTGTCTTATCCTTGCCGTCCTTAGTAAGAACCACCTTTTTTTCAGTGAGTTTCCCGTTTGCGCCGTAAGTAAAAAGGAGGGAGGTTTTCGTTTTGGACGCGCCGTTGTCGATCGTGACCGACTGGAATTCGCGGTTGGTGTTCAGCGTGAAACGGCAGAGGTAATGCGACTGATCGTAGAATTTCCCCTCGACCGTGATCATCGTACGGTTCACGTCGTAGGTCACCGTAAAACTCCCGGTGGGGTCTTTAATCTCCGAAATCCACCCGTGCAGGTCGAATTTATAGACTGTGGAGAACGATGACGCGGGGTCGCCGTCCGACCACTGCTTGATCGTACCCGCGTAACGCTTCATCAGTATTTGGTACAGGTCGTCGTATGCGTCGGGGACGACCGCGAAACCCGGCGCGGACAGCGACAACGCCGCCGCAGTCAGAATAAGGATTGTGAATTTTTTCATAGACTCTCCTTCTCGGGAAGATATCATACTTTTATTGATTTGACTATTAATCTTTTATCACCGCGCCGATCTTTTTCCCGTTCCCCCATATTGCGACCGTGTTGGAGGTGATGAGGAGTTCCATGGTCGACTTGAGAGGGGGGATCGATGCGGTAATCTTGTCCTCCGATACCGTGAACGGGTATCCGGTATAGTAGGCCTGCTCGGGGAGTGTGATGATGATTCTTTTCCCGTTATATTTGCCGAGTCCCACTGTGAAACTTCCCCCAGCGGCCCATGCCCGTATCCCGAGGAAACCCACGACCCCGGTGTACACCCCGCTCCATTTCGACGGGATGACCGAGTACGTCTCGAATCCCGAAACGCGGATGAAGCTCCCGGTCTCGACGCCGTTCTCGGTGACAATCAACGCGCCGTCGGTGAAGCTGAAAACGGTCGATCCCTTCGACCCCTTGACGGTGACGCTGTCACGGGTGATAACCGGATGGATGCCCTGGTAGAGATAATACTCGGGTATGGTAATCATGTGGGGGATATTTTTATAGTAATAACCGGCCGAGTAGGTGATACTCCCGTTAGCGACCAGCACCTTAGTCGAACTGCCGCCTAATTTGCCGGAGTACACGCCGTTCCATTTGGCCGGAACGCTCTGGAGATGCGCTTCCTCGGGGATGACCAGTTTGGCGGACGGTTCCCCGACATAGGCATTGCCGTTTTTTTTATTCTTGGAATACTTGATGTACTTCGATACCTGCTTGAAAACCCATCCGGGCATTTCCGAACCCCAGAATGGGCGGAGCGAGACTAGGCCAAGTGTGAGTAGAACGAATGTAAAGATAATCGCGAATAGAGCCGCGGGCTTTTTCATATGCTGTCCCTGATTGTTATATTCCATTATAACATCGGAACGTGAAAAAGGCAACACGCGCGCATGCTGGTGCAGGCACGCACCCATGCCGCGCGATGGGATTTCCCGGATAAATGTTTG
>MIBD01000118.1:6292-7875 GCA_001829395.1 Spirochaetes bacterium GWF1_49_6 | reverse complement strand
AGCCGTTCCCTCTGATATTTGGCGATACCGACACGGGTGTGGGATTCGGTATCAGCGTATCTCTTTACGGGTATAACGGTAAATCGAAAGACTATCTCTGGAAGATATACAGCGAGTTTACTTATTCGACCAAGGGACAGATGGACCCGGATATCCGTTTCGACATCCCCGCGTTATGGATTGCGGGGCAGCCGTTCCGTGTACAGGGTATGGCGGAGTATATCTTCGCGCTTGCCGAGAGTTATTACGGCTACGCGAACTCTATCGTCGACCCCGCGATGACGCTGGGATATACCAACCAGACGAATTATTTCTACGAGCAGAAGCATCCCTATATCTATTTTACCATCAGTACTCCGTTGGCATGGGGTAAGTCGCTCGGTTTCGATAAGACCTTCGATTTCCTTCTGGGCTCCTATCTGGAAGGGTATTCGTTCTCAAAAAGCACCGTGCAATCGAATAAGACGTCCTACCTGTTCGATACTCAGCCTAACGGTATCGCCGGCGGAACGGTATGGTCGATGATGGTCGGTTTCCGTTTCGATAACCGCGATTATGAACCCAATCCGCACGCCGGGACATATAACGAGGTTATGTACGAATTCGCGCTCGCGGGGATGTACAACTACTCCCGCCTGACAGTCAAGCATTCGGCGTACTTCGACCTGTTCCCGTCTTATAAGCGTCTCGTGATTGCGGAACGCCTGATGTTCGACCAGTTATTCGGCGATGTCCCATTCTTTAAGGCGCAGAAATTCGGTGGAGTTCAGCCTTACGACGGTATCGGAGGTAACGACACAATGCGCGGTATCGGGAAATTCCGTTTCCTCGATAATATGAAGATTGTGTTCACCCCTGAAATCCGCTGGCGTTTTCTCGACTTCGGCCCGTTCCTTTGGGATATGTGGCACCTCGAGCTCGTCCTTTTCTCGGATATCGGCGGGTCGTGGCATGATTTTTCAACGTTCAGCTTTAACCAGATCGAAGTGACATGGGGCGCTGCGCTTCGTATCCTTTGGGGCGAAGACTTTATTATCGCCGCGGACTTCGGGTTCTGGAGAGACCAGATGGGTGTTTATATCGGATTGGATCATCAATTCTAAAACATCAAGCCCCCGTAATGGGGGCTTTTTTTATGGGAGATGATTATGAACGACGGAAAAACAAGGTTCTCGAACCGGGTGGATAATTATGCGAAATACCGGCCGGGCTATCCGGCGGAATCGATCGACACCTTGTTCGATGAAGTAGGATTCGCGGCGGGGTCGGTGGTCGCCGATATGGGCACGGGGACCGGTATATTTACCCGTATCCTGCTGGAACGCGGGGCTACTGTATACGCGGTCGAACCGAATGCGGATATGCTCGCGCAGGCCGAACATGACCTGTCCGGGATGCCGGGTTTTTTCCCGGTGCATGCGTCCGCTGAGGAAACAGGCCTCGATAGCGGAAGCGTCGATTTTATTACCGCCGCGCAGGCGTTCCACTGGTTCGATTTCGACGGGGCGAAGCGGGAGTTCGCGAGAATCCTGAAGCCCGGCGGGAAAGCCGTCCTGATATGGAACGACCGTGTGACCGAGGGG
>MIBD01000118.1:5474-6241 GCA_001829395.1 Spirochaetes bacterium GWF1_49_6 | reverse complement strand
CTATGATAACCTCGTGCATAAACGGTTCAGTATTAACGATTTCGGCGGACTTTTCGCGGACGGCGTGTTCCGTACCGCGGCCTTCGACAATTCGCAGGAATTCGATTTCGAGAGTCTGCGCGGCCGCCTGATGTCGTCATCGTACGCACCGCTGGAAGGAGAGACGAATTACACCGAGATCATGGCGGGACTGCGGGAGATATTCGATAAGCATCAATCCGGCGGTATGGTGAAATTAAAATACCGGACACAGTTATTCTGGGGAAAAGTATAGGAGGACCCAGTCATGCTGAGCCCGTCGAAGCATGAGCGCTTGCCCCGCGTTCATCGCGGGGTGTGGAAGGGGACGAAGCCTACCTATTCACCACGAACGCGATTTTGCAATGGGCTTTATAGTTGACTACCTTGCCGTCCTTCACGTCGGCCTTAAATCCGAGGACATCCACCCCCGTGATATCCTTTACCGTCTTAGACGCTTCGGAAACTGCGTTGGAAGCGGCGTCCTCCCAGCTCTTCTTCGATTCGGCGAGAATTTCGATGACTTTTACTATCGGCATATCGGCCTCCTTATTACTAATGGTCATTTCTAAATACTCAGTTTTAGCCTCCGCGCTTCGCGCGAAGATAAAGAAGTGACCATTGGACGTATTTTAAAGATACATCATTATTAATGTTAAAAATGCTAGTAGTTTTTGTTATACTAGTAGTTTTTGCGTCAGTCCCCCAAGGGGAAACCAACCTAATGAAATTGTAAGATATTTTTCTCA
>MIBD01000118.1:0-5429 GCA_001829395.1 Spirochaetes bacterium GWF1_49_6 | reverse complement strand
TCCTTCCGAAAATGAATGAAATGAATGGACTATTGACAATCATTCGGAGTTGATATATAGTTTATCCGTCGATTTGTTTTGGTGAAAAGGAGCGGGTATGCCGAAAAAATCTAAGTCCGGGACGACAGGAAGCGACACCCGGGACTTAATGAAAAAAATCATTGAGAAAGAAAACGAGATAAAGCGTCTGAACAGTATTATGAAGACGAAGGACGATTATATCACGCATCTCGAAAAAGTTTCCGAGGCATATAACGCCCTTGCCACATTGGCGACGAAGGAACGGAAAGAAGCGGACGAAATTATAGAAGCGCAGGAATTGATACGCGAGTATATGGTGAAGGAGATTAAGAACGCGGAGGATGTGATTCACGCGCACGAGAGTCTCCACGGGCTTGCGGTTAAGGAAAAAATCCAGGCCGAGGCCACCATCAGGGCGCTCGAGAATGTCGAGATGCTCAGCGATCAGGAGAAGCTGGAACGGGAGAGAGTAATCGAGGCTCAGCAGAAAATTCTTGAGCTCTCCGACCACGAGAAGCGTTCCGCGGCGGACACGATCAAGGCGCGGGAGAATCTCCAATACCTGACCGATATCGAACGGCAGGAAGCTCAGCAGATTATTCAGGCCCGCGAGCATCTGTCGGAACTGACTATGATGGAGTTATCCCAACGCGATACCGCGTTACGGAACGTCCTCGAGATCAATCATTCCATCAGTTCGCTGACCGAAGCGGATATCCTGTTCGATAAAATCCTCCGCAGTCTCGTGCAGTCCCTGAACGCCCAACGGGGCATTCTGTTTATCTCGAACGATGTGGAACTGCACCCGGAGAGCCTCTACCGGTTGGAACTCCGTGATCTGGCGAAAAAATCGTTCCGGTTCTCTTCGGGGGTGATCGACGAGGTTATCCGTACCAAAAAAAGTAAAATGATCGTCAACCAGAAGGTCCGCATCGGGCGGAAGAACTATAATATTTCCATACTATGCGTACCGCTAACCTATGAAAATAAGTCGCTGGGAGTGATATACCTCGATACGGTATCCGACAACGATACGTTCAAACACCTCGACCTCGAGGTTGCGGAGATATTCTCGTCTCAGGCGTCGATCTCGGTGAACAATATCGCGCTGTACAACCGTATCCGTTTACAGAACGATGAACTCCTGAAGCTCATCAACCTCAAGACCCAGTTTATGAGTCATGTCTCAGAATACCTTGCCCATCCGGTGGCGAATATCCAGAAACAGCTCCAGAAGCTGATCGACGATACGACGATGAGCCCCGATGTGAAGCAGAAAGCGCTTCTTAGGATACTCGCGCAGGTCAATAAATTCGATAACACGGTCAATAAAGTACTGACTATCGCGTCGATCGAGCAGGAAGTGAACGACCTGTTTGCCGACAGGGTGAATTTCGCGCGGATGTGCCGTGAGATAATCGACCGTCACAGCGAGGAACGCGAGAAGCGGAAGGTGACGGTTACGATGAATTTCTCGCCCGAATTCCAGAATTTCCTCGGGAATGAGACGGTTATCCGGACGATACTCGACGAACTGATTTCCAACGCAATCTTCTATAATAAACCCAACGGGATAGTCGATATTCGCGGATACCAGAAGGACGATTTCCTGACGGTGGATATTATCGATACCGGGCAGGGAATCAGGGAGAAGGACCTCGATAATATATTCGCGCAGTTCTACCGTACCGAAGAATCCGCGACATTTAACGAATGGGGGGCGGGTCTCGGGTTATATATGGTAAAGACTTTCATCGGGTACTATGGGGGTTCGGTGAAGCTCAAGAGTAAATACGGGAGGGGCAGCACCTTTAGTATCTCGTTTCTTATTCACTGATCTTTAGCGGGCCTTTCCGAAGCATAATTCTCACTTATTCCGATTCATATTCAATTCCGTAATTGCGGTATTTTGATATTCTTGTGAAATTCTGTTATAATAAGAGCGATGCTAAAAAATATTGATATTTGTAACAATAGTATTTATAATTTTTAATAATGCGCCCAATGGTCACTTCCTTGCCTGCCTTCAACCTTCGGTAGAAGGTAGACAGGCCGCCTTGAAAAGGCGGTGTTTAGAAGTGACCGTATGTAAAGTTTAAATGGAGGATATATTGTATTCCTTACGGGGTATTCCCATATCGAAAGGAATCGCTATAGGAAATGTGCTGATCCGGCATGACGTAATGAAGAGCGTGCATTATAACGCGCGGATTGACGAATCGCAGGTCGATTCTGAAGTCAAGCGTTACCGGGATGCTATCGGCAAGGTGCGCGAGGAGATCGAATCCCTCAAGAAACGCAATCCCGAGCAGATGAATCAGCAGAACGCCCAGATCATATCCTTCTACTCCCTCCTTCTCGACGAAGACCTTTTTAACAAACAGGTGCCCGATACGATAAAGAACCAGTTGTATCCCGCCGATGTGGCGATGGTATACGAGCTGGAAAATATCAAGCGTGAGTTCGACAAGCTGGAGAACGAGTATTTCCAGAGCCGTTACCTCGATTTCAAGGCGATTGCCGACCGTATCCTGCGGAAACTTTTCGGCGATATCGATCTTTCCGCGATTCAGGAACCGATCATACTGGTGGCCGAGGAAGTTTCCGCCGCCGAAGTGCTCCATATCCCGAAGGACTATGTGCTGGGCATCGCGACAGAGTCCGGCGGTACGACGTCTCATGCCGCGATTATCGCGGAATCGTTGGAAATCCCGGCGGTATTCGGTATCAAGGACCTTCTCTCCTATGTGAAGAAGAAAGACCAGATAGTGGTGGACGGCTATAAAGGAATAGTAATTATCGATCCCGATGAGAACACCTGTGGGGATTACCAGCATATCAAGTCTGCGTACACCGCAAAAGAGAAGGAAATCTTCCAGGTCGTCGCGCTCCCGTCGAAGACATACGACGGAGAGGATGTGCAGATATACGCCAACGTGTCCAATAATATGGATTTGAATATCGCGCGGAGGCATGGCGCCGAGGGAATCGGGCTTTTTCGTACCGAGCTGGCGTTTATCGCGGCCCAAAAGTTTCTTTCCGAAGTCGAACAGTTCGAACTCTACAAGGAATTCCTCCTGCTGTTCCAGGAGAAGGATGTGGTTATCCGTACCCTCGATATCGGCGGCGACAAGTTCTTTATCAACGATAATGTCCCGCGCGACCCGAACCCGTTCCTCGGATGGCGTTCGACCCGCGTGTTCCTCAAAGAGGTGGATAAATTCAAACAACAGCTCCGGGCGATTATACGCGCGAGCGTGTTTAACGATAACGTGAAAATTATGATACCGATGATATCCTGTGTCGACGAAGTCCGCAGGGTCAGGGATATTTTCAAGCAGTGCGAGAGCGAAGTAAAAAGCGAAGGGAAACCGTTCAAATATAACATTCCGGTCGGTATAATGATAGAAATACCCTCGGCGGCGCTTCTTTCCGACAAGCTCTCGAAGGAAGCCGCGTTTTTCAGTATCGGTACCAACGACTTGGTTCAGTACACGCTCGCGGTGGACAGGAATAACCAGTCGGTGGCGAAGTTCTATCAACCCCTCAACCCCGCGGTACTGTATCTTATCAGTCTGACTATCCACAACGCCCGGCGGAATCATATCCCGCTATCGGTCTGCGGTGAAATCGCGCGTAACCCGCTGTATATCCGTCTCCTGCTCGGAATGGGGCTGCGCAAGTTCAGTATCAACCCGGCGTATATTCCGCTGGTGAAGTCCATCATCATCAAGTCCAATTCCAAGGACACCAAAGTATTATGGGACAGTGTGAAGAATAAAAGCACCCCGTATGAAATCGAGGAAATCCTCAAGACCGACCTCAAACGGAATCTTCTCGAGATATACGAATCTTATTTCTATGACGAGAAACGCGACTGGAAAGGCCTGCAGATCTGACGGCGGTTCATCCATTAGCATTTTGATGCGATACAAATCATATTTTCTCTCAAAACCATGAAAACCACTCCCGCGATAGACGTAGAAATTATTATCGATGCGGAAAAACGGGCGTAACTATTTTCGCAGTACGGATAATGAGTATTCAACTTGAGGCGGATGATAACACAATTACGGCGGATTAATTCACCGTTAAACAATAGAAAAAATATTGACTTTCAAGTCCTTTCGGGTTAAAGTATGTAGAAAGGGATGAGAAAGGAAAATTTATCTGGGGGCCGCATGAGACAATTACTCTCTCGTATTGTAACCGGATGGTTTCTTCTATTGTTGCCTTTTACATCTATTTCCGCCGCCGACGGGCATAAGGAAATCCTGATCGTGCATTCCTATAGCCAGGGGTTGGAATGGACGGATAATATCACGATGGGTATCCTGTCCACGCTCGCGAATTCCGAATACTCCGGCATCATGTTCCATATCGAGTACCTCGATACCAAGAGCTATTTTTCACCGCAATACCTCAATCAGCTTTTCGATATTTTTCAGAAGAAATTCAAAGATAAACATTTCGACGTGATTATTTCTTCCGATGACGACGCGTTTAACTTCCTGTTAGACCACCAGCCAGAATTATTTCCGAATACCCCGGTCGTTTTCTGCGGCGTAAATTATCTCGACCCCGCGAAACTGCGGGATAAACCGTTATTCACCGGTATCGAGGAAGAGTATGACCTCGAGGGAACTATCCGTCTGATGCTCAAATTGCATCCGCTCGCGAAAAAAATATTTGTCGTAAACGATAAGACCACTACCGGCGAGGGCAACCTTAAACGTCTGGAAAAGGTGATGCCGTTATTCGCGGGTCAGGTCGAATTCGTATTTTCAGAAGACCTTGTGTTGAAGGACCTGCTGAAAAAGCTCGGCGCGTTGACCCCGGATACGCTTGTTCTTCTGCTAACCTATAACCGCGATAAAGCCGGGGTGAATTATAGTTATACCGAAAGCGGCGAAATGATTTCTAAGGACAGTCCGGTTCCGGTATATGTCGTATGGGATTTTTATCTCGGTAAGGGTGTCGTGGGGGGATTGGTTACCAGCGGGTTCCTGCAGGGTAAAATGGCCGCTCAGATGGCGATTAAAATTCTAAACGGCGAAAGCGTGACCAATATTCCGGTGGTACAGGAGGACGTCAATCAGTATATGTTCGATTACGAGCAGTTGATGAAATTCTTTATCCCGTTATCTGAAATTCCCGAGAAGAGCGTGATTGTCAACCGCCCGCTTTCGTTCTACGAGCAGAATAAAGTGTTGGTCTGGGTGATCGGCGCGGGGATATTCGGGCTCCTTGCCGCGCTCGGGATACTATATATTGTCCAGCAGCGGACTCGCAAGGCCTATCTTCACAGCGAAGACCGTTATAAGAAGCTTGCGCAGGCGTCACACGAGGGGATAGTCCTGCATATGGATCAGAAGATAATCGACGTGAACGACAGCTACGCGAGAATG
>MIBD01000117.1:7751-7893 GCA_001829395.1 Spirochaetes bacterium GWF1_49_6 | reverse complement strand
CTCCGCCTTACCCGCGATCACCTTGAAGTCGAACGCGAACCCCTTCCAGCTCGCGCGGGCGCGTTCCTTCTGCTTCTCCATCAGTTCGCGGAAACGGTCCATATCGATACGCAGGTTCTCGTCTATCGCGACCTGCTGGGTA
>MIBD01000117.1:7470-7715 GCA_001829395.1 Spirochaetes bacterium GWF1_49_6 | reverse complement strand
AAAACGTCCTCGCCGGAGATCGTGTCTCCGCCGGACTTCCGCACCTTAGCGATAACTGCCTGTAGTTTGTCCATCCCCTTATTAAGTGTCCGAAAGAACGAATCCTCCTCGGAGTAGATGAGTCCTTTGACCATCTTCGCGCGTTCGAGGACTTCCGGGAACGCCCCGCCCATCGTATCGCTCACAATATCGACCAGTTCGTGCAGGAACGGCGCATCGAACCCGAGAATTTTCCCGTATCGCGC
>MIBD01000117.1:4120-7397 GCA_001829395.1 Spirochaetes bacterium GWF1_49_6 | reverse complement strand
AGTATCTTGCGGATAACATACCCCCGTCCCTCGTTGGACGGCATCACCCCGTCGGCGAGCGCGAACGTCAGCGCGCGGATATGGTCGGCTATCACCCGGAACGGCATCCCCTCGTGCTCGCCTCCCGCTTTCGCGGACGCGATATTATACTTCCGGCCGGACATCGATTCAATCTTCTTTATTATAGGCATAAATATATCGCTGTCGTAGTTGGAGAACTTGCCCTGGATGACCGCGACAATGCGTTCGAACCCCATTCCGGTATCCACATGCTTCGCGGGTAACGGGTTCAGGCTCCTGTCGGACTCGCGGTTGTACTGGATAAAGACAAGGTTCCATAGCTCGATATAGCGCGAGCATCCGGCGTTGACGGCGCAGACATGCCCGGGGACGTGCTGTTTGTCGCAGGTGCCGGGGCCGCGGTCGATATGGATTTCGGAGCACGGCCCGCAGGGTCCGGTCTCGCCCATCTCCCAAAAGTTGTCCTTATCGCCGAACTCCATGATATGCGGTTTCTCGATATCGGTAAGCTCCGCCCAGAATCCTGCGGCCTCCTTATCGGAGTTATGCACGGTCGCGTAGAGCTTATCCTTAGGGAGCTTCCATATCCCGGTCAGCAGTTCCCACGCCCATGTAATGGCTTCCTTTTTATAGTAGTCGCCGAACGACCAGTTGCCGAGCATCTCGAACAGGGTGTGGTGATAAGTATCCTTACCCACATCGTCGAGGTCGTTATGCTTCCCCGATACGCGCATGCATTTCTGGGTGTCGGCGGCGCGTTTATAGGGGCGTGTACCCGTATTCAGGAACACGTCCTTGAACTGGTTCATCCCGGCGTTGGTGAAAAGCAGAGTGGGGTCGTTATCGGGAACCAGCGGCGCAGATTTTACTATGGTGTGATCTTTACCCGCGAAGAAGCCGAGGAAGCTCTTGCGGATTTCGCTTGCGGTCATAGAGAACTCCTATTAAAGTGAAAAGTGACAAGTCACAAGTAGAAAGCGCGTACGGGAAGAAGCCGTTATCCTACTTTTACTTTACCTGTCGGTAAATATGATAATGTAAATCCTGAAATTTTGCAAGGGTACTGCGTACGGCTAATCCCGATTTCTAGCTGAATACCATAATAAAAACACAGCCCGTGATGAGAGAAAACTGTCATAGTGAGCCAGTCGAACTATACTGCGAACCCACGGAGGGGGAAGCCCCACAGCGACACGGATGTTGTAAAGCGGGACGTAGGATGGGAGAAGTCCCGCGACGACACGGATGTCATTGAACGACTCCCACAGACGGGGGAAGTCCCGCGATGACAGAAACAGTTTATCAACCAGCCCTGAAGCGGCCGTATTCACATTGCTTATTTCCCCGTGTAGCCGTACTCCCGGAACAGCTTCATCACGTCCTTACCGGAAAGTTTCACGAGGGAATCGATCACGAGGGCGGTCTTTTCCATCGAGCTTTTACCCGCCGGGAAACGGAACCCGTCCTGCTTCCATTGGGCAAACATCCTGGAGAAAATATCACTCCCGCAGAGTTTTTCAATATCCCCCATCAGCTGGAACGCCCTGCCGAACCCGAGGGGATGGTCGCCGGTATTGTCCTGCGGCCAGTCGTCGGTGAAAAGGTAGTCCTTTCCTTCCGCGGCGTATTCCGCGCCCCATTTGGAAATTTTAACCCCGTCGTCGACCGCGATCTTCTGATACCCCAACGCCGCGCAGACTTTTCCCGCGAAGTAAGAGGCCGGCCCTTCCATCATCCACCGGGGCGGATTGGGGAATTCGGTCAGCAGGAAGTAGTGCGTCAGCTCATGGGGAAAAACCACATAGAGCCAGTCGTCGTTGTTGACGATTAACGACGCGGGTATCGATACGAACGGGCCGGACGCGGCTGGGGCGAAATACGGGAATCCCCCCCATTCGGTTAATTTGAGCTTAATCTTGCCGCCCCCAATCGGGAGATACCCCAGCGTTTTTTCTAGCCCGGAGTATACCTTATAGAAATATCCGAGGAAACTATCCAACCGTTCGGATGCGGCGGAATTCGAAAAGTATGCAGGATTGATTTGCACTTTGTAATACGGGGTTTCTTTTTTAACAATATCCTGATGCCACTGCGAATAATCGAGCTTGACCGTCCACCTGACGACTATCTCGCAATGAATATGGTGGTTCGTATAATGAAAAATCTGGACGAACGCGAACTTTTCGCCGTCCATCTTACCTTCGTCGATAATCGAATCGATGACGTCGGAAGGGACAAAAATCTCATCGTTAAAAATCCATTTATCGCCGGGATTGACTACGGCGGGGGTATCGAACGGCCCGATGATACCGGACGTCCATATCCCGTCCGAGGAAGCGAAGTATGCCTCCCTCGAGAAAAAGACGATCTTGTTCGTCGTATTATTATGGAAGATATACTCGGCGGGTACGCTGTCAGGGGAGCTTTTGACCGATAATACTTCGGGGCTCTTCTGCAATGTGACAGGCCCGTATTTTACGAACGCAACCTTCGACCCGCATGAAACGATAAACCATGAAAGGAATAGTATTATTATTTTTTTCATTTTCATCCCGCCTTCCTTATAAAAACCCCGCCGCCCGGGGGCTTGTTTACGAACTGTTTTGTCATTGCGAGCCTGAGCGAAGCAATCTATTCGAATACCATTTAAGGAATAAAACAGACTGCTTTACCCCGCATTATAAAAAAGTAATGCAGTGATAAAAAACACCGCTTTTCCTTTTGCCGTTGTAAGGGCAATTTATTTCAGCTTCTCGATCGAATTGATAAGAGATTTGACCTCGGGTATCGCGTAAGGATAGATTTCCATAGCGGATTCGAACACGATACGGTATACTCCCTTTTTTGTTTGGAAGTACGAAGTATATACCTGAATCGCATAATCGGGGTTCTTCGGGTTGAATTTTTTCAGTTCGGCATTATGGAAAACAATCGAATTATGCGTCACCTCGTTCTCGAGCGACACCTCCGTCTTGAACATCATCAGGTTCGCTTCCTTTATATAGGCCTGCGATACACCCGCCTGGATTTCCTTCCACGGCAGCCACGACTTCGATATCCCGATCTCCGTGCCCGGGGTGTTTAAAAGGATGGAAAGACTGTTCTCATCCTGGCGGAACTGGTAATTCGTGGGAATGTTTATCGAATAACCGTCGTCCTTCAATGACAGGAGTTCGGAAAACAACACCGTACTGAAAACAATCGAGAAGACCAATACTATACTCATTTTTTTCATGTGAATACTCCTGAATATTAT
>MIBD01000117.1:212-4114 GCA_001829395.1 Spirochaetes bacterium GWF1_49_6 | reverse complement strand
ATATTTTAAGATAAATTTCAGAATTTTCAACTGTTCCGGCGTTTGTTTTCCGAGCTGCCTGTTAATTCTCTAGTTTGTAGCGACTATCTGGCGCGTAATGGTCGCGGTTTTCGTTCCATCCTGCGACTTCGCGTAGAAGCTCAACGTATGCGCGCCCGCTGAAAACGTCTGATACCCGCCGTAGATATAAGCGTCGCTCAGCTTGGTAAATGTTCCGCTGTTATCGGAAATATACACCCCATCGATGGGATTGGTGAAATTGATGGGACTGACCTCATAATCGATACGGACCTCGTTGGTAGCGTTCGTCTCGACAGTCCCCGCCGCAGGATGGGTTATCGTAAGAGTCAAAGGATCCGACGATGCGGCGCAGGATATCGTCAATCCCGCCGCGAAAACCATACCCGTCAATAACACCATCAGTACCCGAACCTTCTTCATACACAACTCCTATAAAAAATATTTTGATCCTATATCATTGTTGAAGAAATTGACATATCCTTTCGTAAACCAAAATAGAAAAATAGCACGGATAGGATATATAAATATTATTATCATTACCGCCTATATTTCTTCGACCCAATATACCAAAACAATTGTAAAACAATTTGCATTCATCTACGTTATTCCGGAGTATATCACACAAACGATGGATTTTCAAAATATTTCGATATTATCTGCCTTATGATAAGCGTATATTCAAACATGGTTTTACGCCCTCCAGAAATACCATGAATACTATATTTTATCAATTAGTGATACGAATAGCAATTAGATAAATATTTATCAAACATTTCCATAAAAATACTTGGAAAATTGATGAAAGCATATTAAAATATAACTAATTACGCATCGGGGGTTATATATATGAAGAAATTTTTACCGTTAATCATGTTCATTATCCTTCCGTACCTTGTTTTCGCTCAGGACAGTAATACGAACACCGTTAGTCTGCTGATTATGCCGCTCCAGAATCTTACCCCTAAGGAAGATTCGGCGGGTTCCGATAATTACCGTATCCTTTTCTTCGGGCCTATTCATAACTTTATCCAGATTATCCCCGGCGTCACCCTTCCCGACCGTGATAAACTCCTTTCGATGAATTTCGATTCATCCAATGTCGCTACGTTCGCCGCGCTCAACCCCGCGGACTTCATTATATACGGCGATTATACCCTCAAGGGAAAAACTAAAAAAGATCAGAAACTCTCTATTAACCTGTACGTCTGGTCGCAAAAACTGGGTGCGGTGTTCTTCCAGAAAGCGTATACCTCCGGGACGGAGTTCGAGGTACTCGATGCTATCGATAATATGCTCGAGGATATTATCGCGCAGACCCTCCAGAAACAGCTCGCCGTGGCGACCCTGCAGTTCAGCGGGTTTCGTATCGGCAATGAAAAATACGGATTATATATCAACGAGAAATATATATCGGACGTATCCGGCGACGGTTTCAGTATGAACCTGAAAGTGCTCGCCGATCAGAATTACCAGATTACCCTGCGGAACCTTTCCACCGCCGCTGTCGCGTTCGACCAGACATTTGTCCCTAAGAAGGGCGAGGCGATCACGATCGGATATTACGCGGTGGGCGTCATTAATATTCCCACTGTTCCCAATAAGAAATCGAAATCCATCTATGATCTGTACCTCATCCATGCCTCCGAAACCAATATCGTATCGGATAACACGGTTCTATCGAATATTTACGCCGGACGCGATTACACATTCTGGCTGATCGAGGACAAGACGAACTTTGTTTATACCAATACGTTCACTCTCCATGATAAAGAGACTGTCCTTCTCAAACCGTCATTGAAGGGTTTGGGCGGATTTTCGATGCGGCTGAACCTGAACGACGGGCTGATGCTGGTCGCATACGGCGATTATTTCTGGAATAACTGGTTTTATACCGGCTTAATGCTCGGAGCAAGCCCTGTTCCCCTCCTCGGCGACTGGGGTAACGCGTTCCCCGGGCAGACGTTCATGCTGAGCGTTGCCGCGGGTATCGATATCGGCGCGTATATCTTGGGCAACCGCGGGACAGAAGGCTTCCGTCTCGCCGCGGGAATTTCCGCCCGTTACTATCTATCGATTATCGCCCCGGAACTATTGAATATATCTCAGGTATTTTCCCCGCAGCGTTCCTTTGTGGTGGGGCCGCACGTGATGCTGGAATACGACTTCCTGATGTTCAGCGCCGGATTCTACTTCGCACCGTTGGCGAACTTTGAGACCTATCAGTTCCCTGTAACTCTTTCGCTGGGTGTGAGGTTCCATTTCTAGGGCGCATTATATGCGGAAAATTATAATATCCGGCATAGGGCTGCTTTTTTCCGGCATATTGTCCTGTCAAATCTTCCATTTTTATCAGCCTGTGGTAAATAATGTGTTGACTTCCGGCGGGTGGCATCTTCTATATGAATTCAACCAGGGGTACAATATTAAAGTTCCCGAGTTTTCTGTCGCCGTCAGCCCGGATAACATGGTTTATTTCGCATACACCGAAAACTATTATATGAACGCACTTAAAGTATTCAATGAAGTCTCTGACGGATCGTTCTCACAGTACGGTTTTGATTATTATTCCAATTACTCCTTTCCCCTCATTAAATTCGTCAAGGAAAATGATCCCTTCTATCCTTATCCGCTTATCCTTGCAAAATATTCGGGAATGGATTTAAGAATTCTACAGTGCAATACCAGCGCCGGATCGTGGAATTATACGGCATTTCAAAGCGACGCTTCCGGTATGACGTCAATCTGCGATTATTACCTTCAGAACACCCAATTAGAAAGCACTATTATAGCTTATGTAAACTCTATGAATTCAAATCTCAATGTTAAAATTTGTACCGATTGGGCGGGAAACTCATGGAGCACATTAATCGCGACAAATATAGGCTCTATAGCATTTAAATCCGTCAGTCTCGCACAATCAGTAAACGGGCATATCTACGCCTGCATGGCGTCGGATAATAAGATTATTATCTATATCTACAATACAAAAAACAATGATATCAAGGTGAATGAGTTTTTTGACGGTAAAGATGCCGCAAAAATATTTATCGATAAGAACGACCGTCTTCACTGTGTGTATACCGGGCAATGGAGCGATCATGTGGTACTCAAGTATAAAGAATTTGCTATCGATAACGATACGGCGGATTTGACGCTGATCAAGGAAACGGCGGTTTATAATGATTCTGTCTATCATTTGGATGCATTCGAGCAAAGCGCGATTTCGCTGGACTACAGTAACGACCGTACTATGTTTTATATCGGGTTTATCGATTTGAAATTTCGCCAACCGAAGGTGTTTTGTTATTATAACGGATTATTCACCCCGATACCCGGCTTTCCCGCGGATCTTTACAACTGCACGTATATAAAAATCGCGGTCGATAATGATAATAAAGCGGTCGTAGCTGTTTCACAGGATTATCCGTCGACGAATACTTTCATTTTCAGGATGAATTAATTCATAGGGGGGCAGAATGCGAAGGTTACTTTTTTTAATACCGGTTTTCGCTCTATCGTCGTGCGCTTTACTGCACTTTTTTTCACCCTCCGCGAATAATACGCTTAACCAGCCGCAATGGAGCGGGATGTTTTCATTAGAGGATATCTCCGATTCCAGGAATTACTCGATAACCGTCGATGAATCCGATAGGATATTTACCGGGGTATACTATCCTTCTACGAAATTCGCTATCCTTTCCGCATCGGATATTAATGAAGAATGGGCAACCAACTTTCAAAGTTACGCTTCATCCATGGATGCGTTGAAAATAGCATATAACAATAAATGGAATATGACATTTGCCACTCAGTCAGGGGGTCCGGCCCAGATAGTGTTCGACAGCTCTACCAGCGGCTGGTCTGCTTTCGGGGCTTCGTTC
>MIBD01000117.1:0-148 GCA_001829395.1 Spirochaetes bacterium GWF1_49_6 | reverse complement strand
CACTCAACTCCCCTTCCTCGTTTTTAATCACAACGAACGATAAACCTGATCTACCCGGCAATCCATGGGTACAATACCAAAGCTTCAGTAAAGACGTCGGTTATTCCATTTTAGACTACTCCGCCGATGTCGATTCGCTCGGTAACGT
>MIBD01000116.1:6597-7352 GCA_001829395.1 Spirochaetes bacterium GWF1_49_6 | reverse complement strand
CAACACTACTTTCATACACTTCTCCTTTCATTAGTACATTATTCTATCAAATCCGGCGCACCCTGTCATCTTTTTTCATCTTGTCTTTCCGCCAACTGAAATACTTCACCGAGTTGACATACGGCGAACCGAGGTAGGAGAGCGCGCTGATCAGCGGGGTTAACGGTATAACCGGCGACACCGGCGTGCAATGCATGACCCCGGCGCGATCGGCTATACTTATTTGAATTTCGTGGAGTGATCCGGCGAAAGCCGGGAAGTCACTTTTAACTTACCTGCCTTCCGGCGTAGGCCGGGAGGTCACGTGTCACTTATGGTCACTTTTAAATACTCAGTTTAGGAAGTGACCATTGGGCGTTTTATAATCAATTATACTTTGATTTGTTAGAATAATCAGAGTTTTTACGTTAGTCCCCGCAGGGGGGGGGACCGCCCTTATTACAGCACTACCATGTTATCGATATGGATGACGTTATCCTGCATGCCGGGTACTCCGAGGATTGCCTCGATCTCGCTCGTCTTATGCCCCGCGATCATCGCGCACTCGTCCGCTCCGAAGTTCACCAGCCCCGCCGCGACCTTTTCCCCCGCGCCGTCCGTCACCAGCACGTTATCCCCGCGCTGGAACTTCCCCTCGATGCGCACTATCCCCGACGGCAGCAAACTCTTGTGCGCGCGGACGGCATTGACCGCGCCGTCGTCGATCACTATCCTGCCGCGCGTATGCTTCGCGGATATCCAACGTTTCTTCTGGT
>MIBD01000116.1:5454-6504 GCA_001829395.1 Spirochaetes bacterium GWF1_49_6 | reverse complement strand
GCTTGGTCAGCATGCCGCCTGTAGATAGGTGGAACTCGTTGTCATGCGCGTGCGACGCGAGCGCCGGTTCGTTATCGAGGTCGACGACTTTCATCAGGCGGCTTTGGGGCGTACCGTAGTCCGCGTAGAACCCGTCGATATCGGAGAGCATAATATAAAGGTCGGAGTCGGTCAGAAGCGCGACCAACGCGCCGAGACGGTCGTTGTCGCCGAAACGGATTTCCTCGACCGCTACCGAATCGTTCTCGTTGATGACGGGGATAATCCCCATCTCGAGCATCGTGTTCAGCGTATTACGGGCGTTCAGGTAGGAGTTGCGGTTTTCGAAAATGGCATGGGTGAGGAGCACCTGCCCGACAGGGATGCCGTGCTTGGCGAACTTTTCCTTGAACAGCTCCATCAGCGCGACCTGCCCCACCCCGGCGAGCGCCTGTTTCTGCGGTAACGGGAGTTTGCCGTCGCCGAGTTTGTCGCGAAAGCCGAGCCTGCCGAGGCCGATCGCCCCGCTCACCGTGAGGACGAACTCGATTCCCGACGCGCGAAGCTCCGCGACCTCCGCCGCTATCTTCTCGATATTCGCGTGATTGATCCCGTCGAGATCGGTGACCTGCCGGGTGCCGAGCTTGAGCGTTACCCTCGCGACATTAAAAGTCAAACTGTTTACTTGGAGTTTCATGCAGAGCCGCCTCTTTCTCTCTCTTTTCGCATTCCCCATACATGTTATATATCAACCATTTCAGGTCTTTCAGCCCATCCCCCTGGAGCGCGCATATCGTCATCACATCGGGAGTGAGTTTTTTAAATTTTTTAACTATTTTATCTATATCCTTAGGTTCCTGCACCAAATCTGTTTTATTCAGCGCGACCATGAACCGGCGCGACGCGAGGGTCTCCGAGTACCCGCGAAGCTCGTCCCGCAGGATTTCGAACTTTTTCATCGGCTCGTCGGAAATGTCGAGGATATACAGGATGATCTTCGTGCGCTCGATATGCTTGAGGAACTCGATGCCGAGGCCCTTTCCCTCGTGCGCGCCCTCGATCAATCCGGGG